>PWJQ01000044.1 GCA_003560875.1 Methanomassiliicoccaceae archaeon
CTGTTGTGTCATTGGCGGTCTTTTCCAAGGGCAGGGCGGTGAATGTCCTGTCGATGAAGTCGACCGCACGACCGTGGGGGGCGTCCCCGACCGTGGGGTCCTCGAAGGTCACACCGTAGAAGTAGGCCTGGGAGGAGTCCATCAGCGTCAGGGCGTTGCGCTCCGTCACGTTGTCGTCGAAGTTGATGGGCAGCACGCTGTCGATGGCCAGGAACGATGAGTCCCCGGCCATGGTGATGTTGCGGTAGGAGTCGACGCCGATTCCCTCTATGCTGACGAAGATCCTTTCGATCTCTATGCCCACATCGTCGGTGTTGTCGATGGACACCTGCATGGTGGACAGTTCGACGGACGAGTAGTCGGTTATGACCGCCTTCTCCTTCTGCAGCGGGTTCTTGTTGTCCACCGTCCAGCTGTCCTCTATCTCTATGGTGGATGCCGCAAGGACCCCGTCCCGGCCGTATTCGACCGGAACGGAAGTGTCGAAGTCATCGGACACGGTGCGATAGTGAACGTTGAGATTGAGGTCGTACTCACCGGCATCGAACACCAGGCCGCCGAGGTCGAAGCCGTCGAACACGGCCTCCGTGTTGCCAGGGAGCAGGTAGTGCGAACCGGGGTTGAACGCCCTGGTCAGATTGTCAGGGTCGTGGGTGACGTCGGCGGGATAACGGTTGATGTTGTATTCCACCGTCTTCCTGAGGACGGTCTCCTCGGCGAAGGTGTGGTTGAATTGGGCGGTGACCGGATCGTCACCGGTGAAAATGTCGGTTATCTGTGAATCCACCAAGACCACGTCGGCGGAGAATCCCATGATGACCGGGGAGTGGGTGCGGTTGGGGTCCGCGGAATCTATACCGTTGATGATCGACGAGTGCATCTCCAGGCGGGCGTTGTCGATCACCAAGTGACCGGGGAATGTGAGGGCGGAGTCGGTCATCTTGAGAACACCGCCGTTCTCCACCAGTATGCCCAGGGTCACCTCGGCATCGAAAGTGTACGGATAGGCGATTATCTCAGCGTTCTCCAATATCAGAGAACCGCCGTGGCCCACCACTATGGTGAGGTTCCCAACCGTACCGCTGGCCATCTGCAGCGTTGCGTTACTGACCGTGAGCACGCCGCCGTCCACGATGGTGATGTTCGCCTGACAGGACAGGTCACTGCCTATCTCCAACTCATAATCTATCACCCACTCGTCGGAATTGTGGTCGCCCGTGGCGGACACGCCGTCCGCAGCCCATAGCATAGCCCCGAGTCCGGAGAATGTCACCAGAAGTAACATAATCGCGGTAACTATCGCCTTCCTCCTCTCCGTCCCCTCAGCAGCCATGGTCATATCCCATCATCACCGTCGAATGTCATCCGTTTCATTGCATGTAGTGAGCGTCATCCCTTCCGTATACGCCGCAGCTCCATCTCCAGGCCCTCGATCTGACGTGATTTGTCGTTCAACCTGGCGCCCCAGTCCATGAAGCGACGGTGCTCCTCCACAACCACCTTCTTCGCCGAGGATATGGCGTTGGCCTGTTCGAGGAGGGTTATCTCGCGGGAACTGAGTTTCTCGCGTACCGAGAGGATGTCGTCCAAGGCCCGCCGGGCGGCGGCCTCCTCCTGTTCCAGGGTCTGGTCGATGCCCGTCATCCTCTCCAGTATGTCCTTGATGCGGTTCTCGTGGGTCTCGGTCCTCTCCAACAGGATCAGGAGTTCGCGTTCCTGGGAGTCCAGGTCGGCCTCCCTTCTGGCCAGACGGGCGTAGTAGTCGCCGACGGCATCGCGGATCTGGTCGATCTCCTCCCCCTGACGGCCGAGCTCGGTCTTGTAGTCGTCCAGTTCCTTCTGCCGCTGTTTCAGGCCTTCGTCCTTTTCGTCCAGACCTTTCTCCCGGAGGTCGAGCTCCTTCTCCCGGAGGTCGAGCTTGCGATCCCTCTCCACCTGGTCGCTCTCTAAGGATGCCACCTCGCGCTTGCGGGCGATGATGTCCGTCTCTATACCGCGGAGTGTCTTCTCGAACTCCTCGATGACCTGCCATTTCGGATCGCTGCCTTCTCTCAAACCAGGTACCCCTCATAGATATATTTCCCGCGTCTTAATTTGATTGTGTTGTTTTCTATTAATAAATGTGGTCTGTATCCTCGTCATCCGTCGGTTTCAACCTCACCACGGCGCTGACGCTGTCCTCTTCGCTGAGACGCATCACACGCACGCCCATGGTGTTCCTTCCCACCACACGGATACCGTCCACGGCGATCCTCATCACCTTTCCCTGGCGGCTAACCATTATGAGGTCGTCGTCCGCGTCGACCTTGCGTACGGCGATGACCTTGCCGTTCCTGCCGCCGGTCTTGATGGTTATGACGCCCTTGCCGCCGCGGCGGGTGCGGCGGTAGTCCGCCACCGGCGTGGTCTTCCCGAAGCCGCGGTCGGTCACCGTCAGGAGCATGTCCTCGGTACCGACGACGGCCATGCCGACCACCCGGTCGTCATCGCGCAGGGTTATGCCCCTCACGCCGCGGGTGTTCCTCCCCATGGGACGCACATCGGACTCGGCGAACAGCACCGCCTGCCCCAGGGCGGTGGCCAGGACGACCTGCTGGCCGCCGTCGCTGAGACGGGTCTCCACCAGCTCGTCGCCCTCGTCGAGGCGGATGGCCTTGATGCCCCGGGCGCGGACGTTGGAGTAGGCGCCGAGACTGGTCTTCTTGATCACCCCGCGACGGGTGGAGAAGAGCAGGTAGCTGTCGTCCTCGAAACCGGGGACGCAGATGGTGGTCATGACCTTCTCCCCCGGCTGCAGGTCGGGGAGCATGTTGATTATCGGCTTACCACGGGAGTGCCTGCCGCCGGCGGGGAGGTTGTATCCCTTGAGCCATTGGACGCGGCCGTGGTTGGTGAAGAACATCACGTAGTCGTGGGTGGAGGCGACGAACAACCTCACCACCTGGTCCTCGTCCTTGGTGCCCATGCCGGTCATGCCGGTGCCGCCGCGGCCCTGCTGCCGATAGGTGTCCAGGGGGATGCGCTTGATGTAGTTGTCATGGGTGATGATGATGACCAGGTCCTGACGCGGTATCAGGTCCTCGAGGTCCATGTCCAGGGCGTCGGCCTGCACCTCGGTGCGGCGTGCGTCGGCGCTCTGCGAGCGTACCGTCGTCAGCTCCTCCTTGATTATGTCCTTGACCCTCTCGTCGGAGGACAGGATGTCCTCCAGGTCGGCTATGAGCAGGAGGATCTGCCGGAACTCCTCCCGCAGGGACTCCAGCTCCAGGCCGGTGAGCTTCTGCAGCCTCATCTCCAGGATGGCCTTGGCCTGCTCCTCGCTGATGTCAAGCAGGGCTATGAGCGAGTTGCGGGCCTCCTCCGGGGATGCCGATGAGCGAATGGTGTCTATCGTCTCGTCGAGACGGTCGATGGCCTTGATGAGGCCTAGTAGTAAGTGGTGCCTCTTCCGCGCCTGCGCCAGCTCGTAGGCGGTGCGGCGGATGATGACCTCCTTGCGGTGATCGAGGTAATGGGTCAGCATCTCCGGCAGGGACATCAGACAAGGCTGGTTGTCCACCAGGGCGAGGTTGATTATCCCGAACGTCGTTTCCATCTGGGTGTGCTTGTACAGTTGGTTCAGCACCACCTCGGCGTTGCCGCTCCTCTTGATCTCGATGACGATGCGCATGCCGTCGCGGTCGGACTCGTCGCGGAGGTCGGATATACCGTCCACACGGCCGTCCTTGACCAGTTCGGCGATGTTCTCTATCAGGGAGGCCTTGTTCACCTGGAACGGTATCTCGCTGACGATTATGGTCTCGCGGACATCGTCGTCGACGATATCCGCCTTGGCCCTGATCTTCACCTTGCCACGGCCGGTCTCGTACGCTGAGAGCACCCCGTGGATTCCGTGCAGGGTGCCGCCGGTGGGGAAGTCCGGTCCTTGGATGAACTCCATGAGGTCCGGGACCTCGGCGTCAGGGTTGTCGATGAGATGCACCAATGCATCGACGACCTCGCCGATGTTGTGCGGCGGGATGTTGGTGGCCATGCCCACGGCGATGCCGGACGAACCGTTGACCAGCAGGTTGGGCAGCCTCGAAGGGAGCACCGAGGGCTCGGTCAAGGAGCCGTCGAAGTTCTCCACGTATTCCACGGTGTCCTTGTCGATGTCCGCCAGCATGTCCGCCGCCATGCGGGACAGTCGGCACTCGGTGTAACGCATGGCCGCCGCCGAGTCGCCGTCCACGGAACCGAAGTTGCCTTGGCCGTCGACCAACGGATAGCGCAGGGAGAAGCCCTGCGCCATGCGCACCAGTGACGAGTACGCCGCCTGGTCGCCGTGCGGATGGTACTTACCGAGGACCTCTCCCACCACACGGGCGCACTTCTTGTGGGCGCGGTTGTGGTGCAGGCCCATGTCGTGCATCGCGAAGAGTATCTTGCGGTGCACGGGCTTGAGGCCGTCCCTGACGTCGGGCAGGGCGCGGCCCACAATGACGCTCATCGCGTAGTCGATGTATGAACGCTGCATCTCATTCTCGATGCTCTGAATCACTATCCTCTCATCACTCATGTTCACACATCCAGGTTGGTGACCTCGGCCGCGTGGGCGAATATGAACTCGCGGCGGGGTTCGACGGCATCGCCCATGAGGGTGGTGAACAGCTCCTCGGCGCGTATGGCGTCCTCGATCTCGATTTTACGCAGGGTGCGGGTCTCGGGGTCCATGGTGGTCTCCCACAGTTGCTGGGGATTCATCTCCCCCAGACCCTTGTAGCGCTGGACGTTGGCGTTCTCGCCGAACTCCTCGTACAGCACCTCCATCTCCCGCTCGTGGTAGGCGTAGGCCTCCTTCTTGCCCTTCCATATCTTGTACAGCGGAGGCTGGGCCAGGTAGACGTATCCATGGTCTATCAGAGGCCTCATGTAACGGAACAGCAGGGTGAGCAGCAACGTGGCGATATGTGCGCCGTCGACGTCGGCATCGCACATTATGACGATGCGGTGGTAACGCGTCTTGTTGATGTCGAACTCCTCACCGATGCCGCAGCCCAGGGCGGTGATGAGGTTGCGGATCTGTTCGCTCTTCAATATACGGTCCAGGCGGGCCTTCTCCACATTGAGGATCTTCCCCCGCAACGGGAGTATGGCCTGGAACCGGCGGTCGCGGCCCTGTTTGGCGCTGCCGCCGGCGCTCTCCCCCTCGACGATGAATATCTCCGATTTGGCGGGGTCCCGTTCGCTGCAATCGGCGAGCTTGCCGGGAAGGCTGGTGCCCTCCAGGAAGGTCTTGCGCCGGGTCAGTTCACGGGCCTTGCGCGCCGCCTCGCGGGCATGGGAGGAGAGCAAGGCCTTCTTGATTATCTCCTCGCCGGTGCGGGGGTTCTCGAGCAGGAACTCGGCCAGCTTGTCGTTGACCAACGATTCCACCGCCCCCCGGGCCTCGCTGTTGCCCAGTTTGGTCTTGGTCTGTCCCTCGAACTGAGGGTCGGGTATCTTGACGCTGAGGATGGCGGTCAGGCCTTCGCGGACGTCCTCGCCGCTGAGGGACTCGCCGTTCTTCAGCATGCCACGGCTGCGGGCGTGGTCGTTAAGGGTCCGTGTCAAGGCCGAGCGGAGACCGGAGAGGTGGGTTCCGCCCTCCACGGTGTTGATGTTGTTGACGAAGGGGTGGATGTTCTCGCTGTAGGAGTCGGTGTACTGCATCGCCAGCTCCACGACGATGTCGTCCTTCTCACCGCTGACGTAGATTGGCTGCGCGTGCAGCGCCTCGCGACTGCGGTTGAGATGTTCCACGAACTCGACGATGCCGCCCTCGTAATGGAAGTGCTCGCTCTTCTCGGAGATCTTGTCAATGAAGGTGATCTCGATGTTGCTGTTGAGGAAGGCCAGGTTGCGCAGGCGGTGCTGCAGCACCTCGAACTCGAAACCCAGGATCGGGAATATCTCGCCGTCGGGACGGAAGTTGATCCTCGTCCCCGAGCCATCGGTGTCGCCGATGCACTCCACCCCGCCCTGCGGGACGCCGCGTATGAAGGACTGACGGTGCTTCTTACCGTCGCGCCACACGGTGGCCTCCAGACGCTCGGAGAGAGCGTTGACCACCGATATGCCCACGCCGTGCAGGCC
>PWJQ01000001.1 GCA_003560875.1 Methanomassiliicoccaceae archaeon
GACACCGCCGTACACCATACCGGGCAACCTGCTCGCTATGACCCGCGCGGCGAGGGACTTCGGCACATACGGAACATGGTGAGGTGATTATGATGGAGTACGTATTCTCTGACGCAGTGAAGGAGGTTCTCGGAAAGAGGGGCCTCAAGGAAGATGACATCAAGGCTGTCATCGACTATGCGGAGGGCTCCAACGACAAGATCACCAATGGCGCGAGCAATCTCGCCAAGAAGGAGATCGGAGACCTCACCGTATATGCCGTCTACGCCGTCGATGGTGGAAATGCAGTGGTCGAGTCTGGCTACGCACACAAGATGAAGGTCCTCGACATCGTCCTCGACTCTGAGGATGCCGAGGGTTGGACCTACGCGAAGAACGGAGCCCAGGTCAGGAAGGGACACGCCAACCTGACCTACATGGGTGCGACCCGCTCCGGTCCCGCTCTTGTTGAACCCACCTCCGGTGAGGCCTGGTTCGAGGAGTACCTGGCTGCCAGCGCTCTCGCTGCAGCCGAGGGTCTCTTCGAGGCCAAGAGGGCTTAGACGCAAACGCCGCGCAAGCGGCATCTTAATTTTCTCTTTTCTTTTTTTCAGACCACTTTTCCAAATCATTATTACCGACCGTACCAATCCGGTGGGATATAGGTGCGATCATGTCCAGAAAGTTAGGTGAAACCGCTGCACTGTGCCCGAAATGTCTGAAGACCATACCGGCCGAGAAGGTCGCCGAGGATGACGTGGTGTACATCATTAAGAATTGCGATGAGCATGGTACATGGAAGGTCAGGATATGGGAGGGGGTGGATGAGTATCTCCACCTTTACGATTTCGCAGCGGTCCAGAAACCACCTGAGAAATTCGTCATCGATGAGCTGAAGGACTGCCCCCAGGATTGTGGCCTCTGTTCCGGTCACAAGCAACACACATGCCTCAATGTGGTGGAGGTGACCAACCTCTGCAACATGAACTGTCCTATATGCTTCGCAAGGTCCAACACCGATTACAAGTTCCATCCCGAAATGGATGTCATAAAGAATATGTTGCAGACTGTTGTGGATTACGTACCCAGTCCTCGTTGCGTGCAACTGAGCGGTGGGGAGCCGACCATACGCGACGATCTACCCGAAATCGCTAGGTTGGCTAAGGAGATGGGTATAGAGCACGTGGAGGTCAACACCAACGGGCTGCGCATCGCCAAGGACATCGAATATCTCCGAGCTTTGAAGGAAGCAGGTGTGGACACATTCTATTTCCAATTCGATGGCACCCGTGACGACATATACCGCCAGACAAGAGGTAGGGATCTCTTCGAGCTCAAGAAGCAGGCCTTAGCCAACTGTGCAGAAGTGGGTATGGGCGTGACCTTGGTGGCAACGGTGTCCCCCAATATCAACATCGACAACATCGGTGAGATGATAGATTTCGCCGCCAAGAACGTGCCCACCGTCAAAGGCATCCATTTCCAGCCCATATTCTATGTGGGCCGTTATCCCATAGAGCCGTCAGATGAGGATAGGGTTTCCCTCCCTCAACTCGCCAAGGCCATCGAGGAGCAGACCAAGGGGATGCTAAAGGCCGATAACTTCATACCCACCTCCTGTTCCAATGTCCATTGCGATATCAAGTCCCTGTCGGTCGTCCTTCCCGATGGATCATTGTTCCCCATGACAACAATGGCACTGGGCCCGCCGAAGAACACGGATAACATCGCCGAAAAGACACGTACCGAGGTCTCACAGTTCTGGAGGTTCATAGAGGAGACCATGGACGGCCCATCGGAGAGTGACGACAACAGCTGGAAATCCTTCGTCAGTCGCGCCAAGACCCATTATCTGACCGTCTCATCCATGGCTTTCCAGGATGTTTGGACGGGGGAGACGGAGAGATGGGAACGCTGCTGCATCCACATGGTCACTCCAGATGGACGTCTGATACCGTTCTGCCTATTCAATGTGAATAACAAGGACGGTGAGACACTCTACCGTCATCAGGTGTTCAGACCATACGGTGAGAAGATAAAGGAATAAGGGCCACAGGCCCATTTTTTTTAATTAAAATCAACGTCTTCGGTTATACCCGAAACTGTTGTAATGGCGACCGACCACATTCCCCATGTAGTTGGTCAGGAATTTCTCCTTCTCCTTGGTGTTGACAACGAACCCAAGGATGGGGAACTCCTTGTCGCAATGGACACAGCGAACGTTCTTACATCCCTGGTTGACCTTAGGGCAACCCCTGCAGGCGATAGCCCGGGACTGGAACATGCTGAACTCCTTCCCACAATTGGGACACGTGAATCTGTGCGTCGACGACAGCATCTGCGGTGTGACGCCAGCCTTGGCCATCTCTGGGGTAAGTACCATTCTTTTTCACTCCACCTTTGCGTTTCTAGCTAAGGTCCTCCCCATATATACAATTCACGATTTGACAATCTTAACGTTCCAATTCTTCCTTGGTTGGTAGGAACGGTGGTGGGAAGAGAGGGGACCATCGGGTGAAGGGTCTGTATGGATAAGGGGCCATCTCCCTGCTTCCCTTTAAGCCTCTTATCAGTTGCGGCATCATCGCCGCCGGCAGTACCATGACCATCTCATCATCGCCCACCAGCCCGTAAAGCCTGTCGCCCATACAGGGGATGTCCAGTGAAGGCTCTCCTTTGGAGTGCGCCCTAGATATTGAGGCGCAGACCGATGCCTGTCCAGTGACCGGATTACAAATCGAACCTCCCTTCTCAAAATTCAATCCAATAGTCAACCTGAGCATCTGTCCCGGCGTGCCATAGATGACGATGACGTCCGGCTCATGTTCACAGAGTGATAGGGGTACGATCTCCACCGCCCCCGCCCTTTCGTCACCATCTCCCATCATTCCCATGTGGGAGTGGAGCTCCGCTCCCGCTTGCAGATCGTTAACAAAACCGAGGTAGAGCAGACCTTTACTGAGTCTCTCAGGAGTCTTCATCAACCCCAGCGCGGCCGCCCCCCAAACGCATCGCATCGTGTCCGCGGCGGAGGCCACGATGCCATCGTGCCCATCGAATCTGGCCCTCAGTATCATTTGGCATACGGCTGTGTCCCGCATGACGCGTCCGCGGAAGCTACTGAGTTCTGCAGCACTGCCGATGAATCTCACGCCAACGGCATCGCCTTTGATACGCACATCATCCTGAAGATATCTCGATACCGATTTCCAATCCTCGGGCACAATCAGATATCAGCAGTTAATGGTTTTATGCTTTCTGGATTTTAATCAATACTATTATCTATACTACACAGGATTTCAGCGATATGAGTGCTTGGGAGACTGTAAAGAAGAGGGTGAAGGTCGCCGTTGTGCGTAGAAAGTTATTATCCACACAGATTCCGGAGGAGTGTGATCACCCCCTCGAGGAATGGATGGCCTTGAAAGCCAAGGACACGTTCCGCAGGAGCCCCGAGCTGAGAGATGCGATAGGCGCCCGTAAGCTAGACGTGGTAGGTCCGGACGAGTTCCGTGAATATCAACTGTACCGCGTACGGGAGCAGATGCGTTACACAGAAGCTAATTCCATCTTCTACAAGGACCGATATCGCAAGGCCGGTGTTGCTCCAGAGGACATTCGTGCCTATGAGGACCTAACCAAGATACCACTCACCACCCCCGACGAGATGGCCGTTGACCCTATGCATTTCCTCTGCGTTTCAATGACCAAGACGGAGAGGGCCTTCTCCACCACCGGAACATCCGGTGTGCGTAAGCGTGTCTTCTACAGCCGTGAGGACCTTCTCTCCAAGATCGACATCATATCCTCGGCACTCATGAATGTCGGTATGCAGAAAGGGGAGGTCTTGCACATAATGTTCCCGACCGTTGGCGCCTGGGATCCCAGTCTGATGATGGCCGGGGCCTGCATGGTCGCGGGTTATGGATCTTCAAGCTCAGCCAGCGTTGACATAGAGGAGCAGATTCGCATCATCCAGGAGAACAAATCATCTTATATCATAGGCCTCCCGTCATTCATACATCGCGTAACGGTACTGGCAGGCGAGAAGGTCGACCTGAGACAAATGGGCATCAAGAAGATAATCTGCGCCGCGGAGCCGTTGTCGGAGTCCATGAGAAACACGCTACAGAACGCATGGGGCTGCCCGGTGCTCGATGTGTGGGGCATGACGGAGTTCGGCCTCGCCTGTGCCATCGAGTGCGATGAGCGTAACGGGCTCCATGCCGATGAGGCGAACCTGCTTTTCGAGGTGATAGATCCCGAGACAGAGGAACACATGCCCGAGGGTGAGAAGGGCGAGCTGATAGTGACCAGCCTGAACTCAGAGGCAACGCCGATCATGCGTTACAGGACACGCGATATAAGTTCGCTCTATCCTTCCACCTGTGGTTGTGGTACCCGGTTCAACCACCGCATCGGGAAACCGGGCGGCCGTCTTGATTTGATGACCAAGATAGGTCTGGGGCAGAAGGTCTACCCTCTTCTTTTCGATGAGGCGGTCCTGAAGTTCCCCGAGGTCATCAGCTACCAGGTCCTGATAGACCGTCAGGATTACAAGGATCGGTTGACCTTCTGCATAGAGGCGCAGGACACCGACAGCGCCCTCCAGGAGCGTATATTGGACTCTGTCATGGCAATAGCGGAGATCGAGGAAGGTATCGACGAAGAGCTGTTGGAGTCCCCTCGGATAAGATTCCGCGATGTCAACAGCAGGGAGTACGTCGTCAAGGCCAAGGTCATAGTCGACCAGCGCGATAACTACGATCAGTGATGAGGATGATTAAGGTAGGAGTTCTATCCCTACAAGGGGCGGTTCCAGAGCATGTCTTGGCCATCCGAAACGCTCTCAAGATGAGGGATCAGAAGGGTGAGGCGCTACAGATCCGGGACAATGAAGAGCTGGCAGACATAGACTGTCTCATAATCCCTGGGGGAGAGAGCACAACCATCGCCAAGCTTCTGAAAAGATTCGATATGTACGCCCCCATCAGGGAACTTGCCTCTGCAGGCGTTCCGATAATGGGAACCTGCGCCGGATGCATATTGATGGCCAAGGAGGGCGATATCGATGTCAAAAGGACAAGGACCGAACTCCTGGGTCTGATGGACATGCGTGTGAGTCGCAACAGCTTCGGTAGACAGAAGGAGTCCTTCGAATTGTTTTTGGACATCGAAGGTTTGGATGATCCCTTCCCCGCGATGTTCATCCGAGGTCCCATGATAGAGGATGTCTGGAGCGGATGCAGGACTTTGGCGGAGATAGACGGTACGAAGGTGATGGTGAGACAGGACAACCTGTTGGCCCTCTCATTCCATCCAGAACTGTCGCGCGACGCCCGCGTCCATAGGATGTTCTTGGATATGGTTACTAGGACTTGATGGCCTTGATGACCGCTTCCAAAGCCTGAAGGTAACCGTCAGCTTCCACGAGGGTTCCGGTGACGACAGCATCGGCGCCCGCATTCTTGGCCGCGGCTGCGGCCTCAGCGTCCCTTATCCCCCCTCCCACGATGAGAGGTACGGATATCATGCCCTTGACCGCGGCGATCATCTCTAGAGGCACAGGCGCATTGGCACCGCTGCCCGCCTCCAGATACACCATTTCCATGCCAAGGTACTCAGCAGCTACCGCATAGCCCACGGCCATCATCGGGTCCTCCCTTTTGATAAGGTCAGCATTGCCGACCTCACCGACCTTCATCCCCGGTTCGACGATGATGTAGCCCATGGAGATCGGTTCGATGCCCAGCTTCTTGACTATAGGTCCTGCCATGGCCTGTTCCCTTATGACCATGCGGACGTCCCTGCTGTTCAACATACTCATGAAGTACAGGGCATCGCAGTTAGCGGACAGTGCATGGGCTCCAGAGGGGAAGTATATGACCGGGATGTCCACCGAAGCCTTGATGGCCAGAGCGGTTTCATCAAGATTCTTCTGAGTGATGTCCGTGGATCCACCGATCATTATGGCGTCGGTTCCTAGTGACACGGCATCGGCGGCTATCTCAGCCGCATGTTCCGGTGCCTGCTTGTCAGGGTCGACCAGCGTCATATGGATCGTTCCAGCAGCTATCCTCTCCAGTAGGTAATCCTTGACCTTCATCCCAATCCTCCGAATATGAATGCGACCAGCGCGACCATCATGCCGATCTTAGCTAACTTCTGGCCCCTATGTGGGTCTTGAAAAAGAACCAGAGCACAATATATAAAGATTGCATCAGCGACGAGGACGACCGCCAGATAGAGTTGGTTGAAGATGTCCATCAGGACCGGTTGCATGCTAAGGGCAACCCCGGCCAGGTAACAGAATGCCGCTACGATTCCAGCGTTCCGCTCGCCTATGACCTTCGGTAGGGTCTGTCGGTCGAAATCACCTAACATGTCCTCGATGTCCTTGGTGATCTCCCGGCCGATCGTCACCAGTCCGGCCATGCCCGCTATGGCGACAGTGTTCATCACACCGTCCACGACAACACCCCCGAGAATGAACAACAATCCAGTCAGTATCGCGATTATCACGTTTCCGACTATACCTGTTTTCTTGAAACGGAACTCATAGGCCATCATCAGAAATATCGATACCACGACCACCGTGGCAGCGGCATAGCTCAGGAATGTAGCAAGAATTATAGAGATTACAAAGGCCGCACCGGCAACATGCAGAGCCGTTTCAGACTTCATCCTGCCTGAGGGTATGGGTCTCTGGGGATGCGCCAAGCGGTCCACTTCGCGGTCTATGTAGTCATTCAGGGAGTTGCCGCCGGCGATGAAGCTGAACACGACCACGGACGCCAACGTCAGTTCACGCCAATAATCGACAATGTCGCTACCGCCGGCGATGAAGGCCGCGACCATGAGGCCGATTATGCCCATGAAACAATTGCCCAGACGGAACAAATGCAGGAACCTGTTCACAGCCAGGCATCCTCTTCCCTATCTAAATTTGTTTGTGCAATTATGATGTTAGGGCGCTAGTTTATTCATATAATAGTCATTACAGGTGAACATGCCCTCCGGAAAGGACACTCTGAACCTCCTGGTCAAGGAGGTAGGGCGGGACTTCCCCATCCAACAGATCAGAGTACTGCCGGAAGGAGTGGTCTTCGAAGTCGCTGCCAAGCCCCATGGTTTGGAGGAAGACTTTGACAAACTACGTATGAACCTCAAGACGATGGGGTTCACAGCAACCGTCAAGGAGGCAAGCAACGGACTACAGTTGGGTGTGGTCAAGCTTCCCTCCGTGAATGCTCGCTCGGTCCGTGTGAACCAGGTAATGTTGGTCCTGACACTCCTCACAACGGTCTTCTCAGGATCTTTGTTGTGGGGGAGCTATCATGATTCATTCAGTCTTTTCAATTGGGACAACATCGTCAACGGGGCGGTTTATTTCGCACTTCCGCTACTTTTGATACTAGGCACCCACGAATTGTCCCATTTCTATATGGCCCGGCGTCATGGACTCAATGCATCGCTGCCCTTCTTCATCCCGTCCATACCTCCGATAGGCACCTTCGGGGCATTCATATCCATAAGGGAGCCCCTGCCGACCCGGAAGGCACTGTTGGACGTTGGCGTCTCAGGTCCGATCGGAGGATTTCTGGTCACCATCCCAGTCCTGATGTTGGGATTCCATCTGACCACGGTCGGTTCGGTGGCTGTAGGCGGGGGGTCGGGTCCGTTGATGTATCTCGGAGTCCCATTGGCGATGCAGTTGGTGGAGCTACTGTTCCCTTCAGCGGGAGCTTACATGATGCATCCGACCCTTTTCGCCGGTTGGCTCGGTCTCTTCGTTACCGGCATCAATCTATTGCCCGCCGGGCAGTTGGATGGCGGTCACATCGCCCGGTCAGTCCTCGGAGACAACACCAAATGGCTCGGGATGGGAACCATCGCCATACTCCTGATAATGTCCTTCTCCTACACCGGTTGGTTGATCTTCGCGGTCCTGATATACTTCCTGGGTATTTTCCATCCTCCGCCGTTGAACGACCTGACTCCATTGGACAACCGACGAAAGGTCGTTGCGGCTCTGGCCCTGGTTCTTCTCTTAATGTGTTTCATGCCTTTGCCGATTCAGTCGTGATAATCTCACAACCTGTACTTTGCGAGCACATGATAATGTCTGGTCAAAGAACGATGGACCCTCTGGGAGAATACATACCGCTCCTGGTAGCCTTTGATAGCGCCAAGTTTATAGGGCAATGTGATTCCCAGGATCCCATTGTCGGTCAGGACGTCGAAGCTAGCTTCCAAAGTCCTTCTGTATATATGATTCAGCTCCTCACCGCCGGTGCTGGTGGACCTGCCGTAAGGAGGGTCGGTGACCACGGCTTTCAGGTGACCGAAATGGTCCGGGATATCTCCGATGTCACAGACTGCCGAATCATGGAGTTCGTATCCGTAGTGGGCGAGATTGCTCCTGCACCCTTCCACCATGTCCTCGGATATGTCACTAGCGATCGGCAATATACCCATCGAAGCCGCTTCCAACAGCAACCCGCCCGTACCGCAGAACGGATCCAGCATCCTTTCCCCTCGCCTCACACCTGACATGTTTATAAGTGCCCGGGCAAACCGCGGATGGAGGGATATGGGCGAGAAGTACGGCCTCTCCGAGACCTTCCGGGCCTCCAGGGCCTTGCGGTCTATGGTGCGGTCGACGATGTAAATGCTCACACGGTCGGACAGGAAGACCCTCACCTCGTTGTCAGGGTTGTTCAGGTCCACCTCGTTATTATCCTTCAGAACGCCGCCGAGTCGGTTGATAATCACTCTCGTGTCTACATTTGGCATGACGTTCTCAAAGCGTTTGACACGTACCGAGAAAGTCCCATCGGGGACGTCCATGTCCTTCACCTTTTCCCATAGGTCCTTATACTGACATGTCAAAAGATGGCGACCAATACGATGTGTCAACGCTATACGGTCGCATACTTCGTCCAACTGATCCTCATCCAGATTGCAGATGACGTATCCGGGTCCCGATTGCAGGGGTTCGGACTTCTGCAGGGATATGAGCGATAAAGCCTCGGCTAGAGGCATCGTGGGATGCTCACCGGAGAGTTCGAAAAAGAATGGACCCATGTGGGCCCTGTATTGGTTTCAGTCTATTATACCATCTTCTGTGATGGTGAAAACAGCCTCTCCCTCGGGAAGGTTTGGCGAGTCTACAAGACGCGCGATCCTCTTCCCCGCCTTGCCCTTGCGCAGGTAGACGCGGAAGGTAGCGGTGTGACCTACGATGTGTCCGCCTATGGGCCTCGTCGGGTCTCCGAAGAAAGCATCAGGCTTGGACGACACCTGGTTCGTAACCGCGATCAACGCGTTGTTCAGGGTGGCGAATTCCAGAAGGTCGTGCATGTGACGGTTCAAAACCTGTTGCCTCTCGGCCAGCGACCCCCTGCCCACGTACTCGGCGCGGAAGTGGGATGTCAACGAGTCCACTATCAACAACTTGACCTTCATATCCTTTGCAAGTTCGGCAGCCTTTTCGACCAGTAGTATCTGGTGATGGGAATTGAATGCCCTGGCTACATGGATCTTCTTCAAAGTCTCCACCGGATCGACGCCGATGTGTTCGGCCATCTGCACGATCCTCTCGGGACGGAATGTGTTCTCGGTGTCGATCATTATGACTTCAGAGTCGAGCCCACCCATCTCCTCAGGTAGGGTGGCATTGACTGCCAGTTGGAAACACACCTGTGTCTTGCAACTTCCGAACTCACCGTAGAATTCCGCTATGGACTGGCTCTCGAGCCCTCCTCCCATCAGTTCATCAAAGGCCTTGGATCCGGTGGTAAGCTTCTTGATGAGCTTCCTCCGTTCCATTATGTCCTCGCCGCTCTCGAAGCCGCCCACATCAGCGTACAATTTTGCACCCTCTATGATGTCCTGGGCTTTCTTCTCCCCTATATCGCACTCGTCTGCGAGCGTCTTGGGGGAAGCTACGGCGATGGCCATTATGTCCTTGTATCCTGATTCGCGGAGTTTCTCTGATATGGCGGGTCCTACTCCTGGTAATTCTTCTAGACTAATGTTGGCCATACTATCACCAATGTCTATGTGACATATATCTTTTAAAGGACAAGGAGAGGGTGTGCTGAAACTACATGCGAGTACTCAGATTCACCCAGTCCTCGTATTCAATCGAATAAGTCTTCGTCACGTCAAAAAGATTTATAATACAAGTGTAGTTCAAGGGACATGGCCAAGAAGAAGAGGAGGGCCCCTAAGAAGAAGGAAGAGGAGGAGTACGAGTTCGTACCTCCCGAATTCGACGAGAGGCAATTCCTTGAGACGGACATCTACACCACAAAGATGCTCGGAGTCACTGTACTATTGGCCATAGTGCTGGGTGTTTTCGGATTCTTCCTCCATCAGCTTTTAGGCGTCATGGCCGGTTTCCTGTTACTTCTAGTCAGCCTCGGAGCTTTGAGTACGATACTGCAGGTATTCCGTTTCAATATCGCCGATATAGAGAAGAAGACCCTTCTAGGTAACTATCTCACTTTCCTCTTCCTGTTCCTGGCCGTATGGATAATCGCCTTGAACCCTCCGTTCAGTTCCTGATCATCCAAGAGGATTGTCAGTTATCCGATAAGAAGGGCCCGATCGAAGACCAATGTGAATTCTTCACGGACAAGATTGGAAATTCAGACATCCCAGCTCATGCGGGTGTCCAAGAATTCTGTCACTATCTCCATCAAATCCTCTTTCAGAGTTCCTTCATGATCCAGAACCGTCATGCCGTTCCGGCTGAGTCCCGCACCCAACGAAGCCTCTTTCAGACTGGAACGCAACACATCCGCGGCTGTCGTTGACGACCGTCTCCTGAATACCTTCCATCGTCCATCCTCTATGAAAGGAGGCCCGAAAGATGCGCCCCTCCATTTGGAGAGGAAGTCCTGGGAGTTGTCCACCCACACCGGCGGCCCGTTGTGCAGTTCCGCCACCGGCAGGGTGTCGTGTTCCAACTCGAATATGAAATACAGGTCACCATCGTGGTAATGCTTTGAGTTCAAGACCTTGAACCCCCTCCTGCTGAGCAGGAGGGACAATCCGTTCAGTGCCTTGTGCGCCTGGGAATGGAGGTTATCATCGCTGAGCTCACCGACAGAGGCGATGGCACACAGCAGTCTCGTGCCGCGGGCCGAAATAGCTTCGAGGGCATCGTTAACGCCCATTATCGCCTTCATGCGGGGGAAGAAGAACCTTTCATCCCCTCTGACAATGTATTCCTGGGACGCATGTATGAAAACGGACAGGCTGTCAATGTGTACGGCCGAGGCCACGTTCCGGCGGGGGTCCACCGGGTCGTTGACTATAAGGTTGTCTTCAAACCCGCCTACGCCCGAATTGGTGAGTATCTCTTCACCTTGCTTCCAGTCAGCGGCGGCATTTAGGACGGAGATGAAATTGCCGTAGTACAGTATGAGCAGTTCTGTCAGATATCCGGAGAACCCTCTGGACCTGGAATCTGCACCGTAGACGCCGATACCCTTCATGAACGCCTTGAGCAGTCGGGCCTCGTTCCTTTGATGCGGTAGGATGTTCTCTATGATGTGGTCAGTGTGTAAAGGTGTCCGATCCACCGCGCTCACAACCCGCTCACCCATCTCCATATGGTAACAGGGTACGAGATCGACCTCATAGCCTAAGAACAGGCCGTGAACGTAAGGATGGTCAGCGAAACGTCGTTCCAATGAGTCCAGGTTAGTTCCTCCCAGTCTCTCACAGATGGAGGCCATGGTATCGAACGGCGTGTCTATTGGGAATACGAGGAAGACGTCGAGGTCAGGTTCTCTCAGGTATGTTCCCTTTGCCACAGACCCTACGAGCCGTGGTTCCATACCTAGTTCCCGGGCCTCATCGTCAGAGGAGAGTCTTGAGACGAGATCGGCGGTGGCCTCGCTCAACGCCGACTCCTCTTCTCCGGTAGGCAACAGCCTTGCCAGCACCTTCTCCTCTATACCCATGTCTGCAACAATGTCTAGGTCGGTATTATTTCTTTGTGGAGAAAATCTCCAAGGCCGACGGGAAGGGGATGCATGGTTCTAAGGAGGAGAAACGGCCCATCCGCCTTGGAGTATTCTAACTATGATAGCACTACTATATAAATGTTAATCATTGAACATTTATCGAGTCGCCGATCTCCAACCGCATGAGATCGCGTGCGGCCAGTATCCTTCCTCCACAGATCTCCGATATAATCCGGGCCTGTTCTTCTGGGCCTTCCTGGACCATCTTCACGCCCATGTGTGTTAGTACCGTTATCTCTGGTCTAACCGTATCGACTATGTCCGCCACATCCTCGCTGCAGAGGTGGCATTTTAACCGGGCGCCGAAGGGACGGGTGATATTCAATATCAGCACCCTCGATCCCTTGTGTGCGTTGGTTACACTCTCGCTAGGGTTGGTGTCTCCCATATAGGAAACGTCACCAGCCGTGGTATGGAATATGAGGCCGACCCCGCTGGCATCGGTGTGTCTCGTGGGTGTAATGCTCACAGGAGTCCCTGCAATCTCAAGTTCGTCCCCTGGTATCATGGCCACTGTCTGTTGCGGTAGGCGCATGTGATATTCGGAGACTGCAGTGCGCATCCCTTCCAAACCATCGATAACGCTGACGCTTCCCGCTAGAGTACCGCGGGTGTTTATACCGCCGCGGGTCATCCCCTCCACAAGCACCTCAGCATCAGAGTAGTGGTCAGGATGGCAGTGTGATATGACGATGGCATCGGTGTAGGCGGGGTCTGTACCGAGTCTCGCCATGTTCGTCAAGGCGCCCGGTCCGGGATCGAGATGAATCCTGCCCCGGTCCTCAATCAACATGCCTCCGGTGGAGCGGGTCTGATATATCGTTGCGAATCTTCCTCCGCCTGTCCCGAGGAAGGTGATGCTGACCATGT
The DNA here is from genome assembly GCA_003560875.1 of Methanomassiliicoccaceae archaeon. GTDB lineage: Archaea > Thermoplasmatota > Thermoplasmata > Methanomassiliicoccales > Methanomethylophilaceae > PWHV01. The sequence goes on from PWJQ01000001.1 coordinate 12,891, forward strand.
CTGGGATTATGCGGTCTGATTATATTAATGTCGATAATCCAACTCGAAAAGTGTAACCCGCTCAGGATTTCCCACTGAATCGGTTTCAGACAACTGCCGAAATTGCAGTTCTGTCTCAGACCCCGAACCAATACTTGACATGAGGCTTGAACAGATAGAAGATGATTATCAGTGAGATCAGGATCGACACCAGGCTGCTGGAGCTCAGATCAAATATATCGCCGATGAGACTAAAGATCTGCAGCACGAGGACGATGTAGTACCCGATCTTGAAACCGTTCAGGAACAGAAGCCCTATCCCGAGCATGGAGGCACCGCCGATGATCATCGCTCCGATGATGATGTTCATCAAAGGTTCGGCAGAGGGGAGGTAGTCTGTGATCAAAGCCTCATCTATGACGTTGAGAAAGAGAACAACAGCGGCAATGAGGAATAAAAGCGCACCCAGGATGTAGAGGTAACCGATCAACGTAACTCCGAGGGGACGATAATCAACCTTTCTCTCTCCCATGATACTGGATTCTGGTGCAGGTATTTGAATCCTGACCTTATCGGCCCCAATAATGGATCGTTGCAAAAGACGGTAACACATGCGAGTACAGTCCCTTGTCGATAGATTGTTATTGAGTCAACAATATCCAGGTGTATGCGAACCGCGATCAGGGACGCCTGGATAGTCACTCAGGACGCGAGGAGGAGCATCATACGCGGTGACGTGCTCATCGAAGGGGAGCACATCGCCGCTGTAGGTGAGGTCGGTGACGATGTCGACCATGAGATATCCGCAAGCGGCGACATTGTAATGCCTGGGCTAATCAACACCCATTGTCATGTGGCCATGACAGTGATGAAGGGTAGCGTTGACGACCTCAATTTCCCTGATTTCCTGCAGAAGGTGTTCAAGGTTGATGCCGACCGCAGTGACAATGACATCGCCATAGGCTCTCGATTGGGTCTGCTGGAGATGATATGCTCTGGCACGACCACGTTCGTAGACCTTTATTATTCTCAGGACATTATTGCCGAGGCTGTGAAGGAGTGCGGTGTCAGGGGAGTCTTGGGATGGGCGGTACTGGATGAGGAACTCACAACTCAAAAAGGAAAACCTGTGGACAACTGTCGGAAATTCTGTCTTAAGTACGCAGATGAGAGGAAGATAATCCCTGCGGTTGGGCCTCAGGGCGTCTATGTCTGTGGTAAGGAGACATGGCAGGAAGCAAGTGCATTATCCGAGGAGATTCAGGCTCCTCTCACATTCCACCTCTCCGAGACGCGGGGCGAGGTCAACGAACATCACCGCAAGACTGGAATGCGTCCAGTGGATTGGCTGGATTCCATCGGAGCCCTCAATGGGCGTTGTCTAGCGGCCCATTCTGCCTGGCTTACTATCAATGAGGTACGCGCACTGGGAAAAGCAGGGGCGTCCATTTCGACCTGTCCGGTATCCAACATGAAACTCGCCACCGGCGGTGTAGCTCCGATACCGGAGATGATTGAGTATGGCGTCACTGTCTCAATCGGTACCGATGGAAGCTCCACCAACAACTCTTTGGACATGTTCGCGGAGATGAAGACCTTGGGCCTTCTGCAGAAGTCGAGCCGCTGGGACGCGACCGTTACACCGGCTCAACAACTTCTTGACATGGCCACTCGGGGAGGTGCCAAAGCTATAGGCATGAGCGACAATCTGGGCTCATTAGAGGTTGGAAAGTATGCTGACATATTGATACTAGACGGTAAGTCTCCCAACCTGCGCCCTTTGTTGCCTGAGAATCTGGTGTCAAATATAGTCTATTCTGGCAATGCGTTGAATGTGAAGACGGTATTGTGCCAGGGCGATCTCCTGATGCATGACCGCAAGGTACTGACACTCGATGCCGGTAAGGTAATGGACGATTCTGAGGAAGTGTGGATGAAACTGTGCTCGCGGGTATGACGTTCAGATTGGATAGTCAAGAGTTTACAAAACTCTCAAACATCAACTCTTTCACCCTGTCGATGTCGTAAAAATGGACGACCAATGGGTCCATCCAATCGATTGAAAGAAAGGAATGGTCCCGACTCCCAGATTTGAACTGGGGATCTGCTGATATCGGCGGCTGCACCGGTCTTCCCGGTAACCCACTACAGTCAGCCGCTCTGGCCAGTCTAAGCTAAGTCGGGTGTCTCTGGGATTATTGATATCATATTTATGGTTAACGTTCCGATCACGGCGGTCACCACTTAGCCTGGTTGAGAACGATCGACCTGGAACAAACTGGTATCGCAGTTGCGCTGGGTCCTAAAGCATCGGTGCGAGAATCAACCGATGTAGTGCAGGTCCTCTCGACTGGGTTCCTGACTGGTCTCCATGTCCTTTATCTTGGAGGTTATCTGCTCGACCTGCTCGGCCTTGGTCTCGAGCTAGGTCATGTCCATCTCCAGCCCTATGATGCTGTTGAGCACCCGTAGCACGGCCTCAGCCCCTTTGGGGTCCACGAAATAACCGGAGGTCTCCCCCATCAGGCAGGCGGCCTCTATGCCGTAGATCTTACTCAAACCTAGAAGCAGCCCGCTCGCTCCCACGATGCCGGATCCCGGCTCGCCAGCGGAGAACACGACACCATGCTCCTCAAGGCCCTCTTTCATATCTGCTGAGGTCACAGCTCCCAGCACCCGCGGCGACTCCACGATCTTACCGACTCCATAGCCTCCCAGGGTGTAGACGGTCTTGACGTTGAGGCCCATGCACATCTGTATGATGTGCTGTGACAGTTCGTATTGCCCTTCGGGGGTCAAACCCTGATAGTCCCCGACCAGGATTATGAGGTCCTTGCCGTCGCCTACATCCTTGGCGTAGTAGACCTCGTTGTTGACCAGGTTGACGACGCAATCCTCATCCAGGACGACCTGGGGCGGGAAATGCTTGGAGTAGATGTCAGCGAATTTCACCGCATCGATGTTCTCCAGGAGGTGCTCGGCGGCCAGTTTGCCGACGTTGCCCACTCCCGGTAGTCCCTCTATCAGGATAGAGTCCTTGAGCTCTGGTTCCTCGGTGTTTACGGTAATTATGCTTTCCATCGTCATCATTCTCCATAGATCGCCTTGCGGCGATAGCGTCCATAGCGATCCTCGGGTGAGAAACGCGGTGGCACGGGGACCTTGCTACCCACATTGCAAATGGGGCATTCTTCCTTAAGAGTGTATTCACCGCAACGCGGGCAGGTCCTCAGGGAGGTCCTCATGATTTGCCTACGCGCTTTATGACGCCCTCTCCGCCCGCAGAAACGATGTTATCCAGGGCCAGAGATGAAACCGATTTCAGAACGTCCTCGGCTATCTTGTACTCGTCAGCGGTTATGACCACGCGGTAACGCGGGGCGCCGACGTACTGGATCCTGATCTTGGCGTCCCCGGGGGCCTCCCTTGCGGCCAGAAGGGCATTGCGTATACGGTCCACGCCGTCAGGGGCGGCGCTCGTCAGCTCGAGGAAGGCCTCGATCTGTACATAAGGCGGCGTGACGTTCTCCACCGCAACCTCGATCAAAGCTTCAACCCAGTCGCCCTTGTTCTCACGACGGAACTCGTCAGGGGCGGCGGCGATGGTCTCGAAGGAGCCGTACAGAGTCTCATACTCCTCCAGGAGGTCGTATCCGAACGCATCGTATGCCGCCTGAAGAGTTATCCCCAGGCGTTCGGAGGTGATTTCCAGAAGCTTCTCGGCCTTGTTCTCGTTCTTCCACTGCTGGATCTTCTCTCTCTTCTGATGCTCGTTGACCGATTTCAGGGAGAGGTCTATATGGCCCTTGGCGGAATCGACATCCAAGACCTTGCAGACTATCTTCTGTCCTTCTCTTATGTAGTCTCTGATGTATTTGACCCAGCCCGTGGCCACATCCCTGACATGGACGAAACCCTCCTTGTCGCCGTACTCATCCAGAGTGGCGAAGGCGCCGAAGTTCTTGACGCTCTTCACAGTGCAGACAACGAGCTCGCCAGATTCGGGATAGTCCTGGGCGCGGGACATCAGCCGACCACCTCGAGCAGTTCGCCCACTATCTTACCGACGCCACCCTGGGGCTCGATAAGGGTTGAACCGCACACGTTGCAGACCACAACGGTGGCCGCCTTCCGGAACGCTATCTGGTCATTGCTGCAGTCCGGGCATTTTACTCTTACGAAATCTTCTGTCATATCCATCACTCGGTTAATTCGAATTTCTTAGATCTGAAGCAGGCTTTCAGATGGGCCTTCTTACAGCTCTTGCAGCGGTATCGGAGGTTGATCCTCTTGGTCGGTTTCTCTCTACCTTCCGGTTTGGGACGGGGGAAACCACCGTAACCGGCAGTGACCTTCCTGAAACGCCTCTGACCCCACTTTAGTTCGCTCGCTTTCTTCTTTTTCACGCGCTCCACATCATGGTCACTATGGGCCTTGCAATGCGGGCAGTAGGTTGAAATGATCCTAGGTAGCTTCACAATAATCACCTTAGGGGACAGTGCTTAATACGGATGTCGTATAAAAACCCTTTAGATAGCGATAATACATAAACATATCGTATGGACGCAATGGGCTGGGACGAGGTCGGGAAATAGGCTCTGCAGCGTCCCGATCGGCGGTCAAGCAGTTATTATCAAATAAATTTAGTTTAATGCAAAGGTCTATATAATTAGAATAATTATTTTTATACAAACTATGACAGAAAACACTTGGAAACCAGAGGACGAGAGACTCGTGGACCTGTTGCTCAACACAGGCATGAGAAAGAATGTGGCCAAGACACTGGTGTTCCTGAAGAACACTCCAGAGACCACCTCAGTGGATATTGAGAACTCCACCTCTCTCCGCCAACCAGAGGTTTCAATCGCGATGCAGGAACTGCGTAACCGCGGGTGGGTGGAGAAGAGGGACATCAAGAAGAAGGGTAAGGGCCGACCGGTTCACGCCTATCAGCTGGCCGTCGGTTTCCCTGAGATCGTCGATGCCTTAGAGGAAGACGAGAAGCAGCGTGTGCAGGGCATACTCCTCAACGTTGAGGAGCTCCGCAAGATAGTCTAGGCCAGAGGCTTATCGAGTATCTCCAAACGATCTTGGTGGGCGACCACCACTTTCTTAGCCACATCCAGGAACAGACCGTTGTCGACCACACCGGGTATGGTGTTTATTTTCGACTCCATATGATAGGGGTGGCCGATACCGTCCGGGAAACCGCAGTCGTATATCAGATTGCCACCGTCGGTGATGAATGCCTCGCCCTCCTTGGTCCTCAGGACCGGTTCGCAACCCAGCGCCTTTAGACGGCCTGCGGTGTGGTCGCTCCCGAAACTCAGCACCTCCACTGGCAGGGGTGATATGGTGCCTAGCTTCTGGACCAGTTTGCTGCTGTCCACGACGATGACCTCCATATCCGTGGCCGCGGCCACTATCTTCTCACGGAGCAATGCTCCGCCCAGGCCCTTGATGAGATGCAAGGAGGGGTCGACTTCGTCGGCCCCATCGATGGTCAGGTCCACAGTATCGACGGAGTTCATGTCCATCACTTCGATGCCGCTCTCACGGGCGATCCTCTCCGTCTGCAATGAGGTGGCGACACACTCCAGGTCATAACCCCGATCGACCAATCTGCCCACCGCCTTGATGGCGTAATAGGCTGTCGAACCGGTGCCCAATCCAACCGTCATCCCATCCTCTACAAACTCCACCGCCTTTTCGGCGGCCATCCTCTTAAGGTCTTCAGGGTTCAAAGGCCGTCCCTCATCATCAGTTCTTCAAGACGTTTGACCACGTGCCAATCGAGCTCCTCGCCCAGTTTCGCCGTGGCTCGCCCCGGCTCCCCGGCGAATCCCTGGGGGAAGCAACATTCGGGGTCAGGCAGCACCATGTACCCATGACTTATGTACTCTCCCTTAGGCCTGTCTTCACGGACTAGGTCAGGTCGGATGTGCATTACCCTCGAGGTCTCGACCTCCCCTCCGTGCCCGTCGCCGGTGGCGACGCCCCTGCTGGGCGCCAACTCCGCAGCCAGGTCATAATCGCTGAGGAACATTATGCGTGAGCCGTAGGCCATTGCCGTCCGGCGACAAGCTTCCTTGATGGCCGTCATGTGTGACCCGCCGGCATGACCGGAAAGGACCAGGAACCTCTTGGCGCCGTTCCGTACCAACGACTCGAGTATGTCCGATATGAGATGGTACAGTGTCTCGAACGACAAGTCGATGGTACCCGGCATGTTGCGGGTGGACGAGTGCATCCCATAACGGACCGGCGGGGCAACGAGGGCGTCTATCCTCTCAGCCAGACGGTCGGCGACCCATTCGGGTTGCAGACTGTCGGTGCCGAGGGGCAGATGCGGGCCATGGGCCTCGGTGGCGCCCAATGGAAGTATCACCACCGGGTCCCGGTCCATAGCGGCACTGAATTCATCGCGGGTGATATCCTCTATCCTCATACTCTCACATCCCTGTCGACCATCTTGCTTCTGCAGACCGGGCACATGCCCTTCTCAAGCGAATCTATCCCGTACAGGGACTTCAGCTCCTGGTTCTTGCGATCGACCTCCTCGTCAGGGAGTTCCCTCTCGCAACGCAGGCAGTACATGGTTGATGATGGGCGTTGACATCTTAAAGTTTAATGTCGGACAATCTAGAAATACCGACACCTGTGTAATGGGGCCGTGAGGTTGGCTTCCCTGTTCTCGGGCGGTAAGGACTCGATGATGGCACTGTATGTGATGGAGCAGATGGGCCATGAAGTACCTTACCTTGTGAACATAATCCCCAAGCGCGGGGACTCCTGGGTTTTCCACACCCCCAATCTGCATTTGATACCTCTCATGGCGGAGGCCTTGGGTAAGGAGCTGGTGCAGGTCGAGGGCGGTGTCGACGAGTCCGAGGACCTTGCGGCCTTGAGGGACGCTTTGCAAGGGCTCGATGTAGAAGGAGTCATAACTGGAGCATTGGCCTCCGATTATCAGTGGGACAGGATCAACAGGGTGTGCGACCTCATAGGTCTCAAGGTCATGTCCCCACTGTGGAGGAAGGATCAGGACATGGTCGTCACGGAAATGGTGGATGCAGGCATATCATCCATGATAGTGGCGGTTATGGCCGAGGGACTGGACGAAGGATGGTTGGGCGTGAAGATAGATTCCGACAACTTGACTTCGTTGAGGGAAAAATCGCAGAGGCACGGCATAAGCGTCGCCGGAGAGGGAGGGGAGTATGAGACCCTCACTCTGGACTCACCAGCACATTCCCAGGTATTGATAGTCGATGAGTATGAGTCCGATGTCCACCGCGACTCAGCATTCATGAGGGTCACCAAAGCTCATCTCGGGGAGCGGAAGCCCCTGATAAATTCCATCAGCCCCTTGTAATCCGGTATCTGCGCCGGGTCCTCGAGAGCCGCCCAGGCGTATACTATGATGCCGCTTTCATCGATCACATAGACCGCCCTTCCCGCCATGCCGGTGTAGATGTCGTGATTCTCTATGCGGCAACCGTAATCCCGCATCACCTTCTCATCCTCATCGGATAGGAGAGGGTAGGGGAAATCCATCCTCGCGTTGTAACGTCTATGCATCGACATACCATCATGGGATATGGCCCAGAGTCTTATGTCACGGGAGTCGATCTCATCCCAAACGTCACGGAACTTACTCAGAACCCATGAGCAAGTGGTCCCGAAGTCACCCATGTAGAATGCGATTATGATCGGACCATCCTTGACTGATTCGCTGAGACATAGCTCTCCGGAGGTGGATTCCAATCTGAAATCGGGTGCCTTCTGCCCTACCTCCCGTGGTTTGGGTCTGTACCATCCGATGGACATCTATCTCAAAGCTTCTTCCAATGACTTTAAGATATCCTCGACGTCGGGAAGGGTCTTGGGCACATCAGCCTTCCATTTGTATCTTATCACCCCGTCACGGTCCACAAGGAAGAACTCGCGATTGGTGAATCCTTTGGTGAGCGGTGCGTTCCTGACGATGGCGTCATACTTCACACTGACCTTCTGCCCTTCGTCGATGATATGCTCGAAGGGAGATTCCATGCGCTCTATCCA
>PWJQ01000010.1 GCA_003560875.1 Methanomassiliicoccaceae archaeon
AAGATATTATGGTGAAAAAGAATCCAAGGAACCCATTTGAGGTATACTAGTAGGAGGAAATACAAATGGCAGCAGAGAAGCCCCACATCAACATGGTAGTTATCGGTCACGTTGACCACGGCAAGTCGACCCTAGTGGGACGGCTGCTCCTCGAGACCGGTGCTATCGAGCCCCACATAATCGAGAAGTTCAAGAAACAGGCCGCAGAGAAGGGCAAAGGCTCTTTCTACTTCGCCTGGGTCATGGACGGTCTGAAAGAAGAGAGAGAGCGCGGTGTCACCATCGACGTCGCTCACAAGAAGTTCTACACAGATAAGTACTTCTTCACCGTCATCGACGCCCCTGGTCACCGTGACTTCGTCAAGAACATGATCACTGGAACCAGTCAGGCGGACTGCGCGGTCATCAGCGTTTCCGCCATCGAGGGTCCCCAGGCCCAGACCAAGGAGCACGTGTTCCTGGCCACCACCCTCGGAGTCAAGCAGATCATCGTCGCCGTCAACAAGATGGACGCCGTCGACTGGTCCGAGGAGAAGTACAATGCCTGCAAGGAAGCTACTTCGAAACTCCTCAAAATGACCGGCACCAAGCCTGATTCAGTTCCTTTCATACCGGTGTCCGCCCTAACCGGCGACAACGTGAAAGAATCTTCCAGCAACACGCCATGGTACAAGGGCAAGACCCTCCTGGCCGCTCTGGACGACTTCAAGGAGGTCGACAAGCCGACCGACAAGCCCCTGAGGATGCCCATACAGGATGTCTATACCATCACTGGTATCGGAACCGTTCCCGTGGGTCGTGTCGAGACCGGTGTGCTGAAGCCTAACATGAAGATCTCATTCCAGCCCTCCAACAAGGTGGGCGAGGTCAAGAGCATCGAGATGCACCATGAGATCCTTCCCCAGGCCACACCCGGCGACAACGTCGGATTCAACGTCAGGGGTATCGCCAAGAACGATGTGCGCAGGGGAGATGTCGCCGGTCCGGCTGACAACCCCCCGACCGTAGCCAAGAGCTTCACCGCGCAGATCGCCGTCTTGAACCACCCCTCGGTCATAACCATCGGTTACACCCCGGTGTTCCACTGCCACACTGCTCAGGTAGCATGCAGGTTCGTTGAACTCATCAAGACCATCGACCCCAAGACGGGTCAGGCCAAGGAGAACAACCCGCAGTTCCTGAAGACTGGTGACATCGCATTGGTCAAGGTGGAGCCCACCAGGCCCATGGTGATTGAGAACGCCAAGGAGTTCCCGCAGCTCGGCAGGTTCGCCATCAGGGACATGGGACAGACCGTCGCCGCCGGTATGTGCGTCGATATCGAAAAGAGGTAATAACCTCTACTTTCCCTTTTTATATATAAGGGGTTAACATGTCACAAAGAGCAAGGATATCTCTCAGCGGAACCGACCCCGAGAAGGTCGACAGCGTCTGTACCCAGATACGCGGAATCTCACAGAGGACCGGTGTATCCATACGCGGACCCGTCCCGTTGCCCACCAAGAAGCTCAAGGTTCCGTGCCGCAAGAGCCCTGACGGTGAGGGAACCGAGACTTGGGACCGTTGGGAGATGAGGATCCACAAGAGGCTGATAGACCTGGACGCAGATGAGCGCGCACTGCGTCAGCTCATGAGGATCCAGGTCCCGGATGGCGTTAACATCGAGATCGTCCTCCGCAGCACATAATCGAAACTGACTCCAAGAGTCTCCCTTTCAACTAAACCTTCTTGTCGCTAAATTATTAATCCTTCTTTCTTATCATGCATTCATCGCAGAGGTGAAGCATTGAGGAGCGACAAGATAAAGAAAGGCCTGGATAAGGCCCCCTCGCGCAGCCTTCTTAGGGCGGCGGGATTGAATGATGAGGACTTCGACAAGCCCTTCATCGGAATAGCCAACTCCTGGAACGACATCGTTCCGGGACATGTCCATCTAAACAAACTCGCCGACGCCGTCCGTGAAGGAATAGAGGAGGCGGGCGGCGTAGCGTTCACATTCGGTGTGCCCGGTGTCTGCGACGGGGTCGCCATGGGGCACCAGGGTATGCGTTACTCATTGGTGTCGAGGGAGACCATCGCCGATTGCTGCGAGATAATGGTACAATCCCATTCATTGGACGGATGGGTCGGTGTCACCAACTGTGACAAGATAACCCCCGGGATGCTGATGGCCGTGGGCCGAGTCGACATACCGGCGGTGATACTGACCGGCGGACCGATGGAGGCCGGTGAACTCGACGGCGCTCCCGCCGACCTGCAGTCCGTCTTCGAGGCCATGGGCCAGTATAAGGCCGGTAAGCTGGATGAGGACGCCGTCCATCGTGTTGAATGCGCCGCCTGTCCCGGGGAGGGTAGCTGTTCCGGATTGTTCACCGCCAACACCATGGCATGTCTGACCGAGGTCCTGGGACTGAGTCTAAAAGGCTGCGGCACGATGATGGCCGTTGACCCGCGAAAGATAGAGCTGGCGAAGGAGACAGGCAGGCGTATAGTGGATCTTGTACGCAAAGGAAAGAACCCTCGCTCGATGGTCGCGGAACCCAGCATAAGGAACGCGGTCAGGGTCGACATGGCGATCGGCGGTTCTACCAACACCGCCCTCCACATCCCTGCGATAGCGAGGGACTTCGGCGTGGACATCGACCTGGACATATTCGACACCATCTCCCGGGAGATACCTCACATAACAAGCCTGAGGCCGGGCGGCCCCTATCACATGCGTCACCTCGAGGAGGCGGGAGGGATACCTGCGGTGCTCAACAGGCTTTTGCCCTTCATAGAGGACACCGATACCGTCAGCGGCATCAGGCTCAAGGAGATCGCATCTTCCGCTCGAGTGTTGGACGATGAGGTCCTCCGACCGCTCGACCGCCCTTACCACGCTGAAGGAGGCATAGCGATACTCAAAGGGAACCTGGCGCCAGGTGGGTCGGTCATCAAACAATCGGCGGTCAGTGAATCGATGCTCCGGTTCACTGGCGAGGCCCGCGTGTTCGATTCCGAGTCGGATGCGATGGATGCTATCATGGCCGGGGACATCCAGGGTGGAATGGTAGTCGTCATAAGATACGAAGGTCCGAAGGGCGCACCGGGCATGCCGGAGATGTTGTCCCCTACCAGCCTTATCGCTGGAATGGGACTCTCCGAGAGCGTGGCGTTGATAACCGACGGCCGTTTCTCCGGCGCTACCCGCGGCGGCAGCATCGGGCATGTGTGTCCTGAGGCGTATGACAAGGGACCGATCGCCGCCGTCAGCGACGGCGACATGATAACCATAGACATACCGGCCCGAAAACTGGAGGTTGCCCTCTCCGATGACGAGATCGAGAATCGACTGGCCGAGGTCGAACCCATCGATAAGGCGCCCAGAGGCGTTCTCAAGAAGTACCGTCAGCTGGTCAACAGCGCATCGAAGGGCGCCTATCTGGACTGACCCTCGAAATAAACCCTACCCTTTTCCATTATTTTCACGAAGCTCTCCGGCGAATCGGTCAAGGACGCTTCCTTCACCTTGTCGACGGCCTCCATGAACCTGGCCCAGGTGACTTCAGCATTGTCATTCAGGTTCTGTATCTCGTAATAAAGGAGCGGATTCTCCCTGGCCACTTCTTCGGAGCCCTCTATCATCTTACGGAATGTGGTAGAGCCCACTTCCTTCAATTCCTTGTAGCTCAAACCGCTGTCGGCCAATGATGTGGAGAACGCGATGTTGATGGCGTGGCTCATGCCAAGCACATATGACATCCTCCGGTCGTGCTGATCCAGCGGCAATCTTATCATATTGGCGCCATGGCCATCGAATAATTCCATCGCCGTCTTCATCGCTTCGGTGTCGCCGCAGTCACAGATCAGGATGTTCCTGTCATAAAGTGATGGTATGTTCGGTCCGAACATCGGATGTAATGAACATACCTTCATGTTCTGAGCCATATCCTTTAGCTTGTTCATGAACGGTGATTTCAAGGAGGATATATCAAAAACGAGAGAATCCGTGCCTGTGCTGACCAGCTCTTCCAATATGCCGCCGACAGTCGATATGGGAGTGGATATTATCACAACGTCCTTACCCTTGATCGCCTCGGTGACGGAAGGTCCGCCCACATCCAGGGGCTCCACCTCATGGCCGTTGTCCGACAGGAAACGATTCAGCCACATCCCCATCTTGCCGTTGCCGCCGATGATAAGTATCCTCTTACCGACGGCTCTCCGCGGCAATGCCGCCTGCACATCGACAGCCTCTCTGATCAAGGCCTGGGCGACCTCCTTGCTGGTACGTGCGCTTATCGAGTGTTTATCTCCCATCCCGATGTACCGTTCTATGACCTCTGCCTCCACCCGGACGTCTCTTATAGGCTTCCCGTGCACATTCTTCCAGGTCCCGATCTTTTTGGCAACGGCTATCCTCTTACCGATGAGATCCATTATCTCCCTATCCAATTCGGCTATATCTTCTCTGAGCGTCTCAATTCCCAATGAATCCACCTCGGGACATCATATCAAGTATACAATGACTGGTCATGGCCTCCACCACCGCCACCGCCCTTGGGACTATGCAGGGGTCATGTCGGCCCTCGATACGTAACGACACATCCTCCATACTTTCCAGGTCAACCGTCGACTGGTCCATGGAAATCGATGGCGTTGGTTTGAAGAAGCAACGGAACACCAAAGGCATCCCGCTGCTGCGACCTCCTAGGATGCCGCCGTGATGGTTGGTCTTGGTGAACACTTCGTTACCCGATATGGTGAAGGGGTCGTTCATCTCTGAACCCCTCGCTTTGGAGGACAGGACCCCATCCCCGATCTCGAAGGCCCGCATGGCCGGTATGGAGAACATGCTCTTGGCCAGTTCACCGTCCAAGGAGTCGAACCACGGTTCACCGACTCCGATGGGCAGATTCTCGACATGGCACTCGACCACCCCTCCCAGGCTATCGCCTTGCGAAGAGGCCTCCAAGATGGTCTCGAACATCCCGGCATCGATGTCGCTGGCACAGGCCCTGGTCGCGAAACCGCGTGAATTCCAGCAGTCCTTAGCCCCTCTTTCCTGTGTATCGACCACATCCCCGATACTGCGTGTGAAGCCTCCCACATCCACACCTTCTTCTTCCAGGGCCAGCCTGCAGACGGTGCCGGCCGCCACCAGTGGGGCAGTCATACGTCCCGAGAACATGCCGCCACCCCTGATGTCATGATGGGGGTTCCTTATCACCGCAGTGAAATCAGCATGCCCCGGACGGGGGCGATGGCGGAACTGCTCATAATCCTTGCTGGAGGTGTCCTTGTTGGCGATCATTATGGAAATGGGGTCTCCATTGCTCACTCCCTCGGTGACCCCGGAGACAATCAAAACCTCGTCATCCTCCCTCCTCGCCGTTCCGATGCCAGAGGTAGGACGACGTAAGGACATCTCGGCGGTGATCCTCTCCATATCCAAATCCAGACCGCCTCCGATCCCTTCAAGGACGCAGCCGATGTGGGAGCCGTGGCTGCTTCCCCATAACGTAATCCTGATGTCAGTACCTATCGTGTTCATATCAATCGAACTCCATTTGAATGCCCAGATTCCCCATCTGTTCCAGGAACTTAGGGTAGGAGACCTCGTGCTCTCCTGCGGACAGCATTTCCGTGTGTCCTATGGCATTGAGGCCGGCAACGAATCCCGCCATCATTATGCGGTGGTCGCCATGGGTATCTATCCTTCCCCCTTTCAAAGGTCCGCCTCCCCGGACCACGCATCCATCATCGGTGGCGGTTACATCGACGCCCATGGACTTCAGCATTGCCACCGAGGTCGCTATACGGTCGCTCTCCTTGAAACGCAGGTGCCGTGCGTTGAACAACCGGCTTTCGCCGTCAGCATAGGCGGCCAGAACAGACACGATAGGGAAAAGGTCAGGGGTGTCGCCCAAATCCACATCCGCGGCATTCAGTGATCCTTTCCTAACACGGGCGAATCCTGGACCCACATCGACATCCGCTCCGAACGATTCAAGTATGTCCAAGATGACCTTGTCCCCTTGTAGGTCGTTATGATCGAGACCGTCCACCCTGACGTCTCCGGCGACGGCGCCGGCCACCAGGGGGAACGCCGCTGAGGAGAAATCCCCCGGGACGTGATAGTCATGGGAGGAGTATCCTCCCCCCTCAGTGATGAAAGACGACCCATCACATATGACATTGGATCCGAAACGCTCCATCATGGATATGGTGATGTCCACATAGGGCCTGGAACTCATATTACCTTGGACTTCCACCCTGGTATCCCCTTCGCGGAGGCCGCCTGCCAACAGCAACGAGCTGATGAACTGGGAACTGACGCCTCCTTCAATGGAGGCCGTCCGACCGACCAGAGGTCCGGTTATAGATACCGGGGGCTTGTCCTGATGTGATGAACAGCGGGCGCCCATCTCCATGAGGGTCCGTAGAAGCGGCCCCATGGGTCTAGTGCGCAGAGACTGGTCACCGTCTATGACCGTCGTCTGGGGGAAAAGGGAGGCCAGGCCGGAAAGGAGCCTCAGCGTGGTGCCGGAGTTCCCCACATCCACGGTGCCTCCTCGGGCCTCGAGACGACCCCCTCGGACGATCAGACTGGTTCCATGCACCTCGATATCGGCTCCGAAAGCCCTCATGGCCTCACATGATGACAAGGTGTCGGCAGACAGCAGGGCGCCGTCGATGACGGATTCGCCGTCTGCCATGGCGGATAAGAATATGGCCCTATGACTATGACTCTTGGAGGGAGGGGCGCTGACATTACCCCTAACCTCGCCTGGAAATATCCTCATAATGCGCACCTCAGATTGGTGATTATGAACTCGCCCTCCGACTCATCCTCGATTATCCTGTCGCAGACCTCCTGCGAGGCTACTATCGCGATGGCCGGCCCTGTGCCGGTAACTCCCGCGGCCAGCGCGCCTGCCGAGATGGCCCGTCCTGCCAGTGAATCGTCCATTCCCAATATCTCGGCGACCATTCTGCCGTTACGGGTCAGGGTTTTGTATGGATCCGCCATACATCCCAATACCAGCTCGTCGAATTCCTGCCAGCGGTTGCGGAAAGCCTCGACGTCCAATGATTTCTTCTTTGTCTTCGTCTCCGGCACATGTAACATCACCTGATGGTCGCCCACGTAGGGGAGCATGGCCTCTAGAACCATCCTCAGGTTGTCAGTGGCAACGATCCCTCCGAAATGACATCCGCAGGCATCATCGAAAGCACCGGTGATGGAGACCCCGGCCTCGATAGAGGAGTCGCAGCCGATGCGGATGATGTCCATCTCGTCCATGTCGCTACCGTAGGCCCGGGCAATGGCCATACAGATGGCGTTGGCCGCCGAGCTGGAACTCTTCAATCCACGCGAGGAGGGTATCTCGGATACGACCCTCAGTATCCCGTGGCAGGGCTTGTCCAATACCAAGTGCATGTTCTCGGCACATATCCTGGCAAGACGGTCATCAGTCTGGTCGTGTGAGACTATGTTGATGTCCAACCCTCTTCCTATGGGTTCGAATTCCGCCGTGGTCTTGAGATCTATACCTATCGTCGAACCTCTTCCGCTAGGGATGGCATTCACCACGGTTATCGCACCATGGGACTCGGCTGAACCTTTCATGATATGACCTCTCGCATGACATCCGCATCCACTTCTCGGCCGGTCCATATGCGGAAAGAGGCTCTAGCCTGATGGACTAGCATCTCGATGCCCTCGATCGTCAAGGAGCCCATGGCAGCAGCCTCCGCGATTAAAGGAGTCTCCCGGGGACGGTAGACCATGTCGAACACCCTGTGCTTGGAGTCCAAGGTCGAGGTTTCGATGGGTGAATCGGAGGGGAATCCCTCCATTCCCAGAGGGGTGCAGTTGACGATCAGGTCATAGGGTCGGAGGTCGTCCACATGCTTGATTAACTCCGTCCCGAACCTTTCCGACAGGATCCTGGCCTTCTCCTCGCTGCGGGCGGTGACGGTGACAGATCCGCCTTCGGACATCAATGCCTGACAACAGGCCATGGCCGCGCCTCCGGCCCCAATGACCAGTGCATGACCGCCTTCGACCACATACCCGCTCTCGGCCAGGGCCTCTTTGACTCCCAGCACATCGGTGTTATAGCCCACCAACCTTCCTCCTTCGTTGCTTATGGTGTTCAACGCCCCGACCGCGGAGGCGGAAGGGTCGAGGGAGTCCATATGGTCCAAGGCCTCCACCTTGTAAGGTATCGTTACATTCAAACCACGGACTGCGTATGATTTGATAAACGGGGCGAGGTCATCGAGTTGCGGCACGTCGAACCGCAGGTATTTACCCTTGATGCCCATCGTTTTCAGGGCTGCGCGATGCATCTCCGGTGATAGGCTGTGACCTAGAGGCCTTCCTGTTATGCCTAGTATCAAAGAGTCTTCACCGAGGTCCCGCATCTCCTGGAGATGTAGCTGTCCCGGCGCTGTTGCTGAGCCCCCGTGGGCGAAGGTGAATTCGTTACCGAGTAGATCAGACCTCATCCTGGTGACCGCACCGAGTTCCCCCATGCCGATCAACACCCTTCTACCCGTGATGAGGCGTGAGGCCTCCATGATGCTCACCAGGTCGGTAAAGTTATTGACCATGAAGGCTGCCTTCCTTATCCCGCCTCCCAATGAGTCGATGATGTTACAAACACCTTCGACGGTGGGCGTGAAGTCCCAGTCGTGATGGGACATGATCACTTGCTCCATATCAAGTCCGGCCACACGATCCATGCCTATGTCGACCAGTGATGCACCCCTTTCAAAAGCCTCCATCACAGCCTCCTTTCTTTGCGTTCCCTGCAAATCCCCCAGAGTCACTATGAATGGCAGGTCAGGGAGGTTGCTAGGGATCCCTCCAAGACGGTCGAACCTGATCTCCAACAGGTCCGCTGATCCCATGACCTGGGAATCGAGGTCCTCCTTACGACCGATGGATAGGCAGAGTCGGGTCATGTCTCGATTATCTTCTCGTCGACACTCATACCGAAATGACGACCGCCTTCGCTTACCGCCGCGAGGATCTTGTCCCCCGGCTTCAGATGTGATACCGATATGGAACCGTCCGGACCCATGAGTCTGACGGTCTCAGCATTCTGGACAACAGCGTTGAAACTTCTTCCCTCATGTTCCATCTCCACCAATAGCATGGGTCTGCTCTCCGTCTTGCATCTGCCGACGACCGCCCGGCGACTGGCACCGTCCTTATCCACCACCATCACCTCGTCACCGCCTCCAAGCTCGGAGAGGTAGCGCGTCTTACCACCCGGGGTCATCACATAGGCGTGGACAGCTCCGGCGTTGACCCGGAAAGGCCGCGACGCCACGTAACCACTCTCCTCGCTCTCCGATTGTACCAGCAACATGCAAGCTGATTGTGAGCCGATCAACATCCCCTCTCCCGGGACCATGATGTTGCAGGTATCGACACAGACGCGGTCGGCTTGACCTATCTTGCGCACAGCTGTAACCGTGACGGTCTGTAGGCCGACCGCTGATTCATCGGACATGAGGGATACTATGCTATCGTTATCCCAGTCCTGTGGTTCGAGCAATACCGCATCGACTCCCATCTCCAGGGTGTGCAGGAATACCTTGGCCTCCTCCAAGCCATCAGCGATGGCCACGAGTCTCGAACCACTCCCTTGGAAGGCGGCGACCATATTCTCCAGAGGGATGACCTTCCAATCACGGGTACTCACTATGAAGGATCTCTCGCCCGCAGAGTCCATGATCTCCTGCATCGCATCCGGTCCGTCCACGGAGGCCATGTGCAATGTGCCCCATCCGGACTCCACTGTCTCACCGTCACGGTAATGGAGGTCGACCCTTCCCAAGGATGAGAAGGATTCATCACCTTTTCTCACCACGATGTCGCTTATGCCTCTCTCCATCGCCTTGGTGACCAGGTTCTTCCTTTGTTCCTGATCATCGGCCATGTCGGCCCGTGCCCATATGCGTCCCAAGTCATCGCCCCAGGAACTTCATGGCGTTTTCAACGCTCTCGTCGTGCAAAACGATTGCGGATATGGCTTTGGTTATGCCTTCAACATTACGGTGTTGGAACACGTTCCGGCCGATGGACACCCCACTACCGCCGGCCTCCAAAGAATCCTTGACCATCTTCAATAGTTCCTCGTCGGAGGACACCTTGGGACCGCCGGCGATGACCACCGGTGCCAGTGTACCCTTCACGACCTCCTTGAAGGTATCCGGGTCGCCGGTGTAGTTGGTCTTGATGAGGTCGGCTCCCAATTCAGTGGCCACCCTTGCCGAATGCTTCACCAGGTCGACGTCGAAAGGGTCCTTGATACCAGGGCCGCGTGGGTAGGCCATCGCCAACAGAGGTATTCCCCACTCCATGCAGCTGCGTGAGACGCCGCCGATGTCGCTCAGCATGGCCGGCTCGGTTTCGGAACCGATGTTCAGGTGCACCGATACGGCATCAGCACCGAGTTTTATCCCCTCCTCCACTGTGGCCACCAGGACCTTGCAGTCCGAGGTGGTACCCATATTCGTGGAGGCGGAGAGATGCAGTATGAGGCCGATGTCATGCCCGCTACTCCTGTGACCGTAAGGAACGATACCCTTGTGCATCACCACCGCGGTGGCCCCTCCTCGGGAAATGCAATCGATCGCATGACACATGTCCGTCAACCCATCGATCGGCCCCACTGACATCCCGTGGTCCATGGGTATGATCACTGCGTTGCCGGAGTTACGGTCCAATATCCTCTCCATACGGATTTGTTTTCCGAACATTCTATCCCTCGTGTTACGTGCTAACATATGACACGGTATATTAATTCTTCGACACCGCGCCACATCAATACGTATATGTCTGTTCGAAACATATTTATTGTATCTTCCGATTGGACGCCTGAATGGGCCAATAGATCAGCTCGGAAGATCGCCTGCTTTGCAAGCAGGAGGCCGCGGGTTCAAATCCCGCTTGGTCCACCACCCATCATCAATTCCATACTATCACTTCAGTATCGATGGGCGGGGATTCTCTCTTTCTAAAGATTCATCGCGAACCGTTTTCAAAGGTCATCTGGCTCTCTTTGTTGAGGCCGTAGATCTTAACGGTTTTCCCCTGCTGTTGATAACGGTGTATGACCTTGCTTATGGCCTCGACACCCGATAAATCCCAAATATGTGAATCCGTGAAATCTATCACCACGTTCACAGGGTCCCCGACATAATCGAACATGTCAACGAATGACGGCATGGTGCCGAAGAAAAGTTGACCTTTGATCCTGTAGGTTTTCACTCCATCCACACGGACAGTCTTCGTTGCCGAAATCACCGACATCTTCCAACCGAATATCAGTAGTGCCAGGATGATACCGGATATCACACCCACAGCGAGATCGTGAGTGTATACAGTGACGGCGACGGTGACGACCATGACGGCCACATCGCCACGCGGGACTTTGTGCATGGTCTTGACGGAGTCCCATTCGAAGGTACCGAGCCCGACCAATATCATCACCCCCACCAGAGCGGCCATGGGTATCTGCGATACAAGGTCCCCGAAAACGATTATCAGGATGATGAGGCACAATCCGGCGACAAGGGATGAGAGCCTACCGGTCGCGCCGGACTTGATATTGATTATCGATTGCCCGATCATCGCGCAACCCGCCATTCCTCCGAAGAAGCCAGCAGCGCAGTTAGCCAGTCCCTGACCCTTGATCTCCCGGTCATTGTCGCTCTCCGTATCGGTCATCTCATCGACGATGGATGCTGTCAACAGAGATTCCAATAGACCGATGATGACGAGCGTCAAGGAATAGGGCAATATGATGAGCAGGGTATCGAGATTGAATGGTATGTCCGGTATCTGGAACAATGGGAGTGACTTGGTGATCTCGCCCATGCCCCCGACGGTGAGGACATCAAGGCTCAATGCGATGACTCCGGCGGTTACGACGACTATAGCCACCAACGCAGGGGGGATTGCTTTTGAGATGCGCGGGAACAGGACAATGATGCCTATCGTGATCGCCACGAGTAAGTAAACGGTAAGCCCGACATCAACGAGATAGGGTACCTGGGACAATAGGATCAATATCGCCAGTGCATTGATGAAACCGAGGACGACGGAATATGGGATGAACCTGACGAGTCTTCCCACATTCATATATCCTAATACGAACTGCAGGACCCCGGCCAATATGGTCGCCGCCAACATATATTCCAACCCGTAGTCCCGGACGAGGACTATGAATACAAGGGCCATCGCGCCTGTGGCCCCGGATATCATACCTGGACGACCACCCGCGAAGGCGATCACTACCGCAATGCAGAAAGAGGCGTAAAGACCCACCATAGGGTCCACACCGGCGATCAATGAGAACGCGATGGCCTCTGGTATCAAGGCAACAGCGACCGTGATACCGGCTAAGGTGTCTCCTTTCACATTGGAGAGCCAATTCCTTTTGATGTCTGCGATTGGTAAAACGTTATTGAGATCCACGGGATATCCTCTTTGTATGGCTTTTGAATATGATCCCCAGCCATAGAGTTCGCCCAATCTACAAGCTTTACATATAGATTTGCCATGTAAACCATCAAAAGACCACCTTCATCATCCCATTCACAACATGGTTATTTATACGCGGGTCACTATTTTTAAAAAGGTCGAAGTCCTCCGATGATAGGTCTGGCTTTTATGAGTTGGAGATTACCATGTTCAAAAAGATGTTGCTTGCTATAGACGGGTCTGAAAACGCTAGGCGAGCCGCCGAATCCGCCATAGGGCTTTTCAATTTAATCGATGGGGCATCACTGACCGTGACATACATCTCACCGAATCCTCCTTCCCAGACAAGGTTGGTAAAAGCCGATTTCGATGTCCACTCCCTACTCATCGAGGACGCAAACAAGATATCGGGCAAAACCTTGGATATGCTCAAGGAATCCGGTGTCAATTACGATCTCGAAGTTGCCATCGGCGACCCAGCGGCCGAGATTCTTAAGATAAGGGATAAGGTCGAAGCCGGTCTGATCATCGTTGGCAGCCGCGGTCTCGGCTCATTGTCGGGGGTTGTTCTCGGCAGTGTCAGCCAGAAGATAGCCCACCACGCCCATTGTCCCGTCATGATCGTGAAGTGAACACATCGTGATTCATAGCGTGGAAGAGATCATTCTCTTAATGCTATCTAACAGACGCCGTGACAAATGGCAACGGCCGACGAGCTCCCCCAACCAGGCTGCAGCGCAACGACACCATAGAAATCATCGCTGTACTCAGGGCGTCTTCAATATCGTTCGAGCAATGCATAACCGTAATGGTTAGATACCTGTCCTATCCGTGATTACACCATGGAAAGGATTCAAGCATTGGTCAAAGGCAGGGTCCAAGGAGTGAATTTCCGTCGCCACGTGAAGGGCGTTGCCGACCATATGAACATCTTAGGTCAGGTCAGGAACCTGGCCGATGGGAGTGTGGAGTTCATCGCCGAGGGTGAGGAGGAGACGCTGCGTGATTTCATTACCGACCTGATGGCCTCCGGCCCTCCTATAAGGGTCGATGATATCCAAGTCCGATGGTCAGAGCCCAAGGGCGAGTTCTCGGGATTCGACATAATCAGATGATGCTCGGCATCATCATTTCGTCAGAGTAGGTCTTATCGTGACAGTACTGTTCGATAGACATCATCTCTCCGCCACCCGACGACGATAGTCGCTGATTATGCTCAGGTGATCGAACGCGAGCGGAGGCAGAGAATCGAACGGGAACCATCCGGCGGTATCGGCGTCGTCACCCGCACGGACGCTCCCTCCGCGCAGTTCCATGACATACACCACGCTGACGGTGTGCCCGCGCGGATCGCGCCCCGGGTCGGAATAGACTCCCAGCAGCCAGGACGCCTCCGTGATCAGCCCGGTCTCCTCCAGGACCTCCCGGGCCACCGCATCCTCGACCTTCTCACCGTAATCGACGAATCCCCCCGGCAGGGCATGATGCCCCCGGAAAGGCTCCCTGCCACGTCGTATAAGCAATATCTCCCCACCTTTGATGACGATGCCATCGACGGTCAGGGACGGGTTCAGATACTCATCGGTCTTCATACTCCCACCTGATTGCTATGATAGGGTTTAAACGGTAAACGTGCTATCGCTAAATATGCTTGACCAGCAGCGGAGGATACCCACTGTCCTTACGGCGCAGGAGTTGACGGACAAGGCTTTCCACCGCGCCTCCAAGATACGTAAGGACGGCAACGGTCCGTTGGACACCAAGAAGAAGACCGCCTTGGCGAAGATAACCGCCTCCGGGGACATCGTGATAAGCACCCTGGACAGTTATCTCAAGGCATTCCCTAAACTGGAGAAGACCGAGGATTTCTTCCCCCAGTTGGTGGACCTCGTCGTGGGATTGGATTCACTCAAACACTCATTGGGCGCCCTGACATGGGCCGCCTACCGCACCGAACGGTTGAAGAACGGTTACCTGGCGATGATCAGGCGTGCTCAGGGCATCGCCCGCGTGGAATCACTGCGCCGCGGTTTTTACGGGAGGCTCTCCTCGGTGATCAGGCAGATAGGTGATGACCTGGAGAATGTGAACCGGGCCCGGAACGCCATGAGGCATCTCCCATCGGTCGACGCGTCGATCCCCACCGCGGTGATAGCCGGTTTCCCCAACGTGGGTAAGAGCCAGTTGATCACCGCCCTCAGCAATGCCACCCCGCAGATCGCTCCGTATCCCTTCACGACAAAAGGCATAGTGGTCGGTCATACGGAGTACCGGTGGCGGAAATTCCAGATCATAGACACGCCCGGACTACTGGACCGTACACTGGAGGAGAGGAACGATATAGAGAGGCAGGCGGTGCTGGCGTTGCAGTACCTCACCGATGTCATGGTGTTCCTCATCGACCGTTCCGAGACCTGTGGCTACTCGGTGGAGAAACAGACGGCGTTGTTGGAGTCCATAAGGAAAGGTTTCCCCACCGTTCCACTCATCGTGGTGGAGTCCAAGGCGGACATATCGCCCCCGGGCGACGAACCGCTCCGCGTATCGGCCATGGAGGGCACCGGGGTGGAGGAGCTCAGGCAGTTGCTCAATGAGGAACTGCTCAAGATAGCCCAGAAGGAGGAAGCCGACGGACCATGAGGCGTGTGGCCTGCAGCGAGGGAATGGAGCGTTATTTCCAGGACCTCGCCGCCAGAACCGAGGCTTGTTACAATGTGGCCCGTAAGGCCAGGGCCCGCGGTAAGGACCCCGAGATCAAGATAGAGATCCCTCAGGCCGAGGATCTGGCATCCCGTGTCGAGAAACTCCTCGCTGATTGGAACGTCGAAGGCGTGGCGGAGAGGATAAGGGAGCTCAGTCTGGAGCACGGGAACCGTGAGGTGGTGTCCCTCCTGATAGCCAAGGAGATAGCCACCCGCCCCGCCAAAACACGCGAGGAGGCCATCGACCGAGCGGTCAGGGTGGGCCTTGCCGTTCTGACGGAGGGAATCCTCGTCGCTCCCTTAGAGGGGATTGCCTCGGTGAAGATAGGCAAGAACGCCGATGGCTCGGAGTTCCTCCAATTGCTCTTCGCCGGACCCATACGTGCCGCCGGAGGTACTGGACAGGCCATGAGTGTGTTGATCGGTGACGTCGTACGCCGTGAACTCAACATCGGCGAATACATGCCCACCGGCCAGGAGGTCTCCCGTTTCCACGAGGAGATACCGCTGTACAAACAATGTCAGCATCTGCAGTATTCACCCAGCGTCAATGAGATCGATTTGATCGTGAAGAACTGCCCGGTCTGCATCGACGGTGAGGGAACCGAGGAGGCGGAGATATCCGGTTATCGAGACCTTCCCCGTATAGGGACCAACCGCGTCCGTGGCGGTGCATGTCTGGTCATCGCCGAGGGCCTGTGTCAGAAGGCGGCCAAGATCCAGAAGCACGTTAATTCCCTGGACATCGGCGGATGGGGCTTCATAGACGGTCTGCTCACTCCTAAAGAAGGGGGCGAGGACGATCATAACTCCAAGGTGAAGCCCGCCGACAAATATCTCAAGGACATCGTCGCCGGGAGGCCGATATTCGGCCACCCTTCCAGACCGGGCGGGTTCCGTCTCCGGTACGGTCGCGGGAGGACATGTGGTCTGGCGGCGATAGCCATCAGTCCCGCTTCGATGTATGCTCTGGACGAGTTCCCCGCCATCGGCACGCAGATCAAGATCGAGAGGCCGGGAAAGGCCGGTGCCGTCACCCCTTGTGACTCCATAGATGGACCCATAGTCCTGCTTAAGAACGGCGACCTGGTGCAATGCCAGACCGTGAAGGAGGTCATGGAGGTCAGAGATTCCATCGCCGAGCTGGTGGACATAGGGGAGATGCTGATACCGTTCGGGGAGTTCTCCGAGAACAACCACCCCCTCGTACCGGTGGGTTATTGCACGGAGTGGCACCGGGAGGAGCTGATAGCCGCCTGCGGGAGGGTGCCCGACAATTGGGAGTCGCCCTCCTTGGAGGAGGCTTTGATTATGAGTCGGGAGCACGAGGTGCCCCTACATCCCATTCACAACCTATTCTGGTCTGATATCGACATCACCGAACTGACGAAGTTGCGCCAACACATCCTCACCAATGCCAGGATGGAGGACGGGGCCCTAGTGATGCCCTTGGAGGCTGAGTCCAAGCTCACATTGGAGGCCCTGGGCGCCCTGCATCGTGTCGTGGATGGTGATGTTCACATTGAAAGGTACGCTGCTCCCTTGTGCAAGGGCCTGGCCGTCGGTTTTGTTGACGGCAGTCCCGAGGCCGAGGGGGACTTCCAGGGCCAAGATTCACTGGATGCGGTGTCCAAGGCCATGGGGGTGCAGGTCCTCCCCCGGGCGGTGACGAGGATAGGCTCGCGCATGGCCCGGCCGGAGAAGGCCAAGGAACGTAAGATGAACCCTCCGGTACACGCTTTGTTCCCTATAGGCATGGAGGGCGGTTCACAGAGACTGATGAGCAGCGCCCTGCTGAAAATCCGCGAGTCTCGGCCTTCCAACGGCGAAGCGGCCAGCTACAAGGTGGATCTGGGCATGCGTCGTTGTCAGGGTTGCGGCATCACCACCTATCTGATCACCTGCCCACAATGCGATTCCAGGACCTCGGTGTCCAACGACTCCCGCGCCTTCGAGCAAAAACCGAAGATGAGCGTCAAGCTGGAGGAGGACTTCGCCCGGGCGCTTGCGGTTTTGGGGATGAACAACGCCCCCGAGGTCAAAGGCGTCCAGGTGATGACGACCAAGGAGAAGGTCCCCGAGCCTCTGGAGAAAGGGATCCTCCGTGCCAAGCATGAGGTGTTCGTGTTCAAGGACGGTACCATACGTTTCGATATGACCGACCTCCCCGTCACCCACTTCCGTCCCCGCGAGATCGGCCTCAGCGTTGAGAAGGCCATCGGGATGGGATACGAGCAGGACATGCACGGCGAGCCCCTCACCGATCCCGGGCAGCTCTGCGAGCTCAAGGTCCAGGATTTCATCCCTTCCGTGGGATGCGGTGACTACCTGGTCCAAGTTGCAAAGTTCCTCGACGAGCTCCTGGTCTCATTCTATGGTCTAGAACCATTCTACAACGCCAAGGTCCGCAACGACCTGATAGGTCATGTGGGCATCGGTCTCGCCCCTCACACATCCGGCGGAGTCCTCACACGGGTCATCGGTTTCATGCCCGCCAGCGGCGGATATGCACATCCCTTCTTCCATGCCGCCAAACGCCGTAACTGTGACGGTGACGAGGACAGTATAATATTGCTTTTGGACGGGTTGATCAACTTCTCCCGTCTGTTCCTGCCGGACCGCCGGGGCGGACTCATGGATGCGCCCCTGGTCCTTACCACGCGACTCAACCCCGATGAGGTGGACAAGGAGGCTCATAACGTGGACTGTCTGTCCCATTATCCATTGGAGTTCTATCACGCCGCCCGCGACTACAAGCACCCTCGGGAGATAGAGGGCATCATGGACATGGTCGGTGGCCGTATCGGCAGCAGCCTGCAATTCGAGGGGATCGGCTTCACCCATGACACCAACGACATCGCTGAAGGCCCTTATCACTCCAAGTACACCACTCTGGAAACGATGATGGACAAGATGTACGGACAGCTCGAGCTCGGTCGTAAGATACGGGCCGTGGACGAGAAGGACGTTGTCACCAGGGTCATAGACAAGCACTTCCTGCCTGACATGGTGGGAAACCTGCGTTCATTCTCGGCGCAGAAGCTCAGATGCACCAAGTGCGGTGAGAGCTACCGCCGTATCCCGTTGGCGGGCAAGTGCCGCTGCGGCAACGGCCTCACCTTGACGGTCCACGAGGCCAGTGTCAAGAAGTACCTCGCCGTGTCCAAGGAGATGGGCGAACGTTACGGACTCTCGGAGTACACCCGCCAGCGCATAGAGGTGCTGGAGATGAGCATGGCCTCCCTTTTCGACAATGACAAGGTGCGCAAGTGCAAACTCACTGATTTCATGTGAGATTAAAAGTAAAAACGGGTAAAGGGGATTGTTGAAAGGGTTTTCAGTTCAAGCCTGCAGGGAGGCGGCCATGGCGCCGAAGTCCTCGAAGTTGGCCTCGAGTATCCCGAGGGCGACATCCAAGACCTTGGCACAGGTCATCGACCCATCGGTCTCGAAGTTGAAGATGAACTGTTCGGGGTCCGAGCAGACCTCGATAGCGAGCTGGTCGCAATCCTCGGCACAGGTGTTGCAGAGGCTGCAGTCCATCACCCGGGATACGACGGGCTTGCCGTCAACTTCGTCGAAGACCTTGTGGGGACAGCGCCTGACGCACTGCATGCCCTGGTCGCACTTGTCCTCATCGATTGTGACTATGGGGTGGTACTTGTATCCCACTCCGGTAGTCGCCTGCCACTTGACGTGTCTTGTAGCAGTCCCCATCTCCGCTATGGCGTAGATCAGGACGGCCTGACCTTCATTCAGGGTGACGATGGGGATCAAGGCGTCCTTGACCTTGAAAGCATCGTGGCCGAGGGGGAGCAGGTCTCCAGAGTACACGGTGCAGGGGCCTATCTTGTTGAGGGAGTACATCACTATGCAGTTGGGGCATCCCTCGCCCTCGCAGACGCATTCTTCCCTGAAGCTCATGAGCTCGAGGTCGGTCGGTATGGGGACCAGTCCCAGCCTGTGGGCGACGACCTCGTCGAACAACGGGGTGACGCTCTCGTACTCCTTTCCGTCGGCCATGATCGGACCGAGGTGGAATTCCACCTGGTCTATGGCCATTTTGGGGATGTCGGAGATCAGGGTCCTGCGCAAGGCGTTGGCATCCGAGTGGGATGCGTCCTTGAGCAGAAACCGGCAACGGGTCTCCTCCATCTCGATGATCTCGATCTGCATGACAGTCGCCTCTACACCCTGCGGCCTCTGCGTCCGCCCTTCTTCTTGGTACCGTCATGGGGTACAGGAGTGACATCCTCGATGCGGCCGATGCGCATTCCGGCCCTAGCAAGGGCACGTATCGCTGCCTGGGCACCGGGGCCTGGGGAGCTCGACTTGTTGCCTCCAGGAGCACGGACCTTGACGTGGATACCCACGATGCCCTTCTCCTTGGCTATGTCCGCTACACGCTCCGCCGCCTTTTGGGCCGCGTAGGGTGAGGACTCGTCCTTGGCCTGCTTGACCACCATTCCGCCGGTCGCCTTGGTTATGGTCTCGGCACCGGTGATGTCGGTAAGGGTGATCAGTATGTTGTTGTAGCTGGCATAGATGTTGGCTATGCCCCACTTAGCACTGTTGGACATATTCACTCCTCCTTTTTGTCATCGACCACTGCGACCTCAGCGACGGCTTCCTCGATGGGTTCGGGAGCGGGCGCGGAGCGACCGTTGTTACCCAGGTTCCTCATCGGGTGAAGGTCATCGGTGAACGGCGAAGACGGGTTGTACTCAATGGATGATTCCTCGCCCCTTTTCACGATGTAGCTGGGGACAGTGACCCTGCGGCCGTCCATGAACACATGGCCGTGCACGATCATCTGTCGGGCCTGCTTATGGGTGTTGGAAAGGCCCTTGACCATGACCAGCGTCTGCAGGCGACGGTCCAGAATCTTTTCCTCGTTAAGGGCCAGGACGTCATCGAGTGTGGAGCCTTCCATAGGCAGTAAGCCCATACGGGCGCACTTGCTGAGCAGCTTCTCGGTCTCAATGGACGCTTGGTGCTCGCCGGCCCTGAGACGGGCCTGGAGCTCCCTGGACTGTCCACGGAGGTTCCTGAGCATGGTCTGGGCTTTCCAGAACTCCCTCTTGTTCTTCAGACCATAGGTGCGCACCAGTTCGTGCTCAGCCTTGATCCTCTCACCCTGCCAAGGGTGGGATGGGGTGTCGAATGAGCGGCGTGGTTTCTTAGGATCTCCCATCTAAATCACCGCCTCTTCCTGCTGACACCGAGAGTCAGACCCCTACGGCCGTTGGATCTGCTCCTCTGGCCACGGACTTTGTGTCTGGACTCGTGTCTGATGCCGCGATAGCATCTAATCATCTTCATGCGGTTCAAATCATCCTGGCCTACCATGTCCAGTTCGTTACCGATCAAGTGCAGGTCAGCACCGGAAACGTAATCCATCTGGCGGTTTAGGGCCCAAGAGGGGACCAGCTCGGCGTAGTTGAGGAGGAGCTCTTCGAGTTCCTTCACCTTATCGTCAGGTACCTCACCTATCCGGAGCGAGGGGTCTATTTCGGCCCTTCTCACAATGATTTGGGCCACCCTCTTGCCGACGCCTTTGATCGACTGGATGCCAACAACTGAGTTCTTGGCACCGTCGATGTCGGTGTTGGCGATGCGGACGATGAAATTGAAATTCTCGTCTTCCATGGGCTTTTTCTGTGCGGACATTCCTATCCTCCAGTTA
>PWJQ01000042.1 GCA_003560875.1 Methanomassiliicoccaceae archaeon
ACGTGGCCGAGAAGCTGACGGTGGAGAACACCGTCGAGGTGTACCCCCGCCTCTACGTCACCGGCATGGCCTGCAACGCCGTCATGGGCGCACCGCGCATGGGGCCGATATTCGGAGGGATGCTGCTGTCCGGACGCAGGGTGGCGGAGATGATACTGGAGCGGGAGGCCTAGGACTCACCGGGATGGGTCTTGCGGTAGAACTCCCATATGTCCCAATCCTCGACCTCCGGATCGACGGGGTCGTTGATGGGCACGCGGCGGCTGCGGGCCAGGTTTTTAAGCGACCTGAGCGCGGAGTCGGGACCGCGGAACGAGTCGATGGTGATGCGGTCGGCGGAGAACCTGCCGACGTAGGCGCCGCTCACGTCGGTGCCTTCGAAGATGAGGTTCTCATTGGTGTCGAAGTCGCGGAACGGGGAGTGGCGCAGGTAGATGTGCAGGTTGTCCTGGGTGCCGATGACCGCCTGGTCTCGGAACCGCGTCACGTCCTCCGAGACGTCCTCGGCCATCATCCAGTACACGGTCGCCTGGTCGCGGAGCAGGAAGCCCTTCACCAGGAATCCCTCGTCCTCCAGACGGGCCAGTGCGGAACGTAGCTGGCGCATGTTGATGTCCGCCCCCAGCATCATGGAGAGCTGCTCGGCGCTGAATATGCCGAAGTTGCTGAACATCATCCGCAGGATCCGGTCATGGGCCTGCTCCAGCGGCATCTCGCGCAGGGGCACGAGATTGTAGCGGTTGTCCATGTCGGTGTGGACGATGGACCCGCGGCGGAGGCGGCGCAGGGCCTCGGCGCTGCGCACCTCGCCCAGGGTGGAGTTGGACAGCAGGTCGCGGCGGCTTATGGGCTGGCGGTCCTTGATCACCGATATTAGCATCCTCATGTCGCCGTCTATGTCGGAGTTGCGGGCGGCGCGGAACAGCGCCGCGTGCTCCCTTATGGTGTGGGACGCGAACGGCGGTATCACCATCATGGACATCAGGTATCCGCGCTCCATGCCGCGCTTGACGCTGGTGACCTCACGCACCCGGGCCATGAGCTCGGAGTCGTTGCGTATGGCGCCCATCCCGCTCACCGCCTCCGACAGCGTGGCGAAACGCCTCTCGCGGTGTATGCGTTGCCTCCAGAACACGAGGCTGAGCATCTCGTCCCGGTCCATGGTCCTCGGCACATAGCGTCCCTTGGCGAGGAAGCCGTTCACGCGCTCGTAGCCTTTGGACGACAATAGTGCGAGGACACCGTCATCGAGCTGGTCCGGTTCCGATCCGAGTACCTCACGCACCCGGAAGAGGTCGAAACCGCGCATGGCGAAGTAGGGCATGACGCTATCCAAGGCGTCGATCGCCTCCTCCAGGTCCTCAGGGTCGTCAAGGTCCACGGAGCGCACCTCCACCGCCCCCGACATCTCCCACACCTCCATCGCCCCCAGGAGGGACGTCCCCCGCACCACGGGGTATATCAGGCGGTCACCGTGGCGGGCCATGATCTCCCCCCATCGCGACAGGATGTCAGGGTCGAAAAGAGATGCCAGCCGCGTGTTGTCCGCGGAAGGCCGGGCATCCATTATCAAAGGCCCCTCCTCGGGGAAGACCCACATCGCCGCATGGGCCTCGCCGACGTTGATGGTGCTTATGCCCAAGTCGGTGACGTAGTTGCGCAGCAACTCCGACGGCAGCCCCAGCATAGATGACAACGCGTTCGGCGCGATGGGGCCGTGACCGCGGACGGCGCGGGCCACCAGCTCCATCCAGGGGTCGCCCGTATAATCGTCGCAACGCAGAGGCAGGTAGAAGTTCTCCGAACCCCAGTCCTCCCGCTCCTCGTAGCGGCGGTGGAGATGGAGATTGCGGTCCAGGCGGTCGACGGCCTCCTTGACCTCCGACTTCTCCCTGCCGGTGGCGTTGGCCAGCTGGCGGATGCTCATGCCGCCCTCCGCGTCCATGAGGCGCAGCAGCGCGTCGTCGCTGTCACGGAGGCCTTCCTGACGGTAGGCCTTGACGAGCATGGGCAGGTCCTCGTCCAATACGTAACGCACCTTGCCCTTCAGGAACCGCCCCAGCATGATCCTGCCGCTCCGGCGCGAAAGCCCCCACTCCGGCAGGGAGAAGGATGGTACGCGGTGGTAGACGTCCAAGGTGCCGCCCACGGCCACCAGGGATGATATCATGTTCTCGGCGCAGGAGTAGGTCGAGGTCTTCGCGCGGCGGTAACGGTCGACGCTGGCGTTGTCGAAGACCTCCCCGCCGGAACGGAGACGCAGACGGTCGCTGCGCAGCATGTACTGCTCATGCTCCGACACCAGGAATCTGCCTCTTGAGACCAGCCCCTCGTTGACCAGGTCGTCGAGTGTCCTTTGCGCCTCCTCGGCATCGAGTGAGAGTGAGAAGGCCAGCTCCTCGGCGGTGACGGGGGCGAAGCACTCCAGGTGGCGGAGGACGACCCGGTCCAAGGACTCCTGACGGTCCGGCAGTTCGACCGAGAGCCGACGGAAGTACCAGCGCCCGCGCTTGACGTCGCTCCTGGTTATGAGGTACATCGACTCCAGCTTGCGCAGGGTGCGGAGTATGCGGTCGTCACCCTCCTCCAGGGCGGTGGACAGTCCTTCCAGCGAGTTCTCCTCCTGTAGGCTGTCGAGCACCTTGTGGTCGAGCTCGTTCAGATCCCGGGAGCGTCTGGTGGCCGCCGCATAGTACCGCAGCTCGTCGGCGGCGATGAAATGATAATCGTCCAGGAACACGGAGGCGATGCGACCGTCACGGAGGAGCTGCCGCGACCAGGCGTCCACGTCGCGACGGTCCGCGCGGGTGTAGGGGTAAACGTTACGCCCCCGTTCCTTGAATATGCGCAACGGCCCGCAGCGTTTTAGCAGCGAGACAAGGCTGTCGGCGGAATCGGCATGGCCGATCTTCTCGCGGAAATAGGGTACGACCTGACCGTCCTCGAACTCGAAATCGCGTATGGCTGCGCCCATGGCGCGGCTGAGGACCTTGCGGTGCAGTTCGCGCAGCAACGCGCTGCGGTCCTCCATCAGCACGATGTCCGAGTACCCGGAGAGGATGGCGTTGTGGGCGAAGGGCGAGGGCGTCCCCGAGAAGGGGATGCCACGCACGCTCATCTCCCCGGACTCGATCATAGAGAGGACCGAGCGGGCGCTGTGGAGGTCCATGTCGTCCTCCATTATCTCGCGGTAGGTCTCCTCGATGACCGGCATACCCTCCATGCCCGCCAACGCCTCGAGCAGATAGGCGGAACGGGTCTGCTGGCGGCTGACCGAAACCTGACGGCCGCGGTAGTTGCGCAGTATCATGAATGAGCGCGCGGCGGTGTGACGGAAGCGGTGCTTGAACAACTCACTGTCCTTGATGGCCTTGCGGAGGACCCCTTCGAGCTCTTCACTCCGCAGGAGGGTGGGCACCTGGTTGACGTCCATCTTGCGCGGGGAGGCGATCATGAAGGTGTCGTCGCTTATCGACACCGAGACGTTGCATTGGTACTGTGACGATATGCGGTGCGCATAGGCACGGGAGAGGGCGTCGTTGACACGACGACCGAAGGGGAAGTGGAAGACGAGATTGTGGTTGTTGGAGGGGTCGATGTACTCCTCCACCGCCAATACCTTGGAGTCAGGTATTGCACCAACGGTCATCGCCTGCTCGCGGAAGTAGGAGACGACGGAGCGGGCGGAACCGTTGTCGATGTCGAAATCGTCCATCAGCCAGTCGATGAGCGTGTCGTCGTCCTCCCCCAGCCGTGAGGCCATCTCGCCGCGGAACTTGGCGATCTCCATGGAGAGGTCGAAGGAACGGGGGAGGGTCTCACCGCTCCAGGACGGCACGGTGGGCTTCTTGCCCTGCGCCTCCTTCACGTAGACGCGCATGCCCTTGGCGCGGACGAACTCGAAGGACCGGCCCCCGAGGACGAAGATGTCGCCGCCGCTGAGCCGCTCCACGAACTTCTCCGACAGCTCGCCGACCTGGGCGTTGTGGTTGTTCATCACCCGGAAGTTGGACTCCTCGGGGATGGTGCCCAGATTGAGGTAATAGATCATCCGCGAACCGCGACGGCGGCCGAAGCGCATCTCCTCCTCGTCGAACCACAGTTTGGCGTAGACGCCTTCGTACTCATCACGGGAACCGAGGTAGCGCAGGGTGCTGACCATCTTCTCTTCGCTGAGGGTGTTGAAGCAGTACGAACGCCGCACCAACTCCAAGGCCTCGGAGAACTCCCAGCGTTTCTCCAGGGACATGCCCACCAGGCTCTGCGCCAGAACGTCCAGGCAGTTGTGGGGGATGCTGACGCGGTCGATGTTGCCGCGGTGGGCGGCGCGGCAGAGGACGGCGCACTCCACCAGGTCGTCCTGGTCGAATACGAGAAGCCTCCCCTTGGCGGTCTGGCCCATGCCGTGGCCGCTGCGGCCGATGCGCTGCAGTCCCTTGGCCACCGATTTCGGCGAGCCTATCTGGCATACGAGGTCGACGGATCCGATGTCGATGCCCAGTTCCAGAGAGGTAGAGGAGACGACGCAGCGGAGCTCGCCGCGCTTCAGCTTCTCCTCCACGTCCAGGCGTATCTCCTTGCCCAAGGAGCTGTGGTGGGCCTCGATGCTCTCCAATCCCCGCTCACGGAGCTTGTAGACCACGCTCTCCGTGCCGCCGCGGGTGTTGGTGAATATCAATGTTGTCTCATGCTGCTCCACCAGCTCCAACAGCTGGTCGTACATCTGCGCGTTGACCATCTCGAAGGACTGCGTCCCGATGTCCTCACTGGGGCAGATGACCTGCAGGTCGAGGTTCTTACGGGTGCTGGCCTCCACCAGGGTCACATCGCGCATCCTCCCGTCCTCCATCCCTACGAGATAACCGGCAATGGCCTCCACCGGCGCCAGGGTGGCGGACAGCCCGATACGTGTGAAACGTTTCTCACAGTAGTCCTGCAGACGCTCCACCGTCAGGGATAGGAACGCGCCGCGCTTGGAGTCGCAGATGTCGTGTATCTCGTCGATGATCAGCCACTCCATCCTCGCGAAGGACTCGCGGAACTTGGGGGCGTTGAGGACCAGGGCCAGGGACTCCGGGGTGGTGATGAGGATGTGAGGAGGTTTACGTACCATCTTCTGCCTTTCGGCCTGGGTGGTGTCGCCGGAACGGACGGCTACCCGGATGCCAGGGAAGTCCATGCCGTGGCGTTCGGCCACCTCCCTCATCTCGTCCAGGGGTTCGTTGAGGTTGCGGTTGATGTCGTTCGCCAAGGCCTTCAGCGGGGACACGTATACGCAGTAGATGCGGTCCTCGAGACTGCCCTCCGCCGCATAACGGGTGAGCTCGTTTATGATCGATAGGAACGCCGTCAGGGTCTTTCCAGAACCGGTGGGCGAGGACACCAGGACGTTGCGGCGTTCGTGTATGATCGGTATCGCCCGGGACTGAGGGTCGCTGAGGTCCTCGAAACGCTCCTGGAACCAGGTGGAGACCAGAGGCTCCATCATCCCCATGACCTCTTCCTTGGAGTGTCTTCTATCAGCCCTCAACATATCGAATCACCGCAGTAATCTTTTACCATCCTGATTTTGGTATTAAACGTTTACAGAGGAGGTTAGCGAAGCTGTATGTCGTGGAAAAGGATTTTATGCTCGCTAAAGGATGGTCTGAACATGCGCCGTGTCCTTCTGGTTTGCGTACTGGTCTTGGCGATGATGCTGTCGATGCTTCCGCTGGTACCTCCAGTGGCAGCGGCCGGCGGGAACACCGTCACCGG
>PWJQ01000047.1 GCA_003560875.1 Methanomassiliicoccaceae archaeon
ATGGTGGGCCTGGCCGGATTTGAACCGACGACCATCTGGTTATGAGCCAGACGCTCCACCAGACTAAGCTACAGGCCCGTGCACGGTGGTTATTTTCCCAGAAGATATATACTTTGTGCCGCCAGAATGGAAAAAATTTGGAAGGATGTTTCGCAAGGGGTTAATCGTGACATATGTCTAAGGTATATATTTGATTTATCGTAATAATTGTTAAGTGAGGGTGAAGGGGATGGCGCCGTCGCACGGGCTCGAACCGTGGACCTTGTGATTAACAGTCACACGCTCTACCAACTGAGCTACGACGGCAGATGATAGTCAGCAAATAGGGCACTCATATTAAAGTGTTACTGCCTGCCCTCCAGTGTCGCCCGGAGGGCGTCCGCTCTTCGGGAAAGGGCGGCGAGAAAGACCTCCAATTCGTCAAGGAAATCGTCATATGTCCCGGTGGTCATCGCCCCCTCGGGCGAAGGCACGATCAGCCCCTCCTTCTCTAGAAGTCGTAGCGAGTATCTCACCTTGTGATGGGGTAGCCCGAGTTGCTCGGAAAGTCGGATGATACCCATCGGCTGGCTCGCTCGCAGAGTACGTATCATCTGCACATGACGTTCGAGCATCTCCATCTCTGATGAGAGCTTATCCAATAACGAGGGGTTCTCTTCCATCTGTCCTCAACGATGAAAAGGGCGTTGACTATATTTCAATGATTCTGGGCAAAGTTTTTTGATGCCCTTGGGGATAGAGTCGCATGGACAGGGGGCATTTGGTACGCAGGGCGGTGCACATGACAGCACCGTTGTTTTTGCTGTACTATTTCGTCCCCGATGTGGTCCTGGGTCTGGACAAGGTAATCTGGCTTTTCATACTCGCCGCCGTCTTCTTCATGGTAGAGGCCTGGCGCCTGGCGCGGCGGGTTCCCTTGATGGGCATGCGGGATTATGAGTCAGGCAGGATGTCGGCCGCCGGATGGTTCGTCCTCGCCGGTCTCGTCAGCCTCCCGTTCTTCCCGATCGGTTACACCTTACCGGTCTTCCTGGGGATGGGCTTGGTCGATCCGCTGATCGGCGAGCTGAGGATGCGATCATCCCGTCTGAACCCAGCATTGCCGATCCTGGTGTATTTCACCCTCGCACTGGGCAGTATGTGGTACATCTACGGATTGGAGATGCATGTGATGGTCGCCGCGGTAGTGGCGACAGCACTGGCCATATGGGTGGAGGGGTTCAAAACAGAGAAAATAGATGACGACTTCACTATGATTGTGGTGCCCCTGCTGGGGATCGCTGCCGTCTTCCGATTGCTGGCTTAACGCCCTATCAGGTTGTGGCGGCCCCACTTCTCGTAGTTGGTCCACCATGACTGGGTGGCGGATTTGCAACAGTCAAGGGCGGCCTGCTCTTCCTTGAAGACCTTGTAGCAATCGAGGCATTGGAACCTCCGCTCCATTTTTCTCTCCTTAGCCATCGACCTCCCTGATTGGGAACGCTGTTAATAAACTTATTCGAGCAGGGGGCCAGTGCCTTGGCCTGAAAAAAATGCGGATAAGATGCTAGGAAATAATACGATATAAACTCTGGCATTGACTTTATATCATTGTTCGTCTATGGAGTAGAATATGAATCGTATCAAGGTCATAAACGAGCCCTCAGAATTGGTACCGATGCTGCGGGCTGTCGACACTCTCGTCAAACGGGAGGTCTTGAAGGAAGTGACCTTGGAATGGAGGACCTCGAAGGAGATAGAGGAGAAATATGGCGTTGAGGGGAAGGACGCCATAACATTCTTTGAGAAAATGAAATTGGTGGAATCCCGCTGGCAGTCCACCGATGGAGGTTTCCCCGAGAAGGCTTACCATACCTATTACACTTCTTTTCACATAAACGCTCAATGGCCGGTCTATGAGATCAGTGACGTGCTCTCCGCCGCGATGATGTCCGAGGAGGAATTCACGGAGATGGAAGGACTGATCGCCGAGGCCGTCGGCGACCGGGGCAAGTTCTCCGGCGATGTCGCTGAGCAACTGGCAATTACCTCGACGATGCTACGTAGCCTCGTCCGTCGCTCGGTCATACTGGACTACCGTGGGCACCGCATCGAAATCAACAAGGATTGAAGCCGGCGATGGCGGAAATCAGAGTTCTGAGGATCGGACACCGTCCTGACCGGGACAAGAGAGTGACCACCCACACCGCTCTCACAGCGCGGGCCCTGGGCGCCAAAGGCGTGTTGGTGGACTCCAAGGACCCGAAACTGGAGGAGAACGTCCGCAGCGTCGTGGACCGTTTCGGTGGTGATTTCAGCATCGAGACCGGGGTGCAGTGGCGTAAGGTCCTGCGCGAGTTCGACGGCAAGATAGCTCATCTGACGATGTACGGTATGCGTGTCGACGAGGCCGTGCCCCTGCTGCAGGATGAGGACCTATTGGTGGTGGTGGGGGCGGAGAAGGTCCCTGCCGAGATATACCAGCTCGCAACCGTGAACGTCTCCGTGGGTAACCAGCCCCACTCGGAGATCGCCGCCCTGGCCATATTCATGGACCGGCTGACCGCCGGGCAGGCTTTGTACCAGGAGCGCGGCGGGAGAATGAAGGTGATTCCCAATGATAGAGGAAAGACGGTCATCGACTCATCCAAATGAGGAGGAGTGCCTGCGCTTACTGCAGGATGCAGACTGCCCGGAGAGGGTGATGGTGCATTGCTGTACAGTTAGGGTCATGGCTCTGAGTATGGCCGACCTCTGCGGTGCCGACCGGGAGCTGGTATCCTGCGGAGCGTTGCTCCACGACCTCGGCCGTTGCCGGGACATGGGGATGAGGCACGCGGTCATAGGCGCCGACATGGCCAAGGAGCTGGGATTGTCGGATGACCTGGCGGAGATAATCCGCCGCCACATCGGTGCGGGCATCGATCCCGAGGAGGCCCAGGAGCTGGGCCTTCCGCCCGGCGACTACTTCCCCCGCACCCTGGAGCAGAAGGTGGTCGCCCATGCCGACAACCTGACCTCGGACAACCGTCTGGTGTCCTGCCGTGTCACGGTCGATAAACTGATCTCCCGCTCCCGGTACAGTGGTGCGGAGCGCATAGAGATGCTGCATCTGGAACTATCCAAGCTTTGCGGCCAGGACCTGGACCTCCTGGTGGCTTCGTTGGGCAACCATCCTGAGCTGCAAGGGCCCTGCAAGGGCCTAGAGCGCTGATTTCCGGGAGTCGGCGGAGACCCACTCGGGGAAGGTCCTGAGGATTATCACATCGTCCATCGCCTGCACCCAACGGTATGGTATGTTGACTGCCATCGAGTTCTCTACCAGGTCTGAGTTGGTGTAGTCCAGGAAAAGGCCGTCGATCCGTTTCTCCTTCAGATTGAGGACCAGGTTGCTCACCTCACCCAGCAGTGTGCCTTTGGGGGTGTAGACCCTCATTCCTATGAGTGCAGTCGCATTGTCACGCATAAGCATCCCGTCATTGACATGGGCGAATGGATTTAATACCGTAGCGGCACGGGAGCCGCGCGCTTATTAAACTGT
Organism: Methanomassiliicoccaceae archaeon; assembly: GCA_003560875.1. Classification (GTDB taxonomy): domain Archaea; phylum Thermoplasmatota; class Thermoplasmata; order Methanomassiliicoccales; family Methanomethylophilaceae; genus PWHV01. The sequence goes on from PWJQ01000047.1 coordinate 3,521, forward strand.
TTCTATGAAAGCTATTTATCCCGCCTTTTCCATCGTTTTCTACTCCAAGTTAACGTTTGGAAAATCGGAGGACAACATAATGTCTGGCAACATAACGACTCTCACCGACAACAACTTTGACAGTTTTATCGAGAACAACCCCCTGATACTGGTCGACTGCTGGGCACAGTGGTGCAAGCCCTGTCTGATGCTCTCCCCCATCCTCGATGAGCTAGCTGATGAGCTTTCCGGCAAAGTGGCCATCGGTAAGCTGAACGTCGATGAGAACCCCGGGATCTCCTACAGATTCAACATATCCGCCATACCGACCATGCTGGTTTTCAAGAAAGGTGTGATGCAGGAGCCTTTGGTGGGCGTCCGGCCTAAGGAAGACATCAAGAAGTACCTTATGTCCAAGATGTGAAGGTGTTATCTTGAACTATGATGTGGTGATCGTGGGCATGGGCGCTGCCGGCCTCCAAGCGGCGATCGCCGCTTCTCGCAAGAAGGCCAAGACCCTTGTGCTGGGCAAGCATGAGGACAGCGCCCTCTACTGGGCAGATGTGGAGAACTACTTCGGAGTACGGAAGGTGGAGGGCAAGGAGTTGCTCGCCATCGGTATGGAGCAGGCGTCGTCGTTCGGTGCTGAACTCAGGGAGGAGGACGTCATCGAAATGGCGAAGGAGGATGCGGGCTTCAAGCTGGTCAGCGACTCCGGTAAGGAGTTCACCGCCAAAGCCTTGGTCTTGGCGTCTGGCATATCTCGCAAGAAGCTGAAAATACCCGGTGAGAAGGAACTGTTCGGTAAAGGCGTCAGTTACTGCGCCTCCTGCGACTGCAATTTCTACAAGAACGTCCCCGTGGCCGTGGTCGGCACCGGGAGCGAGGCGGCCATCTCCGCCGAACTGATGACACACTACGCCAGTCACGTCTATTGGGTGGCCAAGGAGATGGAGGCATCGGAGAACCTCCGCGACAAGGCCATGGCGGCAGGTGCCGAACTGGTCACCGCCGAGCCCAAGGAGATCGGCGGGGACGAGAAGGTGAGCTCGCTGGTCCTGGCGAACGGCAAGTCCTTGGAGGTCAACGGGGTGTTCATAGAACTGGGCGCCCGTTCCACCACCGACATGGCGATGGACCTGGGCGTGATGCCCGATCCTGAAGGGACCATAAAGGTGGACAGGAAAGGCTCCGTGGGTGTGGAGGGGGTCTACGCCTGTGGCGACATAACCGGTAAGCCTTGGCAGGTGCCCAAGGCGGTGGGCGAAGGCGGTACCGCTGGTGCGGAGGCAGCCACCTACGCCCGAGGTCTCTGATGTCCCTGGTCAATGAACTGGCGGCAGGGATGCTCCGCAAGGAGGGAGGTTTCCAGGAGGCGCTGCGCAAGATCCTCGTCGAGGATCTGAACATCAGCGTCAACGAGTTCTGCCACCGTGCGGAGCTGTCGCCGTCGACGATGTACAAGATACTAGAGGAACAACGCGAGCCCAACCTCCGTACTGTGAGGCAGATCATCAAGGCGGTGCGGAAGATGTCCGACACCCCTGGAGGTCATTTCGTTGCGGTCATAGCGTCACGACCCGTGCTGCAGTCCATCGAGGAACGCATCATACGCGTCGGCGATGAGCCGGTTACGATCAAGGAGTACCCAGCATCGACCATGGAGGACGCCATCGTGGCCTCCGTCCAAGCGGAGAGGGATGGTGCGTTGGCGGTGGTGTGCGCACCCATAATCGCACCAACGGTGGAGAAGATCCTCACCATACCGGTGTCGGTCGTGATACCCGGCAACAGTATAATACGCGCCATCGAGAAGGTCAAGGACGAGATCTAACCGATCATAACGTTCTCTTTTTCCAGTTCGTCGAGTATCTGCTTACGCATCGCGGTTACTTCGGGCGAGGCACGGTCCCTCGGCCGTGGCCAGGGCACCTCGATTATCTCCTTGATGGTCGCCGGACGTTTCGTGAGCACGACGATGCGGTCGGACAGGAACACCGCCTCGTCCACGGAGTGGGTCACGAAGAGGATGGTCTTGTCCGTCTTCTCGATGATCTTCAGAAGCTCCTTCTGCATTATGTTGCGGGTCTGGGCGTCCAATGCGCCGAAGGGTTCGTCCATCAGCAGGACCTCAGGGTCGTTGGCCAAAGCACGTGC
>PWJQ01000028.1 GCA_003560875.1 Methanomassiliicoccaceae archaeon
GGCCCGAAGGGATTCGAACCCTTGGCCGATCGGTTAAGAGCCGATCGCTCTACCTAGCTGAGCTACGGGCCCGTGTGAATCGGGAGATTACCTTTTTGTTAATAAAGGTATCGAAATCACACCCTTCCATAGAACATCTGGGTAGGTGATTCGGTGGAATGTCCGTTACCATTGGATGCCTTCAAGAAACAGTACTGGGGAACTCTCAGATTGGAGCGCGTAAACGGTCATCCAGTACCTCCCAGCCACACCAGCGGCAGTTCTCGTCACCGACGAATACCTTGCCATTGCACTGTGGACACCTGCCGACATATGACACCGGCACTATGTCGTCAGGGCCTTTCCGCGGCCTCGTGTGATGGCTGTAAGGCCGACTGCCGTTGAAATTCCTTATTATGGTGTAGTACAAAACCCCGAGTCCCATCAGCACGGGAGGCCACATTATCAAAAGGAAGAGTTCCGAGCCGATCTCTTGACCTATGAATGTCACGTACAGGGTGGTGGGGAAGAGAGCCGTCCCGATCACCATTACCGCCCTGGCGCCCAGGCTGTCTCCGATGGCCTCATAATCCTTCTGAATTATCTTTATCTGCTCACCAAGTATGAATTTCATCGGTCCTAGATAATCTTTTACAGGTCTGTGCTGAAAATTCATATACCGGGGTTGTGGATTAGGAAACATGAGCAGCCTAAGGGTGAGGGACGTAATGACCACCAATCTGGTCACGGTCCATGCGGAAGACACGATCAAGCAGGCCACTCTCAAATTCGCCCTCGGCGGGATATCGGGGGCGCCGGTTGTCGATGACGACAACCGACTGGTCGGTGTCCTGAGTGAGACCGACATCCTCGAGCTGGTCATGAAATATCAGGACAAACTGCGCATGGGACATCCTTCCCTTAACGTCCTCAGCATGCCCTTCGACATTATCGGCGATGATAGTGCCATAGAGACGGTTGAGAAAATTTCGAAGACCCCCGTGAAAGAGGTGATGACCAGGGCAGTACTGACAGCGGGTCCCGACGCGCATATAATCGACACCGTGGAGAGGATGATAGAGAAAAAGGTCAATCGGGTGCCAGTGATAGAGAAGGACACTCTAGTCGGCATAGTGACCCGCGGCGACATCATCTTCGCCATATACCGCAATAAAGGAGGATGACCGTATTTTCACTGAGCTCCAGCATCCCTTTATCACTGTCTGGGCTTCTCGCGTGGTCTGACCATGATAGAAGTCCATGTCCTGGCCAGCGGTAGCGACGGCAACTGCGTGGTGGTGAGGACCCCGGAAGGGAGCGTGATGATAGACGCAGGACTGAACGGCAAGAGGCTCACGGAGCTGATGGGTCGCGTCGGTGTCGATAGTGAGGAGATCTCCGCCATCATCCTCAGCCACGAGCATGTGGACCATGTGCGGGGGGCCGGTGTACTCTCCCGGAGGTGGAAGGTGCCGGTCATGGGGAACATGAACACCCTGGCCAACGCCACCATCGGAAAGGTGGAATACGGATGCTTCCGGACCTCGGAGCTCTTCAGCATCGGGGGCATAGACATCATGCCTCTGCCGACGTCGCATGACGCCATGGAGCCCAACGCGTTCCTTCTGAGCCAAGGCGACAACAGGGTGCTCATCGCCACCGACACCGGCATAATGACGGCCCCGGTCGAGGCGGCCCTCAAGGACGTCGACGTTGCGGTCATCGAGTCCAATTATGACGAGAGGATGTTGCAGAATGGGCCATACCCCGTATATCTGAAAAGACGCATATCGGGAGAGTCCGGTCACCTGTCAAACATCGATTGCGGGATATCCCTCCGCAACACCATGGGCAACGGGAGGAAGATATTCCTCGCCCATCTCAGCAAGAACAACAACACCCCCGATGCGGCCCGGGACACGGTGGCCCGTATCACCGACATCAAACGGATGAACATAGACTGCCTGGAGTTCCCTGGCGACTTCCGGACCCTCAAGTCCCTATAGGCGGGGTCTGACCTCCACGGCCGCCTCACGACTTATAAGCGCCTCCGCCAGGCTGCGGGGCATCAACACCACGTCCTCCTTGCGCAGGGTGTAGTCCCGGTACGGACCTGAGAAAGTGGGCAGGTCGTGTAGGATGCGGATGACCAGGTTGTCCTTCTCATCGTCATCGATCGGGGTTTCGCAGGTCTCGGCCGTCTCCTCTTCAACGTGCACGGGATCGTCCTCGACCAGCTGCTCGATCGGTTCCGTGACGTCGGTCGTTGACTCCTCGGGGACATCCGCCATAACTGGTTGGGCGGGAGGGGCCGGTTCTGCCGAAAGCTCTGCGATGCGGAAATCCCTCCTCCGGAGTTGCGGTAAGGCCTCGCGGTGGGACCGGAAGGACTCCAGTATCTTCTGGTAAAGCGCCCTCTCCTCCGCTGTGAGCCTCTCGAAGGAGTTTCCGTATCCCACGCCCCCCTTCAATGCCATGGACGTGATCTTGACCTTGCGGTCATCGATGATTCGCTGTGCGATGTCCATCATCTTCTTACGTCTCTGGTTCAATCCCTCGCAGACGATGGAGTCCGGATCCTGGGTCAGGGCCTTCTCGTACTCCTTCTGGGTCCGGGTGATCATCTCTGCCAGAGCAGGGTAGAAGTCGTGCCTCAGATCGGATAATGAGTTCGAGGACCTCTCTTGGCGATAGAGCGAGGTGAGTTCCTCATATACCATCGACTCTGCTGGAGGCGGGCCCATGTCTCTCATCATCCGGTTGTCCGTATATGATTCTTATGAGAGATGGGAAACATCATTAAGTGATATCGCCTATGGTAATCATGCATCTCGGCAAGGCTGTCAGATCGGTCGAAGGGGGCTCGGAGCTTGACATACTGGTGTCCCCGCGTTCGGGCAGTTCCAAGGTCGAGGGTTTCGACCAATGGAGGCAACGGGTCACCGTCAAGGTGAGGGCGCCTCCCGCCGATGGTAAGGCGAACCGGGAGATCGTCGGCCTCTTCGAGTCGCTGACCGGTTCCGAGGTCAGCATAAGCCACGGCGCGGGGGGACGGATGAAGACCCTGCGGATAGGCCTGGAAACGGTCGATCTGGAGACGTTGATGGGGAGGTTGTGATGAGCGCCGTTGCCGAACGCTTCGAGAAGTTGACAAGGGCCCTTGTGGAACTCGAGGACATGCCCGAAGACTACGTGGTCCTGGTGGAGGGGCTCAAGGATCGCAGCGCCCTCGGGATACTGGGCGTACAGCGGGAGATACGCACCGTACAGGGCGCCGGAGGGATGTTCCATATAGCGGAGGGACTTTCCCGGGAGAACAGGAAGGCCATCATATTGACTGACTGGGACCGCACCGGGGGACAGATATCCCGTCTGCTCAAGGAGGCCTTGGAGGCGAACCAGGTACAGTATGACGACACCATACGCGCCGCCCTCTCCCGTATATGCCGCAAGGACATAAAGGATATCGAGAGTCTGCCGGCATTCTACTCCCGTCTGGCCACAGAGATGGTCAGGCGCCGGGAGCAATGACATCACGCTTATATAATTCGCAAACTGGTCAATGGTGATTGCATGGACAGGCAGAGGATGATGGAACACATAGGCATCGGTTTCGAGGACGAGCTTTTCAAGGACGTGCCCGAAGAGGTGAGGTGTCATCTGCCTCTGCCGAGAGGGATGTCCGAGAAGGATGTGGTAGCGGAGGTGGGCCGCATTCTTGCAAAGAACCGTCATGCCGGAGAGGTCCCGTCCTTCCTGGGCGCCGGTTGCTACGACCATTACGTCCCTGCGGCCGTGGACCATGTGATATCCCGCAGTGAGTTCTACACCTCCTACACCCCATATCAGCCGGAGGTCAGCCAGGGGATGCTGCAGGCTCTGTTCGAGTATCAGAGCCACATCAGCGAACTCACCGGCCTCGACGCCGCCAACTGCTCCATGTACGACGGGGCCACCGCCCTCGGCGAGGCCGCCCGGATGTGTGCCCGGCTCAATGACGGCAACGTGTTCCTCGCCCCCCGTGCCATAACACGGGAGAAGCTGTCCGTACTGCGTAACTACCTCACCGGCACCGGCGTTGAGCTGGAACTATACGGATGGGACGACGACGGGGGAGTGGACCTCGAGGACCTGGAAAGACGGGTCACGGGCGATCTCTGCGGCCTATACGCCGAGAACCCTAATCTATTCGGTGTGATCGACGCCCGCGTCCCGGTACTGCGGGGAATGACCGACGCCCCGTTGGTGATGGGCGTCAACCCCCTCGCGCTGGCGTTGATGCGCCCTCCGGGCGACATGGGGGCGGACATCGTGGTCGGTGACGGGCAGTGCCTCGGTTCCCCGATGAACTACGGCGGCCCGGGCCTGGGGGTCTTCGCCTGCCGTCAGGAACATGTCCGCAAGATGCCCGGCAGGGTCATAGGCCTCACCGAGGACAGCCACGGCGAGCAGGCGTTCTGTATGACGTTGCAGACCAGGGAGCAGCACATCCGCCGCGGCAGGGCCACTTCCAACATCTGCACCAACGTCGCCCTGGTGGCGGTGGCGGCGGCCGTCTTCCTGTCTTATCACGGCCGTGACGGCCTCGTAGAGCTGGCGAAGGAGAACATCGACCGCGGCCGGCGGTTGATGGATTTGATCTCCGACATCGACAACGTCCAATCCCCGGTCTTCGAGAACTATCATTTCAACGAATTCCTGGTCGAACTGCCCGTCAAGCCGGAGAAGATGAACGGCATCCTGTCCAAGAGAGGGTTCCAAGGAGGCTTGCCGATGTCGGCGCATGTCCCCGAGATGGGAGACTGCATGCTGCTCACCACCACGGAGATGCATGACGATACGGTCCAGGACTCCTTCGTGTCCGTGCTGAAGGAGGTGCTGTGATGCGCCCTGACCGCAGGCTGATAATGGAACGCCCCGTCAGGGAGGGTTATCCTGATGTCGATGGTTACGTGCCTGAAGGCATGGAGAGGGCCTCGTTACACATACCCAAGGTGGATGAGCCCGAGCTCCTTCGCCACTACACCGCCCTGTCGAGGGACAACTTCGGGACCGACAGCGGCCCCTATCCGCTGGGTTCCTGCACCATGAAGCACAACCCCAAGTACGCCGACCGGTTGGCATCGCAACCCGCAGTGGGAAGGATGCACCATCATATGGAAGAGGAGCATGCCCAGGGCAGCCTGGATATCATGAGGCGGATGGAGAGGGCCCTGGGGGAGATCAGCGGCATGGACTCTGTATCACTACAACCCTCGGCAGGCGCGCATGGCGAATACGCCGCCATGTTGATAGTGAAAGCGTACCACGCCTCCCGGAACGAGGAGAGGGACGAGGTCATCGTCCCTGACAGCGCCCACGGCACCAACCCCGCCTCGGCCGCGATGGCGGGGTACAAGCTGGTGGAGATACCATCGGGCGATGACGGTTGCGTCGACCTCGATGCCCTCGACGCGGCGCTGAGCGATCGGACCGCAGCCCTGATGCTGACCAACCCCAACACATTGGGCATCTTCGAACGGAGGGTCAAGGAGTTGGCGTCCATGGTCCATGGGAAGGGGGCCCTGCTGTACTATGACGGAGCGAACCTGAACGCCATCATGGGGAAGACCAGCCCGGGGGCCATGGGCTTCGACCTCGTTCATTTCAATCTGCACAAGACCTTCGCCACCCCCCATGGCGGCGGCGGGCCGGGTTCGGGGCCGATCGGCGTCAGAGCGTTCCTGGATGATTTCCTGCCGGTTCCGCGCATCATCGACGAGGACGACCGGCTGGCCTTGGATTGGGCGATGCCGAGGAGCATCGGCAAGGTGAACGGGGCGATGGGCAACTTCGCCATAGTCCTCCGCGCTTACGCCTACATACTGAGGCAGGGCGGTGACGGCCTCAAGGGATGCAGCGAGAGGGCGGTGTTGAACTCCAACTACCTCAAGAAGAGACTGGAGGATCATTACGAGGTGCCCTTCGCCGACCCCCGCAAGCATGAATTCGTGGCCAGCGCCAGGAAGCTGAAGAAGGACAAAGGCATCCGTGCCCTTGACGTGGCCAAGCGCATGATAGACCACGGCATCCATCCCCCGACCATCTACTTCCCCGCCCTCGTGGAGGAGGCGTTGATGATAGAACCCACCGAGGACGAGACCATGGAGAGCCTGGACCGCATCGCCGACGTGATGATATCCATCGCCGAGGAGGATCCGGCCACGGTGGTGGCCGCACCGCACTCCGCACCGGTGGGCAGGGTGGATGAGTCCAAGGCCGTCAAGGACGCCGTCCTCAGCTATCGGCGCATGATGTCACTGCGCGAGGGGAGCCGATGAGGGGCCGTTTCATTGTCCTGGAAGGGATAGACGGTGCCGGCAAGAGCACTCTGGCCCATTCCCTGGCCGAGCGCTTGTCCGCGACAACGGAAGTGACCCTCACGGCCGAGCCTTCCGATGGACATGTCGGTGATGCGCTGCGACGGGCGGTCTCGGAGGACGGCCATCCTCTCTTGGAGTCGTTGCTATTCGTCGCCGACCGCGCCCACCACACACATTTGATCGAGGGTTGGCTTGAGGACGGTGTAACGGTGATCTGCGACCGCTACTACGCTTCGACACTCGCCTATCAGACCGCCTCCCTGGGGGAGGAGCTCAGACCTTGGCTGCGGGAGATGAATGACCGTGTCATCATAACACCGGACCTCACCATTCTCCTGGACATCGAACCCGACGGGGGCATGGACCGGGTGAACAGCCGCGGGGAGAGCAGTAAGTTCGAGAAGACCGAATACCTCCGCGAAGTCAGGAGACAGTATCTGAGACTGGCGGAGGAGGATGGTTTCCGGGTGCTGGACGCATCCCGGGGGCCGGGAGAGGTATTGGAAGAGGCCCTCTTACACATACGTGGCATAATGGAGTTGATATGATGCATCCTTCCGAGGAGATATTCTGCGCCCTGAGCAGCACCCTGCGGGGCAGGACGGTGATACTGGGGATAAGCGGCAGCATCGCTGCAGTGGAGTGCTTCGCCCTCACCCGCGACCTGATCCGGCACGGTGCCAAGGTGATACCGGTGATGACCCGTTCCGCCATGGACATGGTGACTCCGATGGCGATGGAGTTCGCCAGCGGTGTGACGCCGATATGCGAGCTCGGTGGTCAGGCCGAGCATGTGTCACTGATCAGCGAGGCCGAGGGGGGCGCCGACCTACTGTTGATCTACCCTGCGAGCGCCAACACCGTGTCCAAAGTGGCCATGGGCATCGATGACACGGCGGTGACCAGCATGGCGACCGTGGCGATAGGCTCCGGTACGCCGGTGATAATGGCGCCAGCGATGCACAACTCCATGTACCGTAATCCGGCGGTGCAGAGGAACATCGCTCTTCTGAACGACATGGGGGTCACCCTGGTGGGTCCGAAGATAGAGGACCTCCGCGCCAAAGCCGCCGACCGCGAAGAGGTCCTGGCGGCCGCCCTGCGGGCATTGGGACGCAACGACCTCCGCGACCGTAAGGTGCTGGTGATAGGGGGCAGGGGCGAGGAGCCCGTTGATGACATGAGGAGCATCAGCAACCGCAGTAGCGGCATCATGTCCCTGGAGATCGCCGTGACGGCCCATCGCCGCGGGGCGGATGTGGAGATGTGGATGGGGGCGCACGATGTGCGTGTGCCCGATTACCTGCCGATGCGCAGGTTCCGGACGTTGGCAGACCTCATGGAGATGGTCGAGACCGCGGACCACGACATCGTACTGGTGCCAGCGGCTCTGCCCGACTACTCTCCGGAGCGTAGACCGGGAAAGATCGACAGTTCGGCACCCACGCTGGACCTGAGGCTCAGTAGACTGCCCAAGATGCTGCCCTCCCTGGTGAGGGCGGGAAGGACCGTGGTCGGTTTCAAGGCCGAAAGCGGAGTGGAGGACGACATCCTGGAGGAGAGGTCACGTTCCCGACTCAAGGAGTACGGCCTGGACCTGGTGGTCGCCAACGACGTGAAGGTCGCCGGCGAGGATATGTCGAGGGTCCTTCTGGTGGATGAGAAGGGCACGACAGAGGTCAAGGGGAGCAAACGCCACATCGCGGAGAGGATCCTCGATAAGGTCTCGGAACGGTGATGAGAGCCACCGCCTTCTGCCCCGGCCATGTGACCTGTGTGTTCCAACCGCACAGGGTCGATGAGCCATTGCGCTCAGGATCGAGAGGCATCGGTTTCTGTCTCGAACTGGGCGCGAGGGCCGAGGTCGTGGACCACGACCGTCTCGAGGTCCACGTCAACGGTGTGGCGGAGGATGCGGCGGTCACCCGTGAGGCCCTCGGTATCATGGGAGCGGACGGCCTCCTGGTGCGCATAGAGACTGACCTCCCCGTATCCCAGGGCTTCGCCATGAGTGCCGCCGGCACGGTCTCCGCCTGCCTGGCCGCGGCGTCGTTGCAGGGTTCGACGTCCGAGGCGGCGTTCCACGCCGCCCATGTTGCGGAGTTGACACGGGGAGGCGGCATGGGGGATGTCGCGGGCATAATGGCCGGCGGTGCCTCCGTGCGCAGGTCCCCCGGACCGCCGCCCTACGGCGAGGTCGAGAGATTGGACCTGCACGGCGATGTACTCCTGGCCGTACTGGGGCCACCCATACGGACAACGGACATACTCTCGGACGACGTCATGAGACGGAGGATAGAGAGCATGGGTTCCGAATGCATCGGGTCCTTCCTCAAAGAACCGGGATGGGGCTCGTTGTTCACGCATTCCCGGCGATTCTGCCAGGAGACCGGGTTGCTGGATGCTACGGTGGAGAAGGCATTGGATGCCCTGCAGCCCCATGGCGAGGCCTCCATGTGCATGCTGGGCAACTCCTTGTTCTTCCGTGGTGACCTCGCGGCGGCACGGGATGTGCTCGGCGATGATACCTGGACCTGTGGCATCGACCTCGCGGGGCCGGGGATCACGAACGAGGGACGGACCGTCAATGAGAAAACGAATCACAACGTTGATTGATAAGAGGGAGGCCGTATGATACTGCGGGTCAAAGGTAAAGGTCTGGAATCATCCAGCCCCCGGCTGGTGATCCATCAGGCCGACATGATGGGGCTGGAGATGTCCGGGCCGGGGATGGCTAGCATAGTTCAGCCCAAGGAGATGAGGGTCCGCATAGGCTCCACCTCCACCCTCTTGGACCCGGGGGAGGTGCTCGTCCCTGACAGCGTTATGATCCTCCAGGGACTGGGTGACGGGGACCTTCTGGAGTTGAGACCACCGGAACTCCCGCGATCCGTGAAACTCATCAAGAAGACCATGGACCGCGTGCCCCTGAGCTCCCCGGAGATGTTCATCGTACTCGAGGACATCATGCAGGGCCGCATATCGAAAGGGGAGATCGCGGCCTGGCTCACCGCCCTCTACGTCAACGGACTCAGCGAAGAGGAGGTCTATGACCTCACCCTGGCCATGACCGGCACCGGCGATGTCCTGGAATTCGAACGCGGGCCGGTCTTTGATTTCCACAGCATCGGAGGCGTCCCCGGGAACAAGGTCACACCCATCGTGGTCTCCATAGCCGCTGAGGCCGGACTACTGTTACCGAAGACGTCGTCGAGGGCCATAAGCAGCGCCTGCGGTACCGCCGACTTCGTGGAGGTGTTCTGCGATATCGAGTTGGGCGGGTCGCGCATCAAGGAGATATCCCAACGTACCGGAGGGGTCTTCGCCTGGGGAGGGGCCATGAACCTGACCCCGGTGAACGGCCTCATCATCGAGACGCAGTACCCCTTGGGCATAGACCCGCAGTCCATCATGATGGCCTCCATAATGAGCAAGAAGATGGCCATGGGCGCCAAGCGTCTGGTCATGGACATACCCATGGGCCCGGGGACGAAGATAGGCAACATTGACGATGCCACGCGCTTCGCCCAGTCCTTCATATCATTGGGTAGGCGCCTGGGCATGGAGGTGGAGTGCGCCGTGACCGACGGCAGGCAGCCCCTGGGCACCGCCATCGGTCCGGCACTGGAGGCCAGGGAGTGCATAAGGGCCCTGGAGTGCGAACGGGGGCTGAAAGACGTGGTGGAGAAGGCCAGTGAGCTTGCGGGCATGCTGTTGGAGATGAGCGGGATGCACGACGGCACCGCCCGTGCCATGGAGATATTGCAATCCGGCCGTGCTTTGGCCAAGTTCCGAGAGATCGTCAGCGCCCAGGGTGGTGACCCAGGGATCTCCTCCGATGACATAAGCGTCGGTAAGCACAGCATCGAGTTGTTCGCCCGTCGCTCCGGTTATGTGAACTCGATAGCCAACAAGAGCCTGGTGGCGATCGCCCGCACCGCCGGTGCGCCCCGTTTCAAAGGAGGGGGCATCATTCTGCACAAGAAGATCGACCAGCGGGTGGAGGAGGGGGAGCTGCTGATGACCCTGTATTCGGACAACAAGGAGAAGTTGGACCGTGCCATGGGCATGGCGATGAAGATGAAACCCCTCTGGGTCGGCGGTCTGGTCCTAGAGAAGAAGTCCCATGACGTTAGGGGCGCGGGGATCTCCCGTAACGGTCACTCGTAGAGGGTGAAGAGCTGGTCGTCACAATCCACGTCGAAGAGGCCGAGGCGGGCGCCGCAGTCCAGCCATCCGTGGGCATAGTTGACGGAGGCGAAGGCGTTGACCTTGTCCCCGCTGTCCCTGAAGTGGATGGCGTCACGGTAGTACGACTCCGCCATCCGCAGGAAATCGTCCGCCAGGACCTTGGCGAAGGACCTCTCCGGTGCTGCCACCCTCAATTTCTCCAAGGCCTTGGCAGTGGTGTCGATGTACCTCCCCAACAGCTGGTCGTCGATACTGTCCCGGACCGTCGCCATGAGCGGTATAAGTCTGAGGAGGGTAAATAAAACAAACGATTGACGGCGGGGTATCAAGTAGATATTATATGGGATATGGAGATTCACCGGTCATGATAGTCGTCGGGGGCTCATCATCGAGGGACATGGCCAAGGAATTGGCCATGATCCTAAAATGCAGATACGTACAGGCCGCAACCACTCGTTTCCCCGATGGGGAATGTTACACCAGAGTTGATGACGACGTCATGGATGACCATGTGATAATCGTCCAGAACACCTATCCGGACGAGAACCTGGTCGAGATGTTCCTGCTCCAGGATGCCACCAAGAGGCTCGGAGCTAAGTCCATAACCTGTGTGATACCGTACTACGGATACGCTCGCCAGGACCGCATCTTCAAACCGGGTGAGCCGGAGAGCGCCAAGGTGATGGCGCAAAGACTGGAGATCCTCTGCGACCGTGTGCTCACCATCGATATCCATAAGGTGGATGTGCTGCGGTGGTTCGAATGCCCCGCCAAGGACATCAAGGCCTCCAAGGCCATAGGGGAGTATTTCCACGACCGCGGTATAGACATGGTTCTGGCCCCGGACATAGGCGCCGCCCAGAGGGCGAAAGAGATCGCCGGTTTCATCGGTGTTCCCTACGACCATCTGGAGAAGATCCGCCTCTCCGGCACAGAGGTACGCATAACACCCGCCAAGCTGAACTGTGCCGGAAAGCACGTTCTCATAGTGGACGACATAATCGCCACCGGCGGGACCATCATCGCCGCCTGCGAACAGTTGCGCAACCAAGGAGTGGCCAGCATCAGCGTGGCCTGTACCCACGGCGTCTTCTCCAAGAACGCCCTGGAGAGGCTCGCTGGCAGCACCATAGACAGCCTGCTCTGCTGCAACACCTTGGAGAACGAGGTCTCCAACATATCCGTGGCACCCTTGGTGGCCGAGGCCATCAACGAAGGATGGTAGGTGATTCTCATCCAGAAAGAGGAAAATTTCTCCGATTGGTACAACGACATCGTCGAACGTGCCCAGTTGTCCGACAAGCGCTACCCCATAAAGGGCATGAACGTCTGGACCGCCTACGGCTGGAAGATAATGCGGCAGATAGACTCCTACATACGCCAGGAGCTGGATTCCACCGCCCATGACGAGGTCAGCTTCCCTCTGCTCATCCCCGAGACGGAGTTCCAGAAGGAGAAGGACCACATCAAGGGTTTCGACTCCGAGGTGTACTGGGTCACACACGCCGGCGACAACGAGCTCGACGTGCGCCTGGTACTGAGGCCGACCAGTGAGACGGCCATGTATCCGATGTTCGCCCTGTGGGTGAGGTCGCACGGCGACCTTCCCCTCAAGGTCTACCAACTGGTCAACACCTTCCGTTACGAGACCAAGCAGACGCGCTCCTTCATAAGGGTCAGGGAGATCCATTTCTTCGAGTCCCACACCTGTCATGTCGACGAGGAGGACGCGCAGCGTCAAGTGGAGGAGGACTTCGTCATTCTGGAGAGGATAATGCGGAGGTTGTGCCTTCCCTACTCCCTGCTACGCAGGACGGAATGGGACAAGTTCCCCGGAGCGCATTACACGGTGGGCATAGACGCCTCCATGCCCAACGGCAGGAGCCTGCAGATCGGCTCCATCCACCACTATCTGACCAACTTCTCCGTACCCTACGAGATCAGCTACGAGACCGATGACGGGGGCAGGGAGTTCGTGCACCAGACCACCTTCGGCATGAGCGAGAGGCTGGTGGGTGCGGTCATCGGCACACACGGGGACGATAAGGGGTTGGTGCTGCCTCCGGACATCGCACCGTTGCAGGTGGTCATCGTACCCATACCCAAGAAGGGCAAGGCGGAAGAGGTCCAGAAGGCTGCTGAGGGACTGCGCGATAGGTTGGGGTCCTGCGGGCTGAGGGTCAAACTGGACGACCGCGACGAGAGGCCGGGCAGCAAGTTCTTCGACTGGGAGATCCGTGGCGTCCCCCTCCGGCTGGAGCTGGGGATGAGGGACCTGGAGGGAGGTGTGGTGACCTACGCCCGCCGTGACAACGGCGAGAAAGGGACCATCTCCTTGGAGGATTTGGAGGCTGGTACGGTGTCGATGTTGAAACAAATCTCCACGGACATGGACTCCAAGGCCTGGGAGAAGCACCTGGGCTCGGTCGCCGACGTCGATTCACTGGGAGACCCTCCCGCCAAGACCCTGCGTTTCGGATGGTGCGGGGAGGAGGTCTGCGGACAGGCCATCGAGGAGAAGTTCGGACTCACTCTGTTGGGTACGCCCTACGGTAAGGACGGCGAGAAGAGAAGTTGCATAGTATGCGGAGCGGAGAGCGAGAAGCTGGGCCACGCCGCCAGGTCGATGTGATCAGGAATCTTCCTTCTCCCAGCGCATCAACAGCAGGCCGGCGGCACCGATACCGGTGAGGGCCAGTACGAGGCCGTAGATGCCCACGTGCTCCGGGGCGAGGATGTTCCAGGCGCCATAGCTTATCCCCCAGTAGATGTAGATGACCAGTCCTGCGATTATCATAAGGGTGCAGATGGCCCTCTTCCAACTCATCGGGAAGGCGTCCTCTTCCATGAACGCTCCAATAGAATCCCCGTATTAATTCTTTTTCAGCCCCTCTTGGCCTGGGCCAAACGGTCTTTGGCTTGGGCGTAGCTGTAATCCACGGCGTCGGGGTCGCACCATTCCTTGTCGAGGGTCCTGATGTTGAAGTCGTAGCGATTGGCGAACTGCCGGGTGCAGCGGTCGAACTCGCCATCATCCCCCAGGCCGGTCGGTATCTTCATCACCGTGTCGTACTCCGCCATCTCGAAGACCATGCGTATCATATCGTCGTCACCGTCCTCTATGCCCCTGAAAAGCTCCATCCTTAGCGCCAATTGGTCCCAGTTGGTGGCGTAGCCAGGTGTGAAATAGAGTATCCCCGGATACTTGCGCAGGAGGCGCAGGTAGTTGTCCTGCCCGCCGATGGCGGCCGCAATGCAGTCATCCACTATCTTGCCGTCACGGGAGCATAAGATGTCCACGGGCGTCCTCATCCGTTCCGAGGACCATTCGTGGATGTCCTTGAGGGCGTTGCCGCACAGTCCGTAGAACAACAGGATCCCGTCGAAGACGTTGTCGACCCCCTCCAACGAGTCCAATATCTCCTTGCGGAGGTCGTTCGGCTCCTCATGCAGACCGAGGTCCTTCATCCACACCACCCAATGGAAACCCTCCTTGGGGGGTTGGACGCCGTTGCGGAGGAACTCCTGCTCGTTCAGGAACTGCAGTTCCAGTCCTCTGTCGCGCATCTTACGTTCGAAGCTGACGCTGTGGTCGTTGCGTATCAACATCACGCTATCCACCTGGTCGTCCTTCTCGCGGCAGTAGATTATCTCGTCCTCGAGTATGGGGCAGGCGATCAGGCCCAAGGTGCCGTTGACCTTCAAATCACTCCCCTCCCCGGACGGTGCTGAGTCGGTTGCCGAACTCCTGCATGGCATCCAAGGCGGCCAGGCCCTCGGCGGTTATGGTGTATGTCCCCCGCCGGTTCGTCTTGTCCATGAGTCCCAGTTCTATCAGGTTGCGGAGATGGAACTGCAGATGACCTGCTTTCAATCCAGAGTGTCCGGTCATCTGCGAGAACGCCTTCTCACCGTCACGCATGAAATTCATCAGGCTCACGCGATGGGGGTTGGAGAGTGCGGCCATGGCCTGCATGGTGTAGGGCTCCGATATGATATCGGTCTCCTCGAGAGGTGTCGCCAACCTAGACATCCGCGACTGAATGCGTGATGCCATGGAGAACGCTGACTCGGCCTCGGTCAGCACCTTCAAGAGGTAATCGGAACACTCCCTGCTGGCGCAATTGTCGGAACCGTCGTTGAGACGGTCGTGCAATTCATCCAATTTCGAAATGGCGGCCTCCGGGCCGGTCTTCTGGAATATCATGAGGGACTCGGATATCACCGACTCGACCTGTTGCTGACACTGCTCCCTCGTGATGCAGAAGGCGAAACCTTCCATCCTCCGGGGTGCGGCGGATAGAAGGTCGTTGCCGTGTTCTTTGAGCGCCTGGTTGACCTCGCCGATTACGGCCCTCTTGAAATCATCCATCCGGACTGTCAGAAGATGTTCGCTGTAGGCCGTGAAATTCTCCTCCAACTCCTTCAGGCTATCAGAGATGAAGTCTGTGGCGCTTTTCATACACAATTGTAGTAAATAACAATATAAATATATTATGAAAACCACCTCCTGCGAAGGTCCCGGGACCGTTCCCTGTGGTTCCCGATTTGGAAAAGGTAATAACCAACGCCACTCTATCGACTGACGGAGAGCATATGACATTCACTGAGGGCGAGTACCTTTACATCCTAGACGGTCAGGGGAAGAAGCACTGGTTCAAGGCCCAGAAGGGCATGTTGAAGATGGTGTCACTGGGAACGCTGGACGGGGACCGTCTGCTTGCCCTCGCCGATGGTGATGTGGTCAAACTGGCCGGCAAGGTCATGCACATATTCCGTCCCAACGTGAGCGATCTCATGACCTCGGTGGAGAGAGGCGCCCAGGTGGTCACCCCCAAGGACGCCGCCACCATCGTGATGGAATGCGACATCCCCTCCTTCAGAACTGTGCTGGAGGTCGGTGCCGGTTCCGGCGCCCTGAGTATAGCCCTTCTGCGCGCCCTTCCCGAGGAGGCTTCGCTGCATACCGTGGAGCTGCGCGAGGAGTATGCGAAGCGGGCAGGGAGGAACATATCCCGGGCGGGGATGAAGCATCGCTGGTCCTACACCATCGGTGACGCCACTGAAACCACCGTCGATATCATCGCCGACGCCGTGGTCATGGACATGCCCGTCCCCTGGGAGGCCATGGATGCGGTGGAACCCATGCTCAGGACGGGGGGCATGCTCTGCGCCTACATACCCAACACCAATCAGGTGGAGTCGACGGTGAACGAACTCCGTCGGCGCGGTTATGTGGAGGTCAGGGCCCTGGAGAACATCCAACGCGGCATGGAGGTCCATGCCGGGGGCGTCAGGCCGTCCTTCGAAACCCTTGGCCACACCGGTTACCTGGTGTTCGCCAGGAAAGCGGCCCGTGACGAAGAATGACTTAAGTATTCTACTTTGATACACTCAGCTGATGGCGGTCGCTGAGATTAGGATAGAGTTGAAGAAAGGGGTCGCCGACCCCGAGGGCCAGAACACGAAGAAGGCGCTGGAGCTCCTAGGATTCGAAGGTATCGGTTCCGTCCGGTCCCTGAAATTCTTCCAGGTGGAGCTGGACCTTGAGGGTGATGAGGCCGTTAAGGCCTGTGAGGATATGTGCCGGAAGCTTCTGGCCAACCCTGTGATCCAGAGCTACAGTGTTCAGCTGAAGTGATAAGATGTCATTGGACAGCCTGATGAGCCGAAAGCTGCAGGACCCTCCCGTCATGGAGGTGGACATCCATGCGGCCAGTGATGAACAGCTGATGGAGATGTCGCAGGAGATGGGCCTGAGCCTGTCACTCGACGAGATGAAGACCGTAAGGGAGTACTTCGCCAACGAGGGACGCTCCCCGACCGATATCGAACTGCAGTCCATCGGTCAGGCATGGAGCGAACACTGTTGTTACAAGAGCTCCAGAATCCACCTCAAAGAATTCGTCTTCGCCATAGACCACCCCGATGTCCTCGCCAGGGGCGACGCGGGTGTGATGGCCTTTGACGACGAACACGCTTACGCCCTCCGCTTGGAGAGCCATAACCATCCTTCCGCCATCGAGCCCTACGGCGGGGCGGCCACCGGCATCGGCGGCATACTGCGGGATGTGGTGTGCATGGGCGCACAGCCCATCGCCCTCGTCGACCCGCTCTGTTTCGGCCCCATCGACTCCGATGCACCCCTACCGCCGGGTGCCAAACATCCACGCTACCTCATGGACGGCGTGGTCTCCGGTATACGTGACTACGGCAACCGCGTCGGCGTCCCCACCGTCAGCGGCGCCTTCTTCTTCGACGACCGCTACACCGGCAACTGCCTGGTCAACGTCGGCTGCCTGGGCATCGTCAAGAGGTCCGAGGTCTGCAACAACTTCGTGGGCGGTCCGGGGGAGGTGCTCATCCTCTGCGGAGGGCGCACCGGACGCGACGGGATACACGGCGTCACCTTCGCCTCCGTCGAGCTGAAAGAGAGTTCGGAAGAAGAGTCGCGGGGATCGGTGCAGTTGGGCGACCCCATCACCAAGGAACCCCTGATGCACGCCTGTCTGGAGGTCAACCGTCTCGGACTGATAACCGGAATGAAGGACCTCGGCGGCGGTGGCCTCAGCTGTGTCGTGGGCGAGATGGCCCTGGATGCTGGCTGCGGTGCCGTCATGCACCTCGACCGCGTGCCCCTCAAGGAAGAGGGCCTGGCACCGTGGGAGATATGGGTGTCCGAGTCCCAGGAGAGGATGATGATGGCCACTACCGAGGACAAGGTGGAGGCCATACTGGACGTGTTCCGGACATGGGATGTGCTGGCGACCGTGGTGGCGACCACGGTGGCGGAGAAGCGCACCTCGATAATGTGGGGGGAGGAGAAGATCTTCGAGATGGACCTCCAATTCCTGACCGGCGGGCCTGAGTACTGCCGGCCTTATGAGATAACGATGCCGCAGGGAGAGGCCGGGGAGGTCGTCCCCGAGCTGCCTGCCAATGAGAAGGTCCTGCTGGGACTGCTCTCCGACCCCAACGTGGCGTCCAAGGAGTGGGCCATCAGGCAATACGACCATGATGTGCGTGCGGCCACTGTCCTGAGACCCCTCGTGGGGGACCCCAACGACACCGGACCCGGCGACGCTGCCGTGCTGAGGCCCCTGCACGATAGTTGGAGAGGGTTGGCCACAGCCGTAGGCTGCAACCCGTGGTTCACCGCTCTCGACCCCTACAGGGGCGGGATGTCGGCAGTGGACGAGACCTGCCGCAACCTGGTAGCCGTGGGAGCGAGACCGCACTCCCTCACGGACTGCCTCAACTTCGGCAACCCCGAGAAGCCCGACCGCCTGGGACAGTTCCGCGAGGCCGTCCGCGGTCTGGGGGAGGCCGCCTCCCACCTGGAGCTTCCCATACCGTCCGGCAATGTGAGCCTTTACAACGAGAGCCCCAAGGGAGGAGCCCTGCCCACGCCGATGATAATGGGCGTGGGGATCGTGGAGGACGTGAGGAAATGCGTGAGCTCCGACCTCAAGGAGGCGGGCAATCCCGTATACGTGGTGGGCGAGACCCTGCGTGAGATGGGCGGTTCGCTACTGTACCGGCTCCACGGCGGCGAAGGGGGCGATGTCCCCTCCGTCGATTTGGAGGCGTTGAAGATGAAGATGGACCTATTGCTCAAGGCGATGTCCAAGGACATGGTGAGGAGTTGCCACGACTGCTCCGATGGCGGTATGGCGGTGGCCCTGGCCGAGATGTGCATAGGCGGTTCGATGGGAGCCAGTGTTCAGCTGAAGGGACTGGGCGACCTGCAGCCTTCTGAATTGTTGTTCTCGGAGAGCAACGGACGTTGGATCGTGGAGGTCTGCTCGGACCATGAGGAGGACTGGGTCGCCCTCATGGGAGTTCATGCGCAATTCATCGGCGTGGCGGGAGGTCCGTCGCTGATGATACACGGCGGCGGTATCGACGTGCCTCTGGAGAAACTCAAGAAGGCCTGGAACGAGCCCATATGGAACTTACTGGGGTGAAAAGGATGAGACCAGAGGAAATCAAGGTGTGCGTTCTGCGCATAGAGGGCACGAACTGCGAGGAGGAGACCCACCGCGCCTTCGAGGCGGTGGGATGCAGCCCGGAGATGGTCCATCTCAACCAGCTGACCGGGCACGGCGCCGCCTCGGCCCGCCGCAGTCTGGAGGACTATGACGTCCTGGCGTTCCCGGGCGGTTTCTCTGCGGGAGACTACGTCCGCGCCGGGGCGATATTCGCTGCCCGGGCCAAGAGCGCCCTGGGCAAGGATATCAAGGACTTCGTGGAGGCTGAGAAACCGGTCATCGGCATCTGCAACGGATTCCAGATACTGGTGGAGCTCGGACTGTTGCCTGCCACCGACGGCATCAGTGACGTTCCCACCGCAGCCTTGTTCACCAATGACTCCGGTCGTTTCGAGTGCCGACCGACCTATCTGCGCAACGAGAGCCGCGGCAATTGCATTTTCACCAAGAAGATCGGACGGGGGAGGACGGTGTTGTTCCCCAGCGCCCATGCGGAGGGGAAACTGATGAGCGCCGACAAGCGTTTCGTGGACCGTCTGGAGGACAACGACCAGATAGTCTTCCGCTACGTCAGCCCGGACGGGAGGTCCGCCGGTTACCCCTGGAACCCCAACGGTTCCCCATCCGATATAGCGGGCATATGCAACCCCGCCGGCAACGTGTTGGGCCTCATGCCCCACCCTGAGAGGGCACTGGACCCCTACACCTCACCGGAATGGACGCGGCGCCGTAAGAAAGAGGGCGACGGTCTGGCGGTCTTCCGCTCTGTGGTCGACAGTCTCAGCCGTTAAATCTCCACACGGACCTCGACGCGATCCCCGTCGGAGATGCTGAGTGTGCGGCGTAGGTGGTACTGGCAGACCACTTCGATCACATCATCGTAGTGGGAGCGGTCCGGTATGACCACGGCACAATCGATGTTGCGTATCTTGGCCTTGTAGGCGGTGACGTCGCCGAAGGTCCTCCCGTCACGGGAGAACCCTTTGATTTTGTGGCCGGGGCTGTCCTTGATAATCTGGAGTTTGCCTACGTCCTCCTTGTCGAGCTTGATGTTCAGAGTGCCCTCGTAAGGTTTGAAATCAAGTTGTATTATGAACTGTTCCAGGTACTGGCTCTGGCAGATGTAGTATCCTCCCTCGCCCAGCCCGGTGGATATCGTCCCATGAAGTATCACATGGTCGGTAAGCTCGAATATGCGGCGGTACTCCACATACTCCTTGCGCAATTCCTCAACGCCTTTGTCCGTGAGTCTGATGCGCTGACGCCTCGCGCCGAGGTCCCTCTCGATTAGACCGTCCTCCAAAAGTTCCAAGATGCGTTTGGATGCTGATTGCTGGCTCATGTCCAACGCCTCGCCTAGTTCGCGCGAGGATATGGCGATGTAGTTATGCATCCCTCCTAGGAGGGCGACCCTCCTCAGGGCTGACAGGTATTTTTCATTCATTCGTACCACCGCGAATTCCAGACAAGGTTTGACTTGTATCGTTTGAATACGGTAAAAACATGTTGGCATCAATGGGTCAACATCAGAAGGAATTCGCGATTGCCGCGATTCTTGCTACCGCCGCGTATCGGGGATTCCGTCCAGTCCGTGACGGCGAGGCCGCCGCGGCGTAGGGTGAGCGCCTTTTGGAGCACCTCCGTGCCCGTTTCTTGATTCACGAACTCCCTTGCCTCCTCGTACTGTGGCTTCAAGAGTGCTATCATGACCCCTCCGTCCTGCAATCTCGGGGCCGCCGATTCCA
>PWJQ01000036.1 GCA_003560875.1 Methanomassiliicoccaceae archaeon
CTCGGCAAGTGGATCGCTGTTAAGATGTCTTGAGCTCGGTGCCGACCGAGCCTATCATCTCTGTGACCCCGACTTCGCCGGTTCTGACGTATGGGCCACCGCCAAGACCCTCGCCCGACTGATCATTGAAAAGGAATCCGATTTCGATTACATCCTCTGCGGCCAGAGGGCCGCCGACGGTGAGACCGGCCAGGTGCCGTCCATGTTGGCGGAGTTACTGGGCATTCCGCAGGTAAGCGGTTGCTACCGCATCATCAGGGAATTGGCTTTTCTACATGCCTGGCGTGGGATGTCCGGAAGGATCGAACGTTTCGAGCTGGGTCCGAAGGCGTTAATCGCGATGGAGACGGGTTGCAACGTCCATCGATTGCCAAGTATGGAAGATTTCCTAGCAGCGAAAAGGAAGGAGTTGACGGTCATCTCACGCAAGGACATTTCATTGGAGAAATCGGACTGCGGCCTGATGGGTTCGCACACGGTGGTTAAGGGAGTCCATGTGCTTACAGAGTCGAGGGAAGGTATCAAGTTACACCTAGATGATACATCATCCGCCGTTGATGCGGTCTACGAGGCCGTGAGGAGGCGAGACAAATGAAAGGCGATTCCTGCTCAACATGCTCTACGAAATCATCCTGCGCTGGAGGCTGTGAACGTTCCGAAGCAGAGTTGGCCGAGATGTACGACCTCTATGCCGACACCAGCGAAGGCCATCTGATATGGGTCGAATTGGATTACAGTCAGAGCAATCCGATGCTCAAGGATGTCAGCAAGGAGTTGATTGCCAAAGCAAGGTCTTTCGACGACCAGAGGGTCATCGGAGTCCTGTTCGGACCGGAGAGCGCCAGATACGCAGCTCGTGAGGCATTCAACTACGGAGCGGATACGATCTATCACGTCCGTCATCCCACCTTCACCGATTTCGATCTTGAGAGTTTCACCGCAGGCCTCACCACGGTGGCGGAGAGGGTGAAACCGAACACCATGATACTCGCAGCCAGTGATGAGGGACGAGAACTGGGACCGAGGGCGGCCGCCAGGATGGGCGTGGGCATCACCGCTGACTGTACTGGTTTGGAGATGGAGAAGGGCGTCCTCAGAATGACACGGCCGACATTCGGTGGAAAGTTGATGGCCACCATAATCAGCAACACCAGGCCGCAAATGGCAACGGTAAGACCAGGTTCGTTCCTGATACCGGAGAAGGATGAGGGGCGTCAGGGTACCGTGATAAACTGGCCTATGAACCCTGCAGCCGGGATAGAACCGGAGGAAAGCGCTGAATCCGAAAATGAAGGGTGTTTGCAGGACGCGGAACTCATAATATCCGTGGGCAGCGGCATCGGCAACCTTAGAAACCTGGAACTGGCCAAGGAGATCGCTGAGAGATTGGGTGCCGACATGGCATGCTCACGCAGCGTGGTGGAGAAGGGTTGGATGGATCAGAGTCATCAGGTCGGCCAGACCGGTAACGTCGTCAGACCCAGAATCTATCTCGCTCTGGGCATATCCGGTGCGCTCCAACATCAGGCCGGTATGTCCGGTTCTCAGAAGATCATAGCCATCAACAATGACCCCGATGCGGCCATACACCAGATAGCGAATATCAGCATCGCCGGTGAGGTGGGGGAGTTCCTGCAGAGGCTATTGAAAAAACTGGATGAAGAGGAGCCCGCGGAGGTCTGAAGACTCAGACCCTCGAGGCCTTACGCAGTGCCCGGTCGAGGATCTGGATGTCCAGCCCACGGTATATCGATACCGCCCTGTGATCGCGGTCCAATACCATCAATGAAAAGTCGCCTATCTCCTGTACCATGGATGATATGACCTTGCCGCCTTCGTCCGAGAGGATCTTCATCCTACTGCCCAGCTCCTTCCTCATGGACACTATGGCATCACCTGTGAGATCGGAGATTATGATTATCGGAGCGTTCATCATCAGGGCCTTGGCATGACGGGACTCAAGCAGTTGTATGGTCTCTTGATCAGGACCAGGGGCCCGAGCGAGTATCCATTTCAATCCCTGCATCTCCTCGCTACGGAATAAACCGCCGCCTTCATCCGGTAGCTCGAAGAAAGGAATCTTGACAGTGTCCATCAGGTCACCTTGTTACGATAATGATGGCGCAGAGGGGGAGATTCGAACTCCCGAGGTGTCACCACCACCGGTTTTCAAGACCGGCGCCTTGGTCCAGGCTCAGCCACCTCTGCTCAGCCATGGAAAAGCGTCGCACTATATAATTTGCACTAATTCAACTTGGGACCAAGGTCTAGTTCGAGAGCGGTTATCGGATATCCTATCTCGTAGGTTCCAATGACCGCCGCCGACATCTCCCCGAAATGACCTATCTCCTCGCCGTCGACCGATATCGATGCCACACGTCCCGGGATGAACATCGGGTGGTCGCTGGCGTTTAGTTCGTAATCCAAGGACATCTCCCTCAACAAGGATTCGGCGATGGATTTCATCTCGGTGAAACTGGCCTTTGAATGGACGCACAACGCCGCCACGTGGCGATGGGTCTTCGTCCATTTCAGCACATCCCCGACCTCGAAGATCCTTTGTGGCAGGTCGCGGTGCTTGTTCCTTCTCAGGACACGCATCATGCTAGGTATCAGATGGGCCCTCATGCAGGTGTGGTCCTCGGTGATGGGGTTACTGACACTCACCACCCTGCCCTCCTGCATACCCATGCGGGTGAACTCATCATGAGGGTTGCTCAGAATGAGGGTCGTCACCTCGAAGTAGGAAAGGCCGGTCATTATGTCGCGTATGCCGTTGGCCGTCGTGGTGAAGGGCATCTCCGAACCATATGTCTGCACCGTCACCGGAGTGGAGCCGAAGCGTTCGTACCCGTATGCCACGGCGACGTCCTCCATCAAATCCACGGGATGAAGTAGGTCGAGTCTTGTGGCTGGCGCTTCCAGTGCCAGTGATTCCCCGACGACCTTGGAACCATACCCCATCCTTGCCATGCAGTCCGACATGTCCTCGGGCGTGAGCCGGGTTCCCAGGAATTCATTGCAATTATCGATATCCAAGGTCAAGCTGACAGGATCCAGGTCCGGTGTTACACGGACCTCTTCACCCTCCAACCTAACAGTGGCTATGCGACCTCCTCTCTCAGCAAGGGACGTCACAAGGATGTTCATCGCCCCGTCGACGGCTTTGCGGTCGGTGCCCGTCATGTCGATGAGCAGGTTCCTGGTGTTATCGGTGACCGTCGTTAGTGTGCCGTTGATTATGGGAGGGAAGGAGAGTACTTCGCCATCGGCATCCGTTATCAGTGGATAGACCTCCATGCCGTCCATCAGATGGGCGTAGTCCCGTCCTTTCTCATGGTTGTCGAGAATCTCACGCAGATTCCAACCCTCCGTCTTACCCAGTGGTATGAATGAATGTGATTCAGGATCCACGCCGGCATAGAGGAAAGGGGATTTGACCTTGTCGAGGTCGTGAACGCCTATGGCGACCTTGGCCCTTTTGCGACCGATGGTTATATGGAGCTTCTCCTGAACCTCCATCAACGAGCGTATGAAGGCATCGTCGATATCGACGTCCCAGACCACAGCGGCAGCGATCTCCGGCCTCACCGACTTGACGCTGGGATCGACCCTGAGGGTCAGACCGCTCTCCTCGACATCGTATCGCTTCAGCCCCTTCTCAAAACCCAGGAAGGCCCTCAGCGCCCTAGCGACCCCTTCCACGCTGAAGAGGTCGGGGCGGCTGGGAAAGAACTCCACTGACATCTCATCACCGTCGGTTGTGTCCTGCATGTCAGCGCCCAGCATCGGGATCCGCTCGGTAAGGATTTCCTTGGGAACGTCCTCACCGATCAAGCGGCATAAGTCCTGGTAATTGAAGTTGATGACTGGCATCCTTCCTCGGATTGCACAATCCGTTATTAAATATATCCACCGGGGATTCAACGGCCTAATTCGGCATGGGCCTTCCCCAGATGTCCGGCGGATTGGGCGCCCAACGTCGACAACTCACCGGCCAGCACCGCCACGGCCATTATCTCGGCCAGCTTGAGGGCCTTCCCCTCTCCGCGACAATCCATGATATCCAGAGCCTCGCCTTGAGTGGGCAGTTTGGTCCCGCCCCCGACACTCCCCACCTCCAGGGCGGGGATGCGTACGGATATGTACAGGTCTCCATCCGCATTCTCACAGAGGGTCGATGTCATACTACCCTCGACCACTTGTGCCGGATCTTGACCAGTGGCTATGAACATCGCCGCCAGCATGTTGGCCACATGGGCATTCTGACCCAATGACCCGGCCATGGCACTCCCTACAAGGTTCTTACGGTAGTTTGTCTCCACGATAGCATCAACCGATGCCTTGGTGCGATCCTCTATCTCGGCATTAGGGATGATGCAGTCGGCTATGACCGTCTTCCCACGTCCGGAGATCATGTTCATCGCCGCGGGTTTCTTGTCAGTGCACATGTTCCCTGAAACGGAGATCATCACCGCTCCGGTATTCTCCTCTATGACCCTCGATGCCGCCTCGGTGGCGATGGTGCACATGTTCATGCCCATTGCGTCAGCGGTATGATACGAGAACCGCAGGAAGAGGTTCCTGCCGTTGGGGAACGCCTCTATCCCCAGGAGCTTGCCGCGACGTGTTGTGGATTCGGCAGCATCCTTCAAGGACTCGATGTTCTCACCTATCCAATCGATGACATCCAGGGCATGTGCCACTCCATCGACGCGGAAAACCGGCGCCCTTGTCATGTTGTCACCGATGACCCGGACATTGGCACCTCCTCCGGAGTTGATCAGGGAACAACCGCGGTTCACAGATGCTATCAGGGCGCCTTCGGTCGTGGCCATAGGGACGAGGAACTCACCCTCGGCATATTCCCCATTGACTTTTACCGGCCCCACATATCCTAAAGGGATCTGGGTGCAGCCTATCATGTTCTCGATGTTGGACTTGGCGCCTTCGGGGTCGACGGTGTATCCGGCCACCGATCCAAGGCGGGCGGAGCTGAAGTCCTCGACGGCCTTACGCCTCTCATCAACATCCTCACGGGTATAACCCCTGTTCTTCAGTCCCTGGCCCATTTCGATCGTCCGTCCATCCCCTCGAGAATAGATAAAAGTTACCACATCCTATCTGTCGTGGAAAAGCTTATTTTTGACGTCAATCCCGGATAATAATTGAGACGAAATCGATATAAACTCACGACTCTTAAAGGAGAAACGGGATTGATTGGATTGGTCAGCATAGTTTTTTTATCAGCTGCATCGCTGGTCTGGTTAATCGCCTGTGTTTTCATATTGTACGCCACGTTGAGTAAACGATGGGGTCGGCCGCACGAGCTAATACAATACATGGCCATACTTCTGGTCGTTTCATTCCTGGCATACTTGATGATGGCATTCTCCGATATCTCGTCGGTAAAGGAGATAATGTACCGATTGTTGGATGGTATCGGCTACGCCTTTGTCTTTTTGGCCTTGCTGTTGGCCATCGACTACTCGCAACGACCCCGGAGATGGGACATCAGGAGGATCAGGTTGCTACAGGGAATAGCGGCCTTGGTGGTGGCGATCGCCGTTTTCAACCCCTTCGGATATTACATATCAAAATACTCGATCATTGAGGATGGTTATTCCTA
>PWJQ01000002.1 GCA_003560875.1 Methanomassiliicoccaceae archaeon
ATCTCGATAAGATCGACATGAGCATGAACGAGGGTTGCCAAGGCATTGCCCAGGACGTCTGGTCGGACATCCTCAACGTGTTCAGCGCTTTTTGTCTCAATAGTGCGGTAGTATAAAAAAGATACGGTCGGGTTTTGATGTTGAAGGGTTTAGAGCTTGCCTTCCTTGGCCTTCTTCTGGGCACGCTTCATCCGCTGCTTGGAATCGAATCCCGTCGCCGCCTCCACGAAGCGGTTGAGTGCCCTCTTGGAATCGAGGATCACCGAATCCTCGACATCATGATTAGCCTCGGTGGCGACGTGGAGAACTGTCTTGCTGACTATCCTGGCCTCGACTCTGGACATTGCGCCGAAGGAGGCCACCAACGTGTCGCCCTCCTCCCTGACATCACCGAACTCGGTCGCCATCATGTCCTTGAGACCGTCACCCTCTAACTTTGAATGCCATCCTTTCTTGATATCGTATTCAACCATATTATCACCATCATCAAATTATGAGTCCGTCATCAAGGTGACGGTCCGTATCCACTGCAGTCTGTAGCCGAGCCCCGTCCTGCAAGGACCTTGCCCATCCTTTCCGGCAGGTGCAGCCCCCGACCTCGAGGTCCTCGGGCCTTTGGCTGAATGAGAAAGCTCTGACCGCTTCAAGAATCTTTGCATCACATTCGCCACAATTATGCACCCCGCGCCTACTCCCGCCGCCACTGGGCGAGGACATCAGTCTGGGACCGGGAGCGGCGTTCATCATGACCTCCAACAGCGACCATAACCAAGGAGGACGGTAGTCCCCTCTTTTCCAAAGCCTCTCCACCAATGTCCCCCGCTGCACGTTCACCGGGTTCAAGGATATCTCATCGCTATAGGAGGATGCGAAGGATATCGACGATTTGGCATCATCGATTGCCGCGGCCTCGTTGAGGAACGGAGGTTTCAAGAGCAGATAACTGCGCAACATCATCCCCTCTTCCTTCAGGGCCTCGGCCGACCTCACGAAGTCCGCGGTGGTGAATCCTTTCCGCACCGAGTGCCTCAGGACCTCGTCATCGGAACTCTCCAGACCTATGGCAACTGTGGTGGCCGCCGGCATTGCGGACAGGGAGTCGGGAGTGATGAACTCCGGGCGGCTCTCCACCAACAGCCTCTCGGCCGAGGAGAAACGCTGTAGGAGCTCGTCGCGGAACGGGGCGGGGATCTCCCGCTCGTCAAGGAAGCTCCCTGACGTGTAAACCTTTACGAAGGGCTCCCCGTCATACCTCTCCATCGCTGAATCCAATTGGCTCAAGAGCTGCGCCTCGGTTACCTCCGAGTCGCTGGCGGTGTTGTAACCACACATGTTGCAGCCTCCGCTACGCGACCATGAGCATCCCTGGGTCCGCAGTATGAGTACCATGGCGTCGACCTGGCGGCCTCTGGACATGTCCGTCTCCTTCCACAATGCCTCTGGTCTGTCAAGATCCCTTTTCCTAACCATGGTCACCCTCCATGGCCGACTGATATGATGGATACTTTAATATCTTTATTATCAATAATCGAGCACGGTGCATCAATGTCAAGGAGTATATTGGTTATAGGATCGGGTGCCGCAGGTATGACGGCGGCATCGACGGCCAGAAAGACGGACCCTGATGCAAGGATTGTACTTGTCACAGAGGATGAACATATCGCGTACTCGCCATGCGTCATACCTTGGGCCTTGGAGGGTAAGATGACCTGGGACGACATCGTGATGCACGACCCTGAATATTACCGCCAGGAACGCGACATCGACGTAAGGATTCGGACTAAGGTAAGTTCCGTTGACGTCGATAAGGGACTGCTCGTCGCCGGTGATGAGGAGATGACCTTCGACTCAGTAGTGATAGCCACCGGAGGAAACGTGTTCATCCCGCCCATACCGGGAAGGGACCTCGAAGGGGTACATGTCGTCAGGACCATAAACGACGGCAAGTCCATGGAGAAGGCCTTGAAGAATGTCCAAGAGGTCGCCATCATAGGTGCTGGAGTCATCGGGCTGGAGATGGCCCTTTCCCTGATCGAGTTGGGGAAGAGAGTCACAGTGGTGGAGATGATGGACCAAGTGGTGCCACGCATCCTGGACAATGACCTCGCAGGCGATGTGCGCCGATATCTTGAGGACAAGGGCGTGAATTTCCTGATGGGGGCGCCGATCCAGAGCGTTGATGGCGATGGGCATGTGGAGTCTGTCACCGTGAATGGTGACACCGTGCCCTGCGGCATGGTCATATTCAGCACCGGTGTGCGGGCCAACCTCGAGCTTCCACAGCAGATGGGGCTGGACGTGGGTGCGTTGGGAGGGGTCCGTGTGTCACCCTCGATGCAGGCATACCGCAAAGGGCGTCTGGTCGGCAACGTGTTCGTCTGCGGTGATGTGGTCCAATGCGAGTCCGCCATAGTGGCCGGTCCGACCATGAGCCAATTGGGTTCGAGCGCGGTCCGACAAGGCCGGGTAGCAGGGATCAACGCCGCCGGAGGCAGGGCGTTGCACGAAGGTGTCGCCAGCCCATGGGTCAGTGTGATAGGCGACCTCCAGGTCGCGGGCACCGGCATATCCAGCGGATTGGCGTCCTGGTACGGTGTCGATGTCGTCGTCGGTACCGGGAAAGGATTCAGCCGGGCCCGTTACTACCCCGGAGGCACCCCGATGACCGTCAAGGTGATCGCAGAGGTTACCACCGGTCGTTTGATCGGTGCGCAGATCATATCCGGTGAGGATGCAACGGGGAGGATCAACTGGTTGAGCGCCGCAATCATCGAGCGGGTCAGCGCCAGTGATTTCATCTCCCGCTACGAGAACGCATACTGTCCGCCCACCTCCATGGTCCGTGACGTCGCCTTCGCGGCGATGGAGGACCTGGTCAGCAAGCTCTGAGCATAGCGGACATAATCTGAAGATTGAGTGTTACATATGAGATACGAAGAATACAAGGACATCTACAACAAGCTGAACAGCCCTGAGGACCTGGAGCGACTGGTCAAGAGGGGCTATGACCGCGAAATGTTGATGGTCCTGTACACCCAAAGGATGACCAGGGATGTCAAGAAGAACTTCTACAAGGTCAAGAACAACACCGGAAGGATGCTAAAGGATTGGAGGCAGGGTCATAGTCTGATGGAGATATCCAAGCAGTACCGTTTCCCTCCCATCCTAACCGCCATGTTCGTCCTGCAGGAGATGGGTATCAACAAGAAGAAGTTCTGGTCCTATGTCAGGTGCGAGGAGCCGGTGAAGGACTCCCGCCTGGATAGAGAGATCAAGGAGATCAACGAGAAGGACTATGTCTACTCCACCTGGGCTAACGATGAGCAGCGCAAGAGGGGGATATGGGGCGAAAATCTGCTGGAGACATGGTTGGATGAACAAGGTCTCGATTACCGCACCGAGGAGGACATCCGCGGAGTGTACGCGAAGACTCCTGACTGTCTTTTCAATGAACCTGTCAAGGTTGACGGCAAGGAGGTCATGTGGATAGAGAGCAAGGCCACCTTCGGCGATACCCCCGAGTTCCGTTTCAATGCCCGTAAACAACTGATCCCCTACACCGAGATCTTCGGCCCTGGTATGGTGGTATATTGGTTCGGTCATCTCGACGACCTGGAATTACCTGACGATGTCTATATAATCGATATGTCCTTGACAAACCTGGATGTCGAACGCTGAAGTGATCGCGGCGAGCGAACTGGAGCGCTACGGGTACTGTCCGTTGTCATGGTGGCTGGGTAGGGATCACCAGGTGCAGAATCCCGAACTTATCTCCGGTTCCCGTGAACACATTGAATTCTCGGAGCAACTGGAGGACATCAGGTCCAAGGAGAGGGAGAGGTTGGACCTCCGGCTCTCATTCATAATATCGGTGGCGATGGTCGCCAACCTCCTCGCAGTCATCGCCATAGGTTTGATGGATGCGGATCCCGGACAAAGGGCGGGATGGCTGTTCATCACCTCCCTCGTATGGATCCTGATCGGAGGGGGGCTTCTTCTGATGTATTATCGGAGAAGACGTTGGGGCTTGTACACATTCTTAGAAGGAGGCATTATGGCATTGAGCACATTGATGATGATCCTCGCCCTCAATACCATCATCCTTCTGCAGATAGACTTCATACAGGGCACACGGTATCTTTTCCTGGCCCTGTTATGGCTATTGATAATAATTGGCATCCAGATCCTGCACCATTCCCTCAACGGCGAGTTGTTGGGAGTTGTGAAGCGCATCCGGATCGATGGCGATGTCGTCTACATCGGAGAAGATGGTGATAACTTGCGGTCCGAGTCCTTGGACCTGTCCGGCAGACCGGACCTGATACTGCGCCGTGGTGACGAAATGATACCGGTGGAGGTCAAGACAGGAAGGGTGCCGCGCGGGCCTCTCTTCTCCCACATTCTGCAACTGGGCGCCTATTGTGCTATACTGAGTGAGGAGCACAGGGTGGAGAAGGGGATCATCCGTTACGGTCAGAAGGAGTTCGAGATCGAATACGATGCCAACCTGGAGGAGCTGGTGCTGTTGAAGGCGGAGGAGATGCGTCGTATAGTCCGTGACGGTGGCGCCCACCGCAACCATAACCGTGAAGTGAAATGCCGCAACTGCTCCCGTCGCCACCTCTGCCCGGAGTCCTTGGTCTGATCATTCCACGGTGACGCTCTTGGCGAGGTTCCTCGGTTTGTCGATCGGCATGCCCCTCTCCAGCGCAACGTTGTAGGCCAGCAGCTGCAATGCGACCGCCAGGGTCACAGGGGAGAATATGGGATCTACGGGAGGCATCCTGATCACATGGTCGGCGACGGTCTCACACTCGGTGTCGTTGTCGCCCGCCAACATTATTATCGGGCTACCGCGGGCGGCGACCTCGGAGACGTTGGACATCATCTTGTCATAGGTGTGGTCCTCGAGGCATGCGGCTACCAGTGGGGTGTTGGCGTCGAGCAAAGCCAGAGGGCCGTGCTTCAGTTCTCCGGCGGCGTAGCCTTCAGCGTGGATGTAGGATATCTCCTTGAGTTTCAGAGCCCCCTCCAACATGGTGGGGAAGTTACGGTTCCTACCGATGAAGAATGCGCTCCTGGCTTCACGGAAGTAGGGCGCGGCCAGATTGATGGCGGAGGCGCGGTCCAGTACAGCAGAGACCTGGTTCGGCAGTTCCCGCAAAGATTTCTTGAGGGATCGCAGATTCTCCTCCCCCATGCTGCGGTTGCTGTAGGCCAGACGGGCCGCCAGAATGTAAAGGGCCACCAACTGTGCCGTGTAGGTCTTGGTCGCCGCCACGCTTATCTCCGGTCCGGCATGGGTCATTAGCACGGAGTCCGCCTCACGGGTTATGCTGGAACCGACCACATTGGTTATCGCCAGGGTGTGGCAGCCCCTCTCATTGGCCTCACGGCAGGCCGCCAGGGTGTCAGCGGTCTCACCGCTCTGGGTGATCAGCACCACCAAGGGACACTGGTTCGTCTTCGTCGAATACCTGTACTCCGAGGCCAATTCCACCTGCACGGTTATGCCGGACAACTCCTCGATGATGTACTTGCCCACCATACCGGCGTTGAATGACGTTCCACAGGCTAGGATCTTCATGCCACCGATCTTGGAGGAGGGCAGTACATCCAGCGTCTCAAGGTCGTCGATGTATCTGATTATGGTCTCGCTTATGGACCGTGGCTGATCGAATATCTCCTTGAGCATGAAATGCTCGAAGCCGCCCTTACGGGCCTCTTCCACGGTCCATCCGATCTTCGAAACCTCTCGTTCGACCTCTACACCTCCCGGGTCGTAGATGCTTATCTTCTGTGGCGATATAACCGCCGTCTCGCCGTCGTGCATGTAGATGACTTCCGAGGTGTAATCCAGAAGGGCGGTGACATCGGATGCGATGAAATTCTCACCCATACCGGCCCCTATGACCAACGGATTCTCCTTCCTCGCCACCACGATGTCGTCGGAGAACTCCTCGACCACCGCCAGGGCGTATGTACCGCGGACGTCCTCCAAAGCCCTCCTCACCGCCGCATGCAGGTCCTCGCCGTAATATTTCCTCACCAGATGCACCAGGACCTCGGTGTCGGTGTCCGATTGGAAAATAACACCCTCGGCCTGGAGTTGTGAGCGCAGGGATATGTAGTTCTCGATGATGCCGTTGTGCACCAATGCGAATCTGCCATCATGACTGTTGAACGGATGTGAGTTCCTCTTCGAGGGTTCGCCGCACGTCGCCCAGCGGGTGTGTCCTATCCCTGTGCGCCCATCGAGATGAGGGAGGATGGATTCCAGGGCGGATATCTCCCCCTTCTCCTTGTGCACCTCCAGGCGACCGTTGACTATGGCCATGCCCGCGGAGTCGTATCCGCGGTACTCGAGCCTTCTCAGAGACTCCAAGAGCACCTTGGATGCTAGACGGGACCCTGAGTAACCCACTATCCCGCACATCAGTAGACCTCCGAACGGTCATTGATGTTCTCCCGCAATCTCGCTCCGTCGTTGATGCGGCAACCGTTGCCCACCACCGTCCCGGGCTGGATGTTGACGCATGCCCCCACGACCGTGTTGGAGCCGATGACAGAGCCTATGTCCTTCAAGGCTATCAGTTCATCCCTCGCCCTTCCCAAGCACGATGAGGACGATAGACAGGTGTTCGGGCCGATGCGCACGTTCCCATCTATTAGGGAACGGCCCACATGGCAATGACTCGATATGCTGCTGCCGGACATTATCAGCGATCCGGATATGAAGGTGAAGGGTGAGACTGTTACGTTGTCACCTATTGATGTCACCGGGAATATGGTTACGTTGGGGCCTATGTCACAGCCCTTGCCAATAATCACAGGGCCTTCGATATGGCAACCGGACCGTATGCGGGTGCCCTCACCGATGCTGACCGGGCCTTTCAGGAGGACGCCGGACTCTATGCGTCCCGCGATATCCTGACCGGACGAGGTCAAGAAACGGGAATTCATATCGATGGCATCCCAGGGGTAGATCGCATCGCACCACGTCCCGCTGGTTATTATTCCTTTCAGCCTGATGGTGTTCAGGAAGGGCTGCAAGGCCTCACTGAGGCCCATGTTGCCCTCGGCGACCGCCTTCTCCAGCAACTGCATGACGCCCTTGTCGAACAAAAAAATCCCGGTACTGATGAGACAGGTCTCGGCCACATTGGGCTTCTCGGTTATGTTCTCAACCATGCCATCGTCCAACTCCACCACACCGTACTTCGATGGTGTCATGCTACGGGTGAGGAGGGCGGTGTTGGGTGGGCCACCCGCTATGAGGTCACTCAGCACCTGGGGGCTTATCACATTGTCCCCCGGTAGGAGTATGAAGTCACCGGCGGGGAAGTCCTTGGCCATGGTGACCGCGTGTGCGGTGCCCAAGAGTCTCATCTGCTCGATGTAGGTGATGGACGCCCCGAAATCCGATCCGTCACCGAAATGGGCCTGTATCAGGCCGCGGCGGTATCCGACCACGATGGCGATGTCGGTTATGCCGTTGGCCACGAGTGAGTTTATGATATGCTCGAGTATCGGTTTGTTGCCTATCGGCATCATCACTTTAGGCCGGGCCTCGGAGAGAGGCCAAAGCCTCGTACCGTGTCCAGCGGCAAGAACTATCGCCTGCATTGACCTTCCCCTTCGGTAATAAGGAAGCAGATAGATATATTCTTCCCAATTGTCATCTGAACAACGTTCATTATAGAAGGAATGGTAGCGGGGGGTCGATTTGAACGACCGGTCTCCGGGTTATGAGCCCGACGGGATATCCTGGCTACCCCACCCCGCTCTGTGAATCGTCCTAAATGATAACTTATCTAAAAAGGTTTGCATTCCTCATCATCAGAACAGCTTGCGGAGTCTCAACAGATCCTCTATCTCCCCGGCAACTCTGAGTTTCCTCTGGGCGAAGGCCTTCATAGGCCTGATCCTCTTCTCCAACAGCCCTATTATAGTCTCAAGGTCCGCGGCGATGGTAACATCGGGGTCGTCGATCAGTCCGTCCCGGAGGGAGTGGGCTTTGCCATCCTCGATGCGGAAGCTGTAAGACTCCTCCCCGAACTCCAGATTGATTGCTTTCTTGATCCCTTCCAGGGCCTGTGCCAATTTCTCGTCCTTGTATACCTTGGAGTTGAACTTGTGCACAAGTTCGCTGAGTTGGTCTATAAGGATCATGAGTATCACCAATCTGTCAAACAGGAGTTCTTTGCACGACCCATGATACGACGAGTAGTCTCCCATGAACAGCGTGCGAACGGTGGCGGATTACCCTTATCATTTATCCATCTTTCTAAAAAGGCGATGGTCCGCGGATCGGACGGATATCCGCTCCCCAGCACCTCGTCGTACTCCCTCTCCAGGTCGGAAATCTCCCTGTCGCGTACCACCTTGGCCACTATAGAGGCCGCCGACACCACGGGATATATGTCATCGGCCCGGTGCTGACACACCATGTCACCGGTCCATCCCAACAATGCGGATACCGTTTCCGCGAAGGCCCTCTCGTTAACATCGGCGCAATCTATGAACAACCGACCTCCCTTGAAACGGCCCAGCACCTTGGCGAATGCCTCGGCCTCCAGTTTGTTGAGGGATGTCCTGAGTCTTCCGGAGTCTATGTCCTGGGCCGACAGGGACAGTACCTCGACCTCGCAGGAATCGATGATCTGTGGATATACGGCCTCCCGCTGTCCAGGAGTCATCCTCTTGGAGTCCTTGACGCCCATCCGACGCAGGATGGCATCGTCATCAACGGCAACCGCCGCCACGACCAATGGTCCGAGTACCGGGCCTCTTCCGGCCTCGTCGACTCCGCAAATCATCCTACGGTTATGTAGGTGGACCTAGAAAAAGGGAATTCTGAGTTATCAACAAAATAAATTGTCGATGACAATAGTTTTAAGTTAGTCTTACCGATTGACCGCTGGTGATATCATCTCTATTTGTGACGTTCAGAACAGACGTCTGGACAAAGGCTTCAAGTTGACGAGGGTGGGTGTCACGGGCGTCAAGAAGCCCATAAGGGTCAAGCGTAACGGCAAGATCGAACTGATCTGCGAGACCTTGGCCTGTGACATCGACGTTTTCGTAGACCTTCCTTCTGACCAGAAAGGCTCGCACCTCTCCCGTAACCTGGAGATCATACGTGAAGTAGTGGATGACAGCGTCAGGGAGCCCGTCAACGGGATAGAGAACCTGGCGGCATCCATCTGCAAGAGCCTGTTGGAGAAACATGATTACGCCAGCGTAGGCGAGGTGCAGATAGCCGCTGATTACTTCCGCGAGAGTGTCACTCCCAACGGACGGGAGACGCTGGAATTCTATCGTCTCTTCGGTGAGGCCCTGGGCAAACGCGACGGCGAGACCATAAAGACCATCGGCGTCCAAGTGATTGGGATGACTGCTTGCCCCTGTGCCATGGAGACGGTCCGTTCCGCCCTTGATGACGGCGTCGTGACCGGGGATTTCCCCACCATATCCCACAACCAGCGCAACATCTGCACCCTCATGATAACCATGCCTGAGGACGTGGAACTTGAAGCCAATGACCTCATAGACCTTGTTGAGAGCTCCTTCTCCTCGCCTACATACGAGATATTGAAGAGGATCGATGAGGCGGCGGTGGTCACCAACGCCCACAAGAACCCCAAATTCGTGGAGGATGTGGTGCGTGACGTGCTGATGAGGATACTCCTCCGCTACCCTTCCCTCCCCGACAACATCGTGGTCATGGTACGCAGCGAGAGTGAGGAGTCCATACACAAGCACAATGCGTTCGCAGAACGGATAACCACCCTGGGTGAGTTGAGGATATGAGACCGCAGGCCATCGCAGTGGACGTTGACGGCACCATAACCGACATGGCCAAGCAATTGGAGTGCAACGCCATGGAGGCATTGCGCAAGGTCCATGCCGATGGCGTTCCTGTGATCCTCACCACCGGCAACGTACTGCCCATCGCCTATGGGCTAAGCCGCTTCATCGGCCTCGGCGGAACGGTCGTGGCTGAGAACGGCGGCGTCATATGCCATGATGAGAAGATAGAGGTCATGGGCGACCCGGCGGCGCCTCGCGATGCCTGGGAGCATATATCCGGGAAGTTGGGTTTGAAGAAGCTCTTCACAGACGAATGGCGAGTCTCCGAGGTCGCTCTCCGCACCACGGTAGACCCTCAATGGGTGATCGATGAGCTCAAGGATTTCCCGGTGAGCGTTCAATCCACCGGGTTCGCCATACACATAATGCAGCCCACCCATTGCAAGATGAACGGCCTGCGCAAAGTGGCGGAACTCATGGGTATCGATGTGGACGGCATCGTCGGCATCGGTGACTCCGACAACGACGTGTCGATGTTGAAGGGTTGTGCGAGAAGTTTCGCAGTCGGAAATTCCACCCCTGCCGCCAAAGAAGCCGCCACCGATGTTGTGCCCGGCAAGCACGGCGAAGGTGTGGTCCAGGCCCTGATGGCCCTGGACCTTTATTGATTAGATGAGTTTCTTGGCCTCTTCGGGGTCTATCTCCAAGGCCAACAGCATGTAGCTCAGAGCCTTCTTGGCATAGGGCTCGCGCGCCTTGGGATCATCCATGATCTCACCGTAGCGGGCGATGACCGAATGGTAGAAGTCCACCGCGAACTCCGATAGGTAGCGGGCGGCGTTGGGCTCGTCCAATTCAGCGGCCTCCTTGTAGGCCCCCTCCGCTTCGTCATACTTCCCCACGGATATGCAGAATGCGCCGTAGGAGCTGTAATAAACGAAATTCTCGGGTTCGAGCTGGATGGCCATCTTGTATGCATCGACGATGTCATCATCACTAATCTTGGCACCGAACAT
Organism: Methanomassiliicoccaceae archaeon; assembly: GCA_003560875.1. Lineage (GTDB taxonomy): Archaea > Thermoplasmatota > Thermoplasmata > Methanomassiliicoccales > Methanomethylophilaceae > PWHV01. The sequence continues at coordinate 10,830 of PWJQ01000002.1, forward strand.
GCCGCTAGCCATGTTACCGGTCTCCGCCTTCAGGAACCACACCTCGGCTGATTCGGGGAACTCCTCGGCGGCCTTCTTGAACTTACTGTAGGCCTTCTTGAAATCCCCTTTCTCCATCTCCTTGTGGCCGTCTTTAATCATCTTATCTAGGTCTGCCATGCTCTAACCTCCCTGAATAAAGTGGGAATGTAAGATAAACCTTTCCCAAAACACATCCCCGTCAAAGCGATTATTAAATAAGGAGTGTTGATGTTGGACATCATCCAGCGGAGGATTTTCATGGACAAGGAGACCGTCAGAAGGGTGGCCATGCTGGCCCGCCTTGAGCTGAGCGAGGAAGAGATAGAGTCCTTCACCAAGGACCTCGGGGACATCCTGGAGCACTTCAGCATGCTGGATGAACTCCAGGACCTTGACGACTACGGGTTCAACCCCGTCGAGGTCGTGGACGTGCTCCGCGATGACGAACCGCATCAGGAGATCCCCGCTGAGGAACTGTTGCGCGACATGGACACCTATGAGGACTATGTCAGGGGGCCGAGGCTCTCATGAGTTCCCCCATCTCAATGTCCCGAATCCGCGATCTCAATGATGAATACGGGATGTTCTACAGCCTTGGGGACGGGGAGGGATTGGATGGTTCGCGTTTCCATTTCTCCGCCAAGGACAACTTGACCACAAAAGACCACCCGACGACAGCCGGTTCGAAGATCCTGTCCGGATACCGGCCACCTTTCGATGCCGCCGCCGTGGAGAGTCTGCGGGAGGCGGGAGGAGTGCTTTTGGGCAAGACCAGCATGGACGAGTTCGGGTTCGGTACCTTCTCGGTGAACTCCGCCTTCGAGGTTCCGCTCAACCCCTATGACCGGGAGCGCAGCTGTGGAGGGTCCTCAGGGGGAGCGGCCTGCGCCGCCGCGCTGATAGACGGCCATCTCGCCCTGGGGGTGTCCACGGGAGGAAGCATATCATGTCCCGCCGCATTCTGCGGCGTCTTCGGGTTCACACCCACCTACGGCCGTGTGTCCCGTCACGGACTTCTCGACTACGGGAACTCTTTGGACAAGATCGGGATGCTGTCGGCGGATTGCGCCACCATCGCCGAACTCTTCCCGATAATAGCAGGAGCTGACGAGAGGGACCCCACCAGCTGCGGGCACCCTCCCATCGGGGAGTGCCGCATCCCGGATAGCGTCGGAATCCCGGCGGAGTCCGTTAAGGGACTGCCTGCCGCTCTGCGCGAATCTTTCGATGAGGCCGTCACGACCATCAAGGACGATATGGGCATCGAGGTCAAAACACTCGATATGCCCATGTTCCATTACGCCCAACCGGCTTACTACATCATCGCCACATCGGAGGCTTCCACCAACCTCGCCCGGTACGGGGGCATGCGATATGGTGCCAGAGGTAAGGAGTTGGGACAGCATTTCGACCGGTATTTCACTGCCGTGCGTTCCGAAAACTTCGGTGCCGAGGTCAAAAGGAGGATCCTGTTGGGAACGTTCACGAGGATGGTCGGACTCCGTGACAGATACTACCTCAAGGCGCTGCAGGTCAGACAGGCGGTCATAGAGGAGTACCGGCGGGCCTACAAGGAGGTCGATGCGGTCCTGACCCCCACCATGCCCTTCATCGCCCCCCGTTTCGACGAGGTGGCCGATATGTCGGCTCTGGAAATTTATCTGGCCGATCACCTCACCATACCCCCTAACCTATCCGGTATGCCTCATCTCAACATTCCGTGCGGATATGTGGACGGCATGCCGGTGGGGATGCAGCTGGTCGCTGACCATTGGGACGAGGGTTGTCTCCTCCAGGCCGGGATGGAATGGGGGAGATTGTTCGGACACGTCAAGCCGGAGGTGAAGATATGAAGATCGGCCTCGAGATACATGTCCAGTTGCCCACCCGCAGCAAGATGTTCTGCGCCTGTCCCACCGACGGCGTGGCCCCCAACAGCGCCATATGCCCCACATGCTTGGGGATGCCGGGGGCGAGACCTTCCCTGAACCGTTCCGCATTGGAGATGGGGCTGAGATTGGCCAAACTGTTCGACTGTCGCATACCGGAGAGGACCTGGTTCTCCCGGAAGACCTACTTCTATCCGGATCTCGCCAAGCACTTCCAGGTCACCCAGTACGACAACCCGGTGGGCGAGCACGGTGTCTTCGACTTCCGCGGCAAGCCCATCCGTATAAGGAGGGTGCATCTGGAGGAGGACCCCGGCCGCATAAAGAGGGTGGGCAGACAGGGGGAGGAGATGTCACTGGTGGACTACAACCGCAGCGGGATACCATTGGTGGAGATAGTCACCGAACCCGACCTCTCGAACCCCGCTGAGGCCAGGCAGTTCCTCACCGACATGCTCACGGAGATACGTCACACCATAGGGCTGAGTGATGAGAACGAGCAGAGCGTGCGCGTCGACTGCAACATATCGGTGGGTGTCGAGAGGGTGGAGGTCAAGAACGTCACCGGCCTCCGCAACATGGAGCGGGCGCTCAAGTACGAGGTGGTGAGACAGACAAAGATGCTGCGTTCCAAGAAGACGGTGGTCAGGGAGACACGTCGTTTCGATGAGGAGCGCAAGGTGACGCTCCCGGCCCGTAAAAAGGAGTTCGAGGAGGATTACGGTTACATCGGCGAGCCTGACCTCGGCGTTTACAACATAAGGGCGATCGCCGAATCATTGGACGAGAAGGAGACGCCTCTGACCCGCGCCAAGAGGCTGTGCGAGGAGTACGGCATGACCGAGGGGATCTCGCGACAGCTGATCAACACCTCAATGGACCTATGCGACCTCTTCGAGGATATGGCCGCAGCCGCCGGCACCAAGGCCTCCCTTTATCTGGTCACCGATGTGATAAGCTCCAACTGGTCGAGGATAAAAGGAATTCTCGATGAGGACTTGCGTTCGGAGATAATAGAGGTCGCCAGAAGGTATTCAGACGGGTCTGTGAACGACCTAGAGGCGAGACGCCTCCTTCGCGCCCTCTTCTCTGACGAGGAGGAGGACACTGGCTCTACAGCAAAGGGCGACCCTGCACTGCTTGAAGCTGCCGTGGAGAAGGCCGTCAGCGCCAACCCGGGCATCTTCGATGACTATGCCAAGAACGAAAAGGCCGCCAACCGCCTCATCGGAGATGTCATCAACAGCACCAAGGGCGCCTTCTCGTCACAGGAGATAGTTCTCAAAGTCAAGGAGCGCCTGGAACGCGGTCCTTGAACTTACTCCGAATCCTCGAGGTCGATGTCGTCCATATCGATGTCGTCCATCGCAAGGGACATTATCTGCAGTTCGGATAGCTTGTCATCTTCCACCGGTGTCGGTGAGCCATCGAAGGGGGAGTGCATCCTCTTGTTCTTGGGGAACGCGATGACCTCCCTTATGCTCTCCTTCCCCAGCATGATGCTCACCATACGGTCCACCCCCAGAGCTATGCCCCCATGGGGAGGGGCGCCGTAGGATAGGGCCTCCAGGAAGAATCCGAAGTCCTCCTCCATCTTTTCCTCGGAAAGTCCCAGCATGCCCAATATGCTCCTCTGCAGATCGACATCATGGTTCCTGAGGGATCCGCTGCCCAGTTCCACACCGTTGAGGCAGAGGTCGTATGATTCACCCTGGACATCGGCACTCAATTCACCGACGGGTCTGACGAAGGGATGATGGAATGCGGTGATATTGCCGGAAACGGGGTCCTTCTCGAACATGGGGCAGTCGATTATCCACAGGAACTGATGGCTGCCCTCCTTGATGAGCTTTAGATCGGCGGCGAGCTTCTCCCGCAACAGTCCTCCGGCCTCCAGGACCCTGGCCCTTGGGCCGGCGAGGAATAGCAGCAGGTCGCCCTCCTCGGCGCCCATCGCATCGACCAGGGACTTCTGTACCTCAGGGGTGAAGTATTTGACGATGTTGCTGTCGAGTCCCTTGTCGGTGACCCTCATCCACGTCATGCCTCCCATGCCGTGCCTCTTTATCCAAGAGATCAGGCGGTCGACCTCGTTCCTTCCCAGGCCGTCCGCACCGTCACTCCCTTTCACGTTCAGGCCGCATATTGCCGAGCCTTTCTTGGACAGTACGCGCTGGAATATGTCGTAGGGGGCCTCCCTGACTATCTCTGTGACGTCAACCATGGGCAGGCCGAATCTCAGGTCGGGTGAGTCCGTGCCGTATAGGTTCATCGACTCGTGGTAGCTGAGACGCAAGAACGGTGTCTCGAGCTGCTCGTCGAATATCCCTTTCCAGATGTGGGAGACCATGTCCTCGATGATCGTGATTATGTCCTCACGGTCGACGAAGGACATCTCTATGTCGAACTGCGTGAACTCCGGCTGCCGGTCGGCACGGGAGTCCTCGTCACGGAAACACCTTGCCACCTGATAGTATCGGTCGACACCGGCCACCATGAGCATCTGTTTGAAAAGCTGCGGCGATTGGGGCAGCGCGTAGAAGGAACCGGGATGGACCCGCGACGGGACGAGGAAGTCCCGGGCGCCCTCAGGGGTGCTACGGGTCAGGAGGGGCGTCTCGACCTCCAGGAATGATTTGGACTCCATGAACTGACGTGCCAATGATAACACATGATGACGGGAACGAAGGCAACGGATCATCTCCGCCCTCCTGAGGTCCAGGTAACGGTATCGCAGGCGGGTGTCCTCAGCAGGGAGGAGGTGCTCCTTCTGCTCCCCTATCTCGAACGGCGGGGATCGGGATCGGCTGAGCAGTTCCGCATCCTGCACCAACACCTCCACCTTCCCGGTGGGGTTGCGGAGGTCCTCGGTGCCGGTGACCCTTTCACGCACGATACCGGTGACCGAGACCACAGACTCCCTGGTGAAACTGTCCAACGTGGATGCCAGGGCGGCCTTGTCGACGCCCTTGTCGACATCCTCGGGATCGTATACGAGCTGGGTCGTGCCATAGGCATCGGCCAGGTCGAAGAAAAGGATACCTCCGTGGTCGCGGGAGAACCTCACCCAGCCCTGTAGACATGCATCCTTACCCAGATCGGTCGAGCTCAGCTCCCCACAAGTGTGTGTCCTTTTCATGCAGAATGCCCCTGGTTTCTAATCAAGCAACGCTAAACCAAGGATGATATTAAACTGTTTTCAGATTGCTCATTCCACCGATTCAGGCCTGAGGACGTGGGGGACGAAAAGCATCGGGTCCTTCACGATGTTCAATATCACCGAGGTGTTCGTCTTCTTAACGCCCTTTATGGCCAAGATGGCCTTGACCACATCGGAGAACTCCTCGCGGTCACCGCATGCCACCCATGCTATGGAGTCGTACTCCCCTGTCACATCGAACACCGAGATCACCTGTTCGATGTCGGTGACCTCTTTCTGTATCTTGAGGATATCCCCTTCCACATAGATGTGGACCATGGCCATGAACTCATATCCCAACTTGAGATAGTCGATGACGGCACGATAACCGTTGATTATCCCTCTGGACTCAAGATTCTTGACCCTTTGGATCAGTGTGGTGGGATGGACTCCCAGCCTTTTGGCTATCTGTCTGAACGAACCCTGGCTGGATACACATAGTTCCTCCACGATCCGCTTGTCCAAGTCGTCCAAAGTCTCGCCTGCCATGATTAACCTCTATACATATGTCTGAAGAAATTCAGATATATTAGACATTTATGCACTAACTATTCCTGAGCCGTTTTTCGAATGATGCATTGAATAGATAAATCTATCCCGGAGGCAATCACTTTTATGTCAATTTGGACAATCACCTCTGACATGACCGTGAGGCTGTATCAACGCGACCCATATCTGTTCGAGTTCGAGTCCAGGATCGAGGAGAAGGACGGGGATTGGATCAGACTTGACGGTACGGCCTTCTACCCCGGAGGAGGGGGGCAGGCGAAGGACAAGGGGCGCATTAACGGACAGGACGTCAGCGACGTCGAGGAACGGGATGGTCACATCTGGCACCTGGTTCCCGAAAACCGGTTCAAGGTCGGCGGCATGTTATGGTGCAGCGTCGATTGGGACTCACGTTATGATGTGATGAAGGGTCACACCGCGGAGCATATGCTTTTCGGGGCCCTGCAGCGCATCGAGCCCCGCCTGCAGTTGATTAAGATCGACATCGAGGCGGGTATGAAGAGGCTGACGGTCACCGGCCCTTTGACACGGGACAATGTGGAGGAGGCGGAACGGGAGGTCAACCGGGCCATCTCCGAGAACCTGGAGGTGCAGAGGTTCGAGATGGATCGCGAAGAGGCGGAGGAGTCCGGGGTACGCGCTAAACTCGAACGTATTCAAGGTGACACATTGGACGTAGTGGAGATAGGGGATTTCGACAGTGCCGCCTGCGCGGGGATCCATGTTATGGAGACCGGGGAGATAGGGGCGCTGTTGGTGGAGAGGATGGCCTCGGCGGGAGGGGGCTCCCACAACCTTGACTTCCTCATCGGCGATGCGGCGGTTTCCAAGGCCCTGCAGTTGTCACACGTGTCGCTGCGGGCGGCGGATATGCTCGGATGCCCCATCGATAATGTGCTGCCGACGATATCCAACCTCAAGAAGGACGTGGAGGATGGTTCCAGAAATCTGAGGAGACTCTCTGGACAAGTGCTCGACAATATCAGACCGATCGTTTTGAAGGGCGTCAAGGTGCATGCGGCCATCATTCCGGGTATCGCACGTAAGGAACTGATAGCGAAGGCCGACGAGGTCCGGGAACAAGGAGGCGTCGCCATATTGATATCCATCAACGACCGGGCCGATTTCGTGATATCCGCGGCTGAATCCACGGGATGGGACTGCCGGAGCCTAGTTGAATCATTCATCAAACCCCGGGGAGGCTCAGGCGGCGGACGTAAGGATTTCGTCCAGGGCGGTCTCCCCGACCCATCGGAGGCCGAGGCGGTACTGCGAAGCATTCTTGACGCCTTTCAATGAGGGTGAACCAGGGCTATGGTTTGAAACAGACCATCTAATCAATTTGAATGGTCAAATGCATTGTTTATTAGACATATGTTCATTAAATTTTGTTTAACTATACATTTGTAGAACATGGAAACCTTTTTTTAGTAAAATAGTATAACAATCTAACGATGAGCTCTACAAGTGAGCAGTTAACCAAGGAGGATATCCTCCAAACGATCGAACGCGAGAAGGTCAAGTTCATCGAGATGCAGTTCTGCGATATCCTCGGAGTGGTCAAGACCGTGTCGATACCCGCCTCACAGGCCGAGAAGGCCATTGATGACGGCGTCTATATCGACGGGTCTTCCATCATGGGATACACCACCATAGACGAATCGGACATGAGGACCGTTCCTATCCTCGCCTCCTTCCAGATCTACCCTTGGACCTCGGACACCCCCTACAAGACGGCCAGGTTCATGTGCCAGATCTATGATCACAATGGGAACCGCTTCGATGGCGATCCCCGGTACGTACTGGAGCGCATGATAGGGAAGGCCGCGTCCTTGGGTTACGAATACAACGTTGGCCCTGAATTCGAGTTCTTCCTGTTCAAGTTGGACGCCAACGGCGACCCGATCGTCGCTCCCAACGACCGCTTCGGCTACTTCGACCTGATACCCCAGGACGAGGGGGACATCGTCAGGAAGGAGATCATGATGTACTTCGACGAGATGGGTTACAACGTCGAGGCCGCCCACCACGAGGTCGCGGAGGGGCAGCACGAGGTGGACATGCGCTACGCTGACGCCCTGACAGTCGCCGACCGTATGCTCACTCTGAAGCACGGAATCAAGACCATAGCCAGGAAGCACGGGCTACACGCCACTTTCATGGCCAAGCCGCTCTTCGGACAGAACGGCTCCGGTATGCACGTGCACCAGTCTCTGGTCGACAAGGACGGTAACAACGTCTTCTACGATCCCGATAGCGAGTTCCAGCTCAGCAAGGAGTGCTGCTACTACATCGGCGGCACTCTGAAGTACTCACGCGAGATGGTCAGCGTCCTGAACTCCACCGTGAACTCCTACAAGAGGCTGGTACCCGGTTACGAGGCCCCTTGCTACGTCGCCTGGGCCAACCGCAACCGCTCCTCTCTGATACGTGTCCCCGCCGCCCGGAAGATGGGCACCCGTATCGAGCTCCGTAACCCCGACCCCACCGGAAACCCCTACCTGATCTTCGCGGTCATGTTGGCGGCCGGTCTGAAGGGGATGGAGGACAAGGTCATGCCCCCAGCGCCGATGGAGCAGAACATCTTCGCCATGGATGCCAAGCAGCGCGCCGAGTGCAACATCGACAGCCTCCCGGGAGACCTGGAGCAGGCGATATCGGCCACGGCCAAGAGTGAGTTCATGAAGGAAGTGCTAGGGGACCACATCTTCGAACACTATGTCCACATAAAGAACGAAGAGTGGGACCAGTACCGGACATTCGTGACCGACTGGGAGATCCACAAGTACATGCATGTGTATTGAGACTCAACTCCGTTCCGAAACCTCTTACCCTTTTTTTCCCTCTTTTAAAAACCTTAATTAATGGTTGCCTGTTATCAGTCAACGTTATGATGCCGGGAATGGGAAAGATGAATCCCCGTCAGATGAAGCAGGCGATGCGCAAGATGGGTATCAAGAGCGAGGATGTACCAGATGTCCAGGAAGTCATAATCCGAACTCCGGACAGGGAGATCGTCATTGAGACGCCATCGGTCAGCATCATGGAGGTCCAGGGACAGAAGACATTCCAGATCGCAGGGGAATCCTACGAGAGGTCCCGCGGCGCGGAGGGGGCCGATGAACCTGTGGACGAGGAGGATGTGGAGCTCGTGATGACACAGACCGGATGCTCGCATGATATCGCCGTGAAGGCGTTGAAAGACAACAACGGGCAACCTGCCGAGGCGATACTCAGCATCATGTCGGGGGGATGAAGCATGTGTCTTGCGGTTCCAGGCAAGGTGATGTCCATAAAGGACGAGCAGGCGGAGATCGACTTCGGCGGCGTGATGCGAAGTGCTGACATCTCCATGGTCGAGGCAGAGGTCGGGGACTGGGTTCTGATACATGCCGGTTTCGCCATCGAGAAGCTCGACGAAGAGGAAGCCCAGAAGACCTTGGAGTTGTGGAAAGAGGTCCTCGAACACGAAGAGACGGCTTTCCGCTGAACCAAAGGGATTAAATATCCCCTTGTGTTGACCTGTTTTGGTATGACGGCCATAGCGGCGGGGTCACACCCGGTCCCATTCCGAACCCGGTAGTTAAGCCCGCCCGCGTCCCTTGCGGTACTATGTTGCGCGAGCGCATGGGAACCTTGGGGCGCCGTC
>PWJQ01000012.1 GCA_003560875.1 Methanomassiliicoccaceae archaeon
CGGCCACGTGCCTTAAGGCGGAGGTACCTCGTCTCCGGGTCGCTGTGGAGAGCGATCACCTTGAGCCCGTCTCCCAGGATGCGGCGGAAAGCCTCAACCTCGGCATGGCTTCTACAACCGTCGATTATCGTGGGGCGTCCGTCGAGTCTCTCGAGAGTCCGCAGGGCCCAGATGTCATCGCCGTGCAGTTCCCTCTCCCTATGCGCAAAATCCCCTGTCGGCGAGGAGAGGCCCTGACGCCTCTTCTCGTCCCTGACCACATCGCCCATCCTCACATTCGGGAGGCCTAGGGGCTCCGTAGCTATCAAGAACTCCTCCTTACCGGAGCCAGGCATACCGGCACTGATGATCGCTCTGAGCTCGGCCATCGCATGCTCAGATGCGTGATTTATATTAAGGATTGCGGGCGTAGTTATTATTATCCCTTCCGACCCATATCGCCATGGGTTTAGCAGATGGACAGTAAGAAAAGACTTCAGAACGCCTTCGAGGACATCCTCGCCACGACATTTGATAGCCAGGAATATCTGGAAGTGTATGCGGTCAGTGACGCCGGATTGCTTCTCAATGATGTGCCAGGGGAGATCATGGGCAGTAAGCCCACCCTCCTTGCAAACCTCATGTCCGCTGCCGATGCCATCTCTGACGAACCCATGGTCATATTGACGGTCGACGACGGCCATCTGTTCCTGAAAAGGGTTAACAACACGTCCTTTCTGGCGGTCAAGGCCGTCGCTGGTGTCGATGAGAAGGATGTCAACGAGCGGATAGAGGAATCCGCCCGACGCATCAAAGTGGAGATACCCTGGCTCAGATGAGGTTCTCGCTGATGTCCTCCAGGATCCGGTCGCAATAGATGCATCTCAGCATCGCCGGGTCGTGGTTCTCGACATCGAACTCCGGGGCGACCGGCTCGCACATGTTGGTTATGCAGTTGGGGTTCCCGCAGTGGACCAGGTTCTTGACTCTGGGCGAGAGTCTGACCTGGTACTTCTCGGCAACGTTGAAATCGCGTATGATGTCGATGGTGGCCTTGGGAGCTATCAGTGCGATCTTGTCCACGGTCTGTTTGTCCAATTCGCGGTCCTCGACCTTGACCACATCCTTCCACCCCGTCTTTTTGGACGGTACGTGCATCAGCAGGGACACGGTGGAATCGACGTTGTGCTCGTTGATGCCCAGGATCCTGAGCACGTTGAGTGCCTGACCGGAGTTTATGTGGTCAATAACCGTGCCGTTCCGTATCGGCGTTACCTTGAATTCGCGCATCAGAACTCCACCCCCAGTACGGATGTGAGGAGGGCCATCCTCACGGGTATGCCGTTGAACGCCTGCTGGAAGTACTTGGCGTGTGCGGTGGCGTCAACCTCGGGAGATATCTCATCGATTCTAGGTAATGGATGCATAACGATCATATCCTTCTTGGCCTCCCGCAGCATCTCCCTGTCGACGCGGTATGTTCCGGCGACCTTCTGGTACTCAGCGGGGTCGGGGAATCTCTCCTTCTGTATCCGTGTGATGTAAAGGACATCGGTGTCGGCTATCACGCCATCGATGTCCGAGGTGATGGTCGGGTCGCCTCCCAGTTTCTTGACCTGGTCCACTGTGTCCTTGGGCATCTGCAGCGTCTCCGGCGCCACGAATGTCAGTTTGGCTCCGAACACGGTCAGGGCCTCTGCCAAGGAGTGTGCGGTCCTGCCGTATTTGAGGTCACCGAGGATGGTGACGTTATTGCCTTCTATCCCACCCATCTCCTGTTGGATAGTGAAAAGGTCCAGTAGGGTCTGGGTGGGATGGGATCCCGCACCGTCACCGGCATTGATCACCGGTTTTTCGGAGAAATGTGCCGCCAGACGGGCCGCGCCCTCATGAGGGTGACGCAGCACTATCACGTCGGAATACGACTCGACCATCCGTATGGTGTCAGCCAAGGTCTCTCCCTTGACTATGGAGGTCGTTGATGTCTGCGAGACATCGATGACCCTCGCCCCGAGACGGTTGGCGGCACTCTCGAATGAGAGCCGGGTGCGTGTCGAGGGCTCGAAGAACAGGTTCCCGAGTATCTTACCCTCCAATGCTCTGCTCACCTTCTCTCCCTTGGCGTAAGGGAGCATCGCCCGCGACTTGTCCAGAATCTCCTCGATCTGGTCCCTGGTGAAGTCACGGATGGAGACGACGTCCATGTTCTCAAAATTCATAATACTCGGACATGAATGCCTGCCAGGGATATTTTACTTCTTCGCTACCCATGATGATGCATTACTCCTGTTTCCAACGGGTCAGGGCGGTCCCCAATGCTGCGAACACCAGGGCCAGGCCGCTGACGATAATCAGATTCTCCAATGCGCCCCCCATGTTGTCGTAGATCATGGAATCCCTCAGCCCGTCGGCGAGGTATGTCAGAGGTATGGCCTTGGCTATGGTCTGCAGATATTCGGGCATCATCTCCAGTGGGAAGAATATGCCTGCTAGGAACATCATCGGGAACGTCACCGCCCCCGCGAGAGCACCTGCGCCCTGCTCATCCTTGATGAGCCCTGCCACCGCCATCCCCATGGCCGTGAACAAGGCCGTGCCAGCCAGGATCAAAGCCAATGTCATCAGGTTAATCGTGACGACGACATCGAAGATATAGACGCCGATGCCCATTATCAGCAGCAAGGATATGAATCCCAGGACCATCTGCCACAGTATCCTGCTGGCCAACCATTCCGGCCTCTTGAGGGGGGTGGTCATCATCTTACGGAATATCCCCCGGTTACGGTACTCGACGATGGTGAACACCATGTAGTTGACGGTACTGTTCATGATTGTCAATGCCAGCACGCCGGGGAGGAAGAAGTCCAGGAACTTGAACTGGTCCGATACCAGGGGTTTGACATCCAAGGATATCAATGAGGTGACATTCTGAGCCTTCAGATTCATCTGTTCTGCGACCGCCTTCACCACATTGTAGTTGGTGAGTGCCGCCTGTGAACCCTCGTCCATACGGAACTCCAGAGTCACGTTCTCAGTGTTATTCAGGCCGGCACCGAAACCGGCATGTATTATCAAGAAGGAGGTGAGGCTGTTGTCACTGATGACCTGTGCAGCGTCCGAGGAGGTGTTGACCTTGACTATGTTGACCAGCCCCGTCCCGGTCATATTATCCAGGAACGCTATCGATTCCGGGGACTCATCGAAGTCCTGCACATACAGGTTGTAGGTTCCTCCGCCGCCCCCCGAGTATATGGCTCCGAAGAGGAGCATCAGTATGACCGGGAAGGCGAGGGTCCAGAATATCGCACTCGGGGACCTTGAGAACTCCAGTACGGTGGCTTTGAAATCCACTAGAACTCTACTCATCATCCTCTTCACCCCCTTTGAACTCCTGTCCGGTGAGTTTCAGGAACACATCCTCCAAGGTGCTCTTCTTGATGACTATCTCATCGTAATGCACGTCAGCGTTGTCCAGTGTGTTCAGTATCTCGGACACCCGTCTGCCGTTGGAGATAGGTATCTTCAAGTCCACGCCGACCAACTCACAATCGGGGAAACCGGGGGAGAGGGCCTGCAGGCCCCCATCACCGGCACCGCGGACAATGGCAACCGGACTGCCTCCATGGTCCCTGATGATCTCCCGCGGCGTACCGCGGACTATTATCCTCCCTTTGTTCATGATGCATATGTAATCGGAGAGTGTCTCGGCCTCCTCCATGTAGTGGGTGGTCAACACTATCGTCTTCCCTCTTTCCTTGAGATTGCTCACCATCCGCCAAACATCGCGCCTGGCCCCGGGGTCGAGACCGGTCGTGGGCTCGTCTAGGAACACGATCTCCGGGTCGTTGACCAATGACATGGCGATGCCGACCCTCTGCTTCATGCCGCCGGAGAGGTTCTTGAACAGCTCCTTCCTCCGGCCGTCCAGCTTGACCCATTCCAGAAGCTCATCGGTATCGACCGGATTCTCGAACATCCCGGCGAAGTAATCTACATTCTCCTTGACGGTGAGAAGGTCGAAGGCGTTGAAACCCTGTGGAAGGACGCCGATGCGCCTTTTGATCTTGGAAGATTGGTTCAGGTCGAGGCCGAGTATGCTGACCTCTCCTGCGGTGGCGGTACGGAGACATTCGAGAATCTCGACGGTGGTGGTCTTACCGGCGCCGTTAGGTCCCAACAAAGAGAAGACCTGGCCCTTCCGTACCTTGAAATCTATGCCGTCCACCGCTATGAGATTCTCATACTCCTTACGAAGTCCTTTGACCTCGATGTGTGCCTCCACCATATTGTTTGGATATTCTATCCATTTATATATTTTATTATGATTTATTGATTTGTTGATAGTTTGATATATATTGCCGACATGGTAGACTTGATACCATGGAGGTCATCCACAGATCACATCTGGCCCGTATCTGTAACGCCGAGATAGCCGGTGTTGCTGTGAGCTCTCCCTTCCTAGTGTCCAAGGGCGATGGGAACATGTCCATATCCGTTGACGGTCACAATAGGATCATCACATTGGGCGACAGGACCATCACACAGGGCTCCAAGGTGCTGCCACCTTTATCCTCGCGTAGGATGGGTTCAGTTGTTGACCACGGTGATGGAGTGATCTCGCTCCGTCTGCCATTGCCGGATGATGTCATTTTTCCGGAGAGTACCAAGATGGTGATCTTGGACAATGCATTCGAACTCCGTCGTGACCCGGGGGAGCTGTCACGTTCGATCTCTCGTATCCGGAACTCCTGTGGGGACCGACCGTTGCTTTTCGCGACCGGCATAGCCGAGCCCTCCAACATGGCGATGTTGGCATACATGGGGGTGGACGTCTTCGACGTATCCATAGCCGAATCGATGGCTGATAGGGGCGTTATCCTCCGTCCTGAGGGCCGTGTATCGAGTCAGGCCCCGGCGGAGGAGCTGGTCAAGGTCAACCTCGATTTCATGGCTGAGGAGTTGGAACTGATACGGACATTCATAGCCCGGGATAGGTTGCGGGAGCTCGTTGACCAACGCGCCGTTTCCTCACCCACCAACGTCGTGGCTCTAAGAATCTTCGACAAGCAGTGCTGGGAGCTCACCGAGTCCCGTACACCGGTGACCGGGGGGAGGTTCTCGTGCAACACACCGCAGTCACTGCAACGCCCGGACGTGGTCCGTCATAGAAGGAGAGTGTCAGAGAGGTACATGCCACCGGAGCACAAACGGATATTGGTGCTCCTCCCCTGTTCGGCAAGGAAGCCGTACTTCACCTCCCGCAGTCACCGCCGTTTCATCGAGGCGATACGCAGCGGGGATCATTTCGGCCTTGTACACGAACTCATCCTCACTTCGCCTTTAGGCCTGGTGCCCCGGGAGTTGGAGACCTTCTACCCCTGTGCCCATTATGACATCCCTGTCAGCGGGGAGTGGACGTTGGAGGAGGTGGAGATGATATCTGGGATGCTAAAGGAGTATGTTCAGGATAACGGGTATGACCATGTCGTCTCGCACATTAACGACGGCGGACAGCTCACCGGGGATGTGGAGGCCATAGACACATCCATGGGTGACCCGGGTTCGGATCCCGCACTGCGGCTTCTGGATGAGACACTGCGCAGACTGTCCAAACCTTATGCCAAGGCCCCTGCCATGACGGATAGGGCGAACACCATGCGTTCCATGCTGAGGTATCAGTTCGGCCCTGAGGGTGAAACGGTCCTGGAAGGTGCTACAGTGGTCGGTAAGTACCCCTATTGGAAGATAATGGAGGGTAAGACCCAACTTGGTATGCACACTCCCGACCGAGGCATGACCTCCCTGACCCTGGACGGTGCCGCCCGGTTGATCGATGCCGATCTGAACGTCGTTCACATCGAGAACTTCCAACCCAAGGGCAACATTTTCGCAATCGGTGTAATGGACGCAGACCCGAGGATACGCGTTGGTGACGAGGTTGCAGTGGAGAGGGAGGGTAAGCTAGCAGCTGTCGGCGTAGCTCAGATGAGCGGCTCTGAGATGAGGGCCATGGACCGCGGTATAGCGGTCAAGGTCCGCCACAAATCCAAATAATCAATTTCGGTGACCTCCCCCGAATCCGTTCAAATACCCCATCAACGATGATGTGATAACGATGCGAGAACGTCGCATCCCCCAAGAAAGCATCCCAAACCGGCAGGCACGGGGATCATCCCTCCCCCGCCTGCTATTCTTATTTTGATTGTTTTTGGTGCAGGTGCCGGGATTCGAACCCGGGCGGTTGGCTGACCTCATCCCCCTGAGGGGATATGGAAGGCCAAAATCCTAACCAGACTAGATAACACCTGCCTGGACTTCTGTAAAATGAATCTTCTATTTAATCATGGCGTTCCCGCCTTCAGTCGACCAGGGCCAATATTAATTTATGGAATCCCATCAATGCTAATGTCATGCCAATTAACCTTCGTAGGCTCTCCACACTTCTACCGAAGGGCGACGATGGAAAAGCCACGCTCGCCCAGGCTCTTGGAGAGCTCAGGCAGAGTGAGGATGATGAATCCGCTCGGGACTACCTGCGACGGACATTGGCTTCGATGCAAGACTATGATATAAGCGTTCAACCATTGGAGATCCTCTCCAGCGCCACCGAGACCTGTCTTGAATTCGGACTCATAGAGGATGCTGACCGCCTCACCTCCATATTGTTACAGGACCATCCCTGTCAGACCCAATCCTCGATCCTGAGATCCAAGGTCATGGAGCAGAGAGGGGAGTACATGGAGTCCGCCCGTATACTCGAGGACATGCTGCACAATGAACCCGGTAACGGCATGTTATATCTCGAATTGGGCAAGGCCCTCATCCGGAGCGGGGACACGATACGTGCCCGCGTAGTCCTCAAGAAGGCGGTGGAGAACGATTCAAAGCTCTTGGAGGCGTACGACATACTGATAAGCATCGGTGATTCACTCCATTGGAAGGCCCACAAGGCACTTGCTTTGTTGGATCTGGGCGATATCGAAGGGGCGAAAGCCCTGGTGTCATTGAAACTGAAGGACACTTCCGACCCGGTCATACTGATGGCCCTGGCGGAGATATCCAGGACCCAGGGGGACGTGGCATTGGCGCGTGAACTGACGGACCGTGTCCAGGAGATGGATACGCGAGAACCCTCGCAGACTCTCTCTGCCGCCTACCGTCTGGCTAGGGCGGGACTACTGGATGAATCCATAAAAGTATACGAGAAGATATTGGACTACGACCCCAACAACTCACGTGCCTGGTACGGTATCGGAAGCGCCAACTTCTACATGAACCGCTTCGAAAGTTCATTGGATGCGGTGAAGAAGAGTTTGGAGATCGAATCCGACCTTAAGGCCGCCAAGGTGATGCTCATCAAGGACCTCGGCATACTGGGGAGGCCAGCAGAGGCTGTGAAGGAGGCCATAGGATATCTCGGTGAATGCAAGGACGATGACATCAGGATGGAGATACTGAATGCTCTGGTGGAATATTGTCCCGGGCAGGACACCGGTGAAGTCATCAAGGAAATGATAGAAATGAGGGGCGAGGACCCGTCACTACTCGCCCTGATGGCAGAGAACCTGACATCCCAGAAGCGGATAAGCGACTCATTGAAACATCTGGATGAGTCCCTCCGGCTTTATCCCAAGGACAGCGAGCTACGATACATCAGGGCCCGGACTTTCTGGTATACGGGGGAACTCAAAAAGGCCAGTAAGGATCTGGAGGCGGTTCTGGAGAGGGATCTCAGGCACCTGCCCTCTCTGAAACTCCTCTTGGAGATGCACAAGGCTGACAAGTCATACCCCGAAGCCATACAGGTTGCCGACAGGATACTTGCCCAGGAACCCACGAACATCGATGTGACCAAGGACAAGGCCATCATCCAGGATGCGATGGGAATGCCTCAGGAGGCCATGAGGACATTCCGTCAGGCATTGAGTTGGGGTACCCGCAACATCAAGCAGACCAATGAGGTTCTGGCGGCGATGCTCAACTCCGGTAGACACGAGGACGCCCTGTCACTCGCCGATGCTGTCCTGGAGAGGCAGGACCACGACAGTATGTACTGGAGGTTGCGTGGTAACGCCCTCTACGCCCTCGACCGTTTCGAGGAATCCGTCAAATGCTACTCGCAAGGTCTCGAGATAAGCCCGGACGATCCTTGGTTATGGTATTCGAAGGGAATGGCAAAGGAGGCAATGCAGATTCATCGTGAGGCCGTCGACTGCTATGACCGCGCCATCGTGCGTGACCTTGATAACGTGGACTTCTGGATGTCTAAAGCCTACTGCCTGGAGATGATGGATGCCAACCACGAGGCCTTGAAATGTTATGACCAGGTGCTCAGGGTCAAGGCCGGTCATCTCCATGCCCTGTTGCGTAAAGGATTGATCCTCGCCGAGCTCGACCGTTTCGATGAGGCATTGTTCTACTTCTCCAAGGCCAATGAGATCACCCGTAACAACCCCAAGATATTGGCCTACCTCAAGGAATGCCACAATCGTCTGGGGAACCACGAGGAGATGGTGGAGGTCACCCGCAGGATCCTGCGTTTGAACCCGGATAACTTGATAGACATCCTGGACATGGGCAAGGCATTGCAGACCTTGGAGAGGGACATCGAGGCGCTGCAGTATTTCGACATGGCCTTGGAATTGCGACCCGGGGACCGGTCCATAATCGAGATGAAACGCACATCCGTACGTCGGAGCGGCGATCCCGAGGCGTTGAGGAAGCTACTGCGGGAGGTTCTCAAGAGCGACCCGTTGGACCGTGGCGCCCGTTTGGAACTGGCCGAGCTCCATTACGACAATGGCAATTATTCCGATACCCTCCGTGTTATAGACGACATGGACGAGCTCAGCTATGACCCCATATCCCAGACTATGAGGGGTGATGCCTTCCAGGCCTTAGGGCGTTATGAGGAGGCGGTACGGGCATACACCCATTCCCTCAGCCTAAGGCCCAATCATGTGAGGACGATCAACATGCAGGCCATCGCCTTGCATCGTCAGGGCCGTAACGATGAGGCCTTGGAGAGATTGGAGGAGGCCGCCTTCCTTGACCCTTTGAACCATAACACCCAATGGTTGAAGGCTAGGATACTCTACAACTCCGATAGGAAGAGCGAGGCCAAGGCACCGTTGCAGAGGTTATTCGAACTCGACCCCCGCGACAAGGACCTTTGGACGGAGGCCGCGGAAATGTTGGAGGTTTTTGAGGACCCCAATCTCGCCGCAAGGGCGTTGACCAAGGCCATCAGCAACGGCGCTGAAGGCCTCTACCTGAGGCTGGCGGAGAATCAATTGGTGATAGGGGAGGAAGACGAGGCCTTCGAATCACTATTGATGGCCACTAAAGATGACCCCCGTTCGTCAAGGGCTTGGTTCCTTCTCGGGCGTCAGCAGTCGCTGGCAGGCAAGACCTCACAGGCCAAGGTGTCGTTGCAGAAAGCCATCCGTTTGGACTCCGGGATCAAGGACGCACATTTGGAACTGGCGGAGATATTGGCATCACAGGACAAGAAGACCAAGGCCATAAACTCATTCGACAGGGCGATCGCCCTTGATGACAAGGACCCGGACCCCCCCCGCCGGAAGGCCGCCCTGCAGTTGGAGCTCGGGGACTTGGAAGGCGCCATGATGAGTCTGCAGACGGTTAAGATCCTGGCTCCAGGGGATGTGCGCGCCAGGGAGATGATCGAGGAGATAAAGAAGAAGCAGGAAGAGGCCGCCGCGTCCAAGACTCAATAGTTCTTCATATCGGCCTTCATGAACTCGCGCAACAGACAGGTGGCGTAGTTACCCTTGGTCAATGAGAATGAAAGCACGTACCCGTCCTCCGCCATGTCGGCACGGAGGGATTCGTAGCTGCAGAGGATCTCGCGTCTGCTACCACGGGAGCTGCATCTCTGTATCTGCGGAACAACGAAATCCTCGGGCTCCAAACCCTCATCCTCCACCGCCTTCCTCTCTATCTCTCCCATCTCGCCGACCGCGAATCGGCTCTCACTGCCGAAAAGGAGTCCGCTTACGAAGGCCTTCCCCGCCCTCACCTGATCGGCCACGAGGTCCATGTTCGCCGACGTCACCTCTATCGGACGTTCGTGGATGGGTACCCTCTTATCGCCTATGGTGAGCACAAGGTCTCCCTCGATGGGCTCATGGAGGGGCATCCCTCTCCTCATCCTCTCGCTGAGTATACGGTTGAATATGTAGGATTGATAGGCATGGACGAACATCATCTGCAGGTTGTCAGGCAACTGCCGCAATGCTCCAGCGTAATCCTCGGGACGGCGTGCGAGATACTCGACCAAGGTCCTTTCGAAATTCATGCCACGGGGGAACTCGGCCAGAAGGTCGTCCCTGCCGTCCGGTTGCTGCAACTCGAGGCGGCAGGCCTTGGATTCCGGGCTCTCATATTCAGAGGGGTGGGCCAGATAGGTGAGCACTGCCTGCTTGAAGTCCCCGGCCACGATCGATTTGCCGACCAGATGGGTTATCGGGCGGGCGACACCGAAACGCTGCACACCGAAATAGTTGGGGAATCCCCCTATCGAATCCAGGCTCTCCTTGCAGTGTTCAAGGGCGGAGGAAAGCTCGTCGCCCTGGAGTTCACACTCCCGCACATGGACACTGAAACGGTTCCCGATGAGATCCCCGATCTTTATGGGGCGGGCGGCCTGATACACATCGGACACCCATATGTCGTTCAGTTCAATGGAGTCAAGCGCCTCGGGAGGCATCTCGAAGGACATCAACTGGCTGGTGATGGCCCTCTTGTCCTTGGTGCCCGCAAAACCTATGCGTTGGCGGGAGATCCTCAGGGCGCCGGCGAGTTGTTTTATGAGCCGGTTCATCTCCCAATTACGGGTCGTTACCTTGGCGATGGTGTAGCGTCCGCCCTCCTTGGCAGGGGGCAGGTCCGATATCTCATCGACCTCGAAGTCCTCGGCATGGGCCTTGATACGGCCACCGGTGCCGTGACTGTCGCTGTGATAGAATTCTAGGCCTATGTCCTTCTCGGCCGTCTCGCATGGCGTGGGTGCCATCTTCAGAGTTTTCCGATGAGGCCTTCCCTCACGGAGTGGAAATCCTTGACCAATGCCTCTGTGGATCTCTTGAAGGCTTCCAACGGGTCGCCGTCACTGACGGTCAACATGATCACAGGGACCTCCAGTTCCGGGTGGACATCGGTGAATTCGACATCCAGGACCTTGTCGTCCTTCAAAATCCTCCCCAGCACGGGTGTGATGACTGTCATGTCGGGGTCTTTGACACCCACCTTTATGGCGTTGGCGGACTTTTCGATTAGCAGGAGCTCCATGATTCCACGATATCGGTAGTATTCTTAAAACTTTGCTGATGCCTCTGAATCGGAAACGGAGGTCTGGCCTCTGTACATGTTCAATAATTCAGCTGCCGTGGTGGCCTGTTCCGCGGATTTATCGTCACGTACCTTCCCCGTGAAACGGGGGAACCTGACCGCCAAACCAGAACCCTCGGGAAGCAGTCCCGTGGCAGCGGTGTGTGTGGGGCTGACGCTGACCTCCGCCCCCATGACCTCCAAGACTATGGCCGGCTCGAACCAATGGTCGGCTTCCATCCTTGTACTGAGGAGATGCGAAGGGCCAGAAGAACGGTGCTGCTCCAACATCCCGGGGAGCTCGCCGAGGAACACGTCGTCAAAACCGCTTCCCAGTTTGCAGACCGTTTGGAACGCACCGCTCTCCGGGTCATGGACCGCCATCAGCAATGCTCCGTACAACCCTTTCCTCTTACCTTTGCCGGTGTAGGCGCCTACCACGACGAGGTCGAAACTGTCGTTGAGGTCGCCACGGTAATCCTTCTTGTATTTTATCCACAGGAATCCGCGGTTGCCGGTCCTGTAAACGGAGTTCTCCGCCAGCGATTTGGCCATTATCCCCTCACAACCGTCGACCAGGGCGCTTTCGAAGAAACCCTCGGCCTCAGCGGCGGACTCCACTATCTCCAGGCGGGAGAAGAGAAGTCCCTCTCCCTCCTCAAGACCGCGTTCCATCGCATCCCGTCGTTCCGGGAAGGGTCTGAGGGTGAGGTCATCATCGTCCATCTTCAAGCAGTCGAAGAGGAAGATCTTCACGGGATACTCCTTGACGGCCTCCTCCATTCCGAACTTTCGTCTTCGGTGCGCCACCTCTTGAAAGGGCAGCAGTCTGCCGGTCTTAAGATCCACCGGAACGCACTCCCCCTCCACTATGGCCTCCTGGCCTTTGAACGAGGAAAGTAAAGACTCCACGACATCCGGGAAATTATCGGTCAGGTCCTCAAGCCGACGGGAGTAGAGCTTAACACCCTCGCCGGAGATGTGCGCCTGGACACGGATGCCGTCGTATTTGTACTCCAGAGCACAACGGCCGCCTAGTTTCTTGAGAATCTCCTCCATGGAAGGCAACCTCTCGGCGAGCATGGAGCGAACCGGTCTACCCACTTGGACCTCTATGCCGCGCACACCCTTTATGCCATCCCGTGCCAGGCTCTCCGCTACTGTGCCGATGTCGGAACTCACGTTGAAAGCACGCTCTATGTCCTGACGATCCTCCTTGACCCCGAAAGACGCCGCCAAGGCATCCAATATGGTCATGGCCGCCGCGCCCACTCTCATACGTCCGGTGACGGTACGGCAGAGGTAGCGGGACTCCAGTGGTGAAGCGTCATGCAGAAGACTCGTCAGGAGCCTGATCCTCTTGGTCTGGGAGTTCTTCCCTTCGGCGCCTTCGATGCCTCGCAGGTTGTCGATGACCCTCTCCAATGTGAGGGGCTGGGAGAACAGGTTGGTCTGCACCCTCTCCGATGTCACCCTCTCCGCCACGGCCCCCAGGTCCCCCTCCTTCATCCAAAGGTCGTTGACATAGGATTCCGGCAGACGGGACGCATCGACTATGGCCTTGAGTATCATCTTGTCGGCCATGCCCAGCTTCTCGGTGACATGATCCGGGTTCAGCTTACCCTGGGTCAGGTAGACCACCTGCCTGAGCTCGCTTGCATCCACGCTGCGGAAGAACTCTGCCAGTATGGAGGTCATCTCCAGCCGGCTGCTGGTGGACTCCAGACGGTCGTAGGTGGTCGCCAGCTCCTCATAGAGCATGAGCGGGGTAATGCACGGGCCGCTAATAATCATAGCGTTCGCTCAACGGAAGCTGGCGAGGGAACTCTGTGACCTCGCCCTCTCCTCAATCTGCCTCCGGGAACGTAATTCGCGGTCCAAATCCTCGAGACGTCTCCTCATCCTCTTCTCCTTGTTCAAGGACGAGTTCTGATAGGCCTCGTCCCTTGTGCCCTTCGCAATGAGTATGTGGACCTGCCCGTCGCTGAACCGGCCTGTCCGTCCCCGGCGCTGGATGCTGCGGATCTCGGACGGTACCGGCTCGTAGAACAGGACCATGTCGGTGTTGGCAACGTCGAGACCCTCCTCCCCGACGGAGGTGGCCACCAGGACGTTCACGATCCCCTCCCGGAACTGTCTCAGGACGTCCGCCTGGCCCTTCTGTTTCAGGCCGTCGTGACCCGCCTGACCTATCAATCTTCCCACCCTCGCCGAAGGTATCCGTGCAAGTCTGTCCGCCACCATCTCGCAGGTATCGCGGTAATGGGTGAAGACCAGCACCCGCGAGTCGGGTTCGGAGTCCACCTGCCTGCTGACCAGGGTCATCACCCGTGACACCTTGGGATGCTCGGTCCTGGTCTTCGACAGCATCTCCCGCAGGCGGTCGTAGCCCTCATTGGCGAGTAGTTCGCGGGTGGCGCGGCTGGAACCATCCTGTACCTTCTCCTCTTCCAGCCTATCGAGGAAACGGGAGAGGGCGGTGGTGCCCTGCGTCTCCGCCAAGCCTATGGCGTGAAGGAGTTTCATGGCCATCGCCTGGACCGTGAGCGCCCGGAACACGGTGTAACTGCCCTTCTCATGTGCGGCACGGGCCTGTAATGTCTTACCCAAAACCAGGAGTCGCTTCGCCGTTGCGACCGACCTGTCATCCAGGAGACGCAATTTTATGAGCTCGTCAACGTACTTGTCCAATAGGTCGCGTAGAACGCCTATGATCTCCATTAGGTCTTCCGGCAGGTCGAGTTCCAGAGTCTTCATCTCTATCCTGTGGACATAAGGTGCCACGTCCGGATCCTCCTCGGTGCGCACCTCTATACGGAAGAGTCTCAGGTTCTCGCAGACCTCCATTATGCGTTTGTTGTCACTGCCGGGGGATGCGGTAATACCCATGCTGAGACGTCGATAAGGATGATAATGCTCCGCCACCCGTACATAGGAGTAGCTGCCAACGCCCCGGTGGGCCTCATCGTAGACCACGACCCCCACGTCCCCCAGGCCGTAACGTCCTTTGTCCAGGTCGTTGGCGATGACCTGAGGGGTCGAGACGATCACCGTGTTACGGTTCCAGACGTCGACCCTTTTATCAGGGACGGTCCCACCCGTCATGGATGCCACCCTTACTGTGGGCATCATATCCTGGAGGACATCACGGTGCTGTTCCACCAGAGGCCGAGTGGGAGCTAAGATCAGTGCCTTGGTGGCGCCTTTATGCAATGTATCGGCGACCACACGGAGGGCTATGATGGTCTTACCCATACCCGTCGGTATGACGACCAGGGTCGACTCTTTGCCACATATTCGCGCCAATGAGGTCTGGTATTCCCGGTCCTCGACGGCTGATTCCTTGATTAGAGGATGGGAGACGTGCACGTACCTTAGAAGGGTCGCAAATAAAAATAAAGTGGGTAAGGGGGATTGAAATTGGTTTCAGTTGCAGCCGCTGCCGCAGGAGCCGCAGCCGTTAGCCTGAGGGTTCTCGATCGTGAGACCGGTACCCATCTGAGGGTCGTCAATGAACTTGATGACGCACTCTTCAAGGACCTCGGCGGTCTCGCTGTCGTAATAGAAGGAGAATCCGTCCAGGACGACCTCGTTGTCGCCTTCCTCTTTCTCGGGCTGGAATTTCATCCCGAACTGGGGTCCGCTGCAGGCCATACCGGCAAGATAGATCTTGACGCCCTGGCCTTGTTTGTCGTTCTTCTCTAGCAATTCCTTCAGGAAATTCTGAGCTTCAGGAGTGACTTCTACCAAATTAGTTCACCTATCACGAAAAAACAATGCCGTTATATAAACAAGTTTTCCAGGTACCAAGCCGTTTCGTACGGGTAGGCATGTTAATAACCGTACCATCAGATTCATGGATGATACGATGGAAGGAATGCATGAGATCGAGATATGCGGGGCGAGGATACTCATAGACAAGGGCAGGGCGGAGGTGGTTGATCCCCCCAAGATCAGTCACTGCCCCATGCGTAGCCGCGTCTACGGTACTGGAGACGAGGATGCCGCCTCCGTTTTGACCACATTGATGAAGAATGTGGACGAATACGGGATGTTCACTTCCGAACGTTTGTTGAGGACGGAAGACCGGACGGTCACGTTCGGTGCCTCCGAGATGGTCAGTGATGCCCTCCGGGACGGCCTTCTCGATTGTGCGGTCACGGTCTGCGAGGGGGCAGGGACATTCATCAGTTCCGACCCTCAGGTGGTGCAGGCGGTGGGTGCACACATGACCGGCATACTTTCCACCTCGCCCATCCCCGCCCTACAGGAACGTTTGCGGCAGGAGGGTTGCACACTCCTCGATGACAACGCGTCCATAGATCAGTCGGCGGGAGTCGAGAAGGCGGCGTCGATGGGACATAGAAGGATAGCGGTCACCGTCATGGGCAAGGACTCCTTCACCGCCCAGACCATCAAGGAGAAGAGTAAGGAGCTGGGAATCGAGACGCTGCTAATAGGCGTCCATACCACCGCAGTGTGCGGTTTCACGGCCGAGATAATGGTGCACTACTGCGACATCCTCTTCCTGTGTGCCTCGGCGCAACTATGGAAAAAGGCCGGGGCCCGGGCGAAGGTGCAGATGGGCACGGGCATACCCGTCCTGGGGATGAGCGATGCCGGTAAGAGGTTGATACTGAACCGGGCGATGAACATCACGGATCCGATGCTGATAATGAAGTCCAGGATCCCGCGGGAGGATCTGGGTGAGAGGCCGAGGCCACTGTATCAACCCGAATGTGCAAGTGACCTCCTCGGTCAGGAATAAAAAACGGAGGGGGGTGGCCCCCTTACAAGATGTTTATCCTCTTCGGCGCAGGCTCGACGGTCTTCAACAGCACCTCGAGGATGCCGTTGTTGTATTCTGCTCTCGCCGAATCAGCATCGACCTCCGCAGGGAGCCTCAGTGTCTTATGGTACTTCCGGCCCTCAGTGTCCACCGAGACCGTTATCGACTTCTCGGTGGTCTGCAGGTCGATGTCCTCCTTGGAGACTCCGGGAAGCTCCACCACGATGCGCAGCCCATCACCCTCGTGGGTGACGTCGGCGAAGGGCTCACGGACCTCCTTCTTCTCAGGAAGGACGTCCTCGCCCATGTCGGTACCGAACTCACGCACATGGGGCACCCCGTCCGGACCGCGGTACATGGTGTAACCCCAGACCTTGGCGCCAGGAGCGCTCTCCTCTGATCCGAGGAAACCCTTTAACATGCGGTCCATCCGGTCGTTCATGTCTCCCAATCCGAACCTTCGGAACATTTCGTCCCATTCTTTCATCTCTATCACCTCATGTAGTTCAGTTTGTCGCCCAACTCATTCAGTCTCTGCAACTCGCGTTTGGAGTACGGCAGGATGGCCTCCAATGCCTTATGGAAGTAATCCATGCCGATCCTCTTCTTCGCCAGCTCCTCGTCGCTGGGTATATCCCCGACCTCCACGATCTCCTTGACCGCCAGCATGACCGCTTCGTTGACGACGGCGGCCAGGTCGGCACCGCTGTACTCCTCGGTCCGCTTGGCGATCTCATCGAAGTCCACATCGTCACTGAGGGGTTTGCCCTTGGCATGTATCCTCAATATGGACTTCCGGGCCTCGAGGTCGGGGAGGCCTATGTAGATGCTCTTGTCGAACCTTCCCGGACGTAGCAGTGCGGGGTCGACCATGTCGGGACGGTTGGTGGCGGCGATGACGACTACGTCGTTCAACGCCTCCAAGCCGTCCATCTCGGTGAGCATCTGCGAGATGACCCTCTCCGTGACCTTGTTGTCCTCCCCTCCGCCGCGGGTTCCGGTGATGGAGTCGATCTCATCCATGAATATCACGCAAGGGGAGGCCTGCCTCGCCTTACGGAACGTCTCACGGACCGCCTTCTCCGACTCACCGACCCACTTACTCAGGAACTCCGGCCCCTTGACGGATATGAAGTTAGCCTCGCTCTCGGAAGCCACGGCCTTGGCCAGCATTGTCTTGCCTGTGCCTGGCGGTCCGTAGAGCATTATGCCCCGCGGAGGGGTGGCGTGCATGTGCTCGAAGACCTTGCCATATTTCAATGGCCACTCGACGGCCTTCTGCAACTCCAACTTCGCATCCTTCAAGGCGCCGATCTCGTCCCATTTGATGTCTGGCCTCTCGATGAGGACCTCTCTCAGGGTGGAAGGCTGCATCTCCTTGAGGGCGTTGCGGAAGTCGTTCCAGTCCACGTGTATGGAGTTGAGGACCTCCACCGGTATCTCATCGACATCGAGGTCAAGTTGCGGGAGTATCCGTCTGAGTGAGGCCATGGCCGCCTCCTTGCAGAGGGCGGCCATGTCCGCTCCCGCATATCCATGGGTAATCTCGGAGAGTCTGTTCAGGTCGACGTCGTCGGTCAGAGGCATACCGCGGGTGTGGATCTGCAGTATCTCCAGCCTGCCTTCCTTGCCCGGTATGCTGATCTCTATCTCACGGTCGAACCTTCCCGGACGACGCAGAGCCTCATCTATGGCGTTGGGACGGTTCGTCGCCCCGATGACGACGACCTTGCCCCTGCTCTCCAGACCATCCATCAATGCCAAGAGCTGAGCGACTATGCGTCTCTCCTGCTCACCGGTGACCTCGTCCCTCTTGGGCGCTATGGAGTCTATCTCATCGATGAAGATTATCGAGGGGGCGTTCTCCTCCGCCTCCTTGAATATCTCCCTCAGACGCTCCTCACTCTCACCGTAGAACTTGCTCATTATGACCGGACCGCTGATGGAGACGAAGTTGCTACTCGTCTCCCCGGCGACGGCCTTGGCGAGAAGGGTCTTACCGGTCCCCGGTGGTCCGTGCAACAGAACCCCCTTGGGAGCTTCGACGCCCAGACGTCGGAAGAGCTCCGGGTGCTTGAGGGGCAGCTCGATCATCTCCCTGACCCTCTTGACCTCGTCACCCAGTCCGCCTATGTCCTCATAGGATATCTTGGGCACCGAACCGGTCTCCTTGGCGGGCTTCTCGGAGATCTTGACCTCGGTCGCTCTCGTCATCAGTACCGCTTCAGCTGTCGGGCTGAAGGAGGTGACCACGAGGTCGATCTTGTTACCCATGACGCTAAGGGTGAGGATATCGCCTTTGGCGAAGGCCCTCCCCTCCATGGTCTGGGTCAGATACTGTTCCCCTCCTTGGATCCGTAGTTGCTCGGTGGGGGCGAACGCTATCTTGGTCGCGTCCTTGACGGTGACCTTCTTTATGTCCACCCTCTCATCGATACTGGTCCCGGCGTTCCTTCGTGTGGAGCCGTCTATGCGGATGATGCCGCGGTTGGCATCCTCGGGACCTCCCCGCAGCACTTTGGCCACGGTTTTCTTCTTACCCTCGATTTGAACGATGTCACCTGCTTTCAGGTCCAATATGTCCATTATCTCCGGGTCTATGCGGGCGATGCCTCTGCCCGCTTCCATCGGCCGTAGTTCGGCCACCTTCAATGCTTTGTCCTTATTTACCATCTTGATTCACCTCTTTGTCTCCCGCAGAGTGTTCGTATTCTTCTATCGCCCTTTCCACCATCTCGTCCAGCATGTCCGTGCATTCCTCGGCGTTCATGGACAGCCGTTTTGATATCTCGTCCATCGTCAAGCGGGGGTTGTTCATCATCTCATACAACAACGCCCGGGCCCGGTAGTGTTGCTCGCTGACATCGAACAGCGAGTTGGCAGCGGCTATGAGGCCGCGTCTACGGTCGATTATCGCGGACCTTCTACGCTCCAGATCCTCCAGTTCATCGTCTATCAGACCCACTTGGGATCTCGCCTCCACGATGTCCTTGAACCTCCTTTTTCTCCGGTCTTCCTTTTCATCCCTGGCTTCCGGCCTCACCAATCGGGCGGTGAACATGCCTTCCCGCATGTCGACGACCAGGGTGAACTCGGACGTGGTCACGTACTGCTTCCTCTCCGGACCGCGGTTGCTGCTCTCACTGTAACTGCTCACCAGACCGCTCTCCTCAAGCGTGTTCAGATGCTTGATTATGGCCGGTTGACTCACACGGAGCTCCCTGGCTAGCTGCAGAGGGTAGTGAGGCTCTCTCACCAATGCTTCCATTATCCGGCGTCTGGTGGGATTGTTTATCACCGACAGCAGCCTGTCCACGTCCATCATCCAATCACCTGGTTGTAATCTCATGGTTTGCAACCTATTATCTGTTTGTTCTACTATTTATAGTTACTTCCAATACCGCGGTGATGCCCCAACTTTTCTCAAAGCTCAAAATATCCAAATTTCATAGAATGTTAGAGATTGTTAGACATATGTTTAGAATAGTAACCTTAAAATACACAATCGAGTATCATATTTGTGCAAATAATGTGCAAATGCTTAGACATTTGTCTAATGTCGAGGTAAATGCGCAGGAAGGAAATATTCCATGAAGTACGGAATCGCAAAGCCGATAGCCGCCCTGGGCGTGCTGA
>PWJQ01000037.1 GCA_003560875.1 Methanomassiliicoccaceae archaeon
CATCAAGGGATATCTCCATCGCTTCCAGCAAGCGGTCGAGGGCGATGCGGAGTATCTCCTTCCTCTCCTCGTCCTGCGTCTCATCGCTGGTCTGGTTCAGTGTGGAGGTCAGGGCCTCCTTCAGAACCCCCAGCAAGGCGTCCTCGTCATCCGAAAGCTGCGGTTCGATGACCTCGTAGAGGTGCTCCCCGAGGTCACGGTCGTAGTTTATGCGCACGTAGGTGAGCGGCTCCTCCACGGGGTTGATCTCCACCATCCGGATGTCCTCGCTCAGTAACGGAGGTATGTGGGTTATCTCCCGCTGCTGCTTGATCTGGGTAGGGATCTTGACCCTCATCGGCTTGCCCTTGATGTTGAGGAGGACGCTTCCGTATTTGGACGTGAAGCTGCTTTTGGTCTTCGTCCCCGATCCCTTTTCCTTGCTTCTTGCCATCAGAAAGCCCCCAATATTATCAGGGCCGCCACGCCGGTGAACAGCATGATGAACCCATGCCTCATCCCGTTGGATATCCTTCCGTCCTGCAGGACGCCGGCCATGACCCCGTCCCCCACCGCATGCACGATGACGGACACGATGAACACCACCTGCACCGCCTCTATGATGGGGATGTTTATCATGCTCCCTTCGACGTTGGTCTCGATCATCGCCGGCAGGAAGACACTGTTCATGATGAATATGGTGGCGATGAAAACGAAGAACGCGATGTAGATGACCATCATGTAGGTGACCATCTCCAGTTTCCTCTCTTCTTCCATCATGCGGGTCTCGCGGGCATCCTTGGCGACCATCGTGAGCACATCGGAGACGTTGCCGCCGGCGTTGTTGGCCTTGATGATGATGGCTATCATCCTCTCCACCAAAGGCGTCCTGATACGGTCCACGAACAGCTGCAGGGCCTCGGTGGCGGGCACGCCCCATTCTATCTGGGCCGCCATCTTGCGTATCTCCGGCGTGAGCTTACCGTACTTGCCCCGGGACGCGACACGTATGGCCTCGGGCAGGGTCATCCCGAAACGTCCGGCCTCGGCGACGTCCCTGAGGAAGTCGGGCAGTCTCTGCTCGATATCCGCCTTCCGCCTCGACACCGCCGTGCCGTAGAAGCCGAAAGGCCCGAGGGCGATCAGGAAGCCTAGGGACACAAGCTGATACCATTCCGCGTTCAGGTCTATGCTGCCTATGTATACCAGTATTGCAGCGATGAACACTATGAGCGCGATTGAGAGGCTCACAGCGAGTATCACCACGCCACGGTCCTTCTTCTCCGCGGACTGCAGACGGCCGATGTCTATGATGTCCTCCTTGATCACCTCCGTCCTCATGCCCTCGCCTCCTCTGTGGTGTTCCAGACGAAGAAGATGAATCCGAACTGGGAGACCGGCACCATCACCGCCACCACCAGATAGAGGAGGGTGATGGCGAATTCGGGGTTCAGGCCGCCGATTATGGCCATGATCGCCATGATGACCACCAGGAACAGCGGGAAGGCCACGACGACGGTCACATAGGTCTCCGCCATCAGGCCGAGGTTCTCGAGCATGGCGCGGTTCTGCAGCTTGGCCTCCTTCTCATACTGGTCGGCCTTCTGCAGGAAGTAGGGCTTCAATTGCCCGCCGGATGTGGAGGTTGTGACCACTCCCTGGAGGAAATCCTGGAAACGGTCCGAAGGCGTCCTCTGCGCCGCCCGCGACACCGCGGTTATTATGTCAAGGCCCAGGAGCTCGGTGTCACGTGTTATCCACTCCGCCTCCTCCTTGACCGAGCCGTATATGTCCTGGCGGGCCAGCTCCTTGAAGATGACATCCACGTTCACATCCGCTGAGGCCATGGCCGATATGAAGCTCATCGAAGGACCTATGCGCTTGCTGATGTCACGCCCGCGGGAGCTGGCGGTGGATCCCGGCATCATGTTCAGCAGGGCGTAGGTAAGGACCCCGAAGACCAAGGGCAGCATTATGGCCGAGACCAGGGCGACCTCGAAGACCTCCATGGTCGCCAGCAGCACACCGCCCACCACCAGGCCGACGATGGCGGCCAACAGGGCGGTGAACATCATGTAGGCCTTGTACTCCTCCGGCCGTAGGGGCATGTGCGCCTGAACCAGGGCGTCCTCGAGTTTGACGTCGGCCTTGGCCTTGGTGGCCGCCTTGCCCATTATCTTCCAGGACAGGGCCTGATAGGGGGTGAGCTTGATGTATTCCGGCCTCAGGCCCTTCTGCAACTTCACCAGCCGGGGGTGTGAGTGCTCGTCGGCGTCCTCGGACTTCTTCGTCTTGGAGTAACTCTTCTCCTTCGAGGGATCCAGCCTCGAGAATACGTCGGAGACCTCAGGACTCATCCGATTCCTCCCTCCCCAGGCGCTTGGAGACTATGCGCATGACCTTGTCGGGTTCGTTGTTGTAACGGTTGATCAGGGCCCATATCTGTTTGTGGTCGTTCATGTTCTTCTTGGCCATGTAGTTCATGATGTCCACGCGGCGACGGAACTCCTGGTCCATGTCCTCGTGGGTTATCCCCTTGAGTTCGATTATCTTGTCGAACATGAAGCTGTGGCCCTTGTAGACGAAATTATCAGTGACCGGGTCCCACTGGAACACGGTGTTGGTGATCAGTTCGTTGGTGTCAGGCTCGAAACCGACGATCTCCACCATCTCCTTTATCCTCCTCACCATGTCGTTGCCCACCCGCGCCGGAGCTTGGATGATCACGTTCCTCAGTGCTGTCAAAAGGATCCTCGGTATGCTCAGGGGCGGGTTCTCAAGGCGGCTGACCATGGACTTCACCGAGTCAGCGTGCATGGTGGAGTATGTGGTGTGGCCGGTGGCCATGGCTTGGAACATGTTGTAGGTCTCCTTGCCGCGGACCTCACCGACGATGATGTAGTTGGGCCTCTGCCTCATCGCCGCCCTGACGAGATCGAACATGTCGATATCGCCCGCCGCCTTCCCTTCCTGATCGCGCAGACCGCCGCCTATCCGCGTGACGCTGGGTATCCAGTTGTCGTGTGGTAGGTTAATCTCCCGGGTGTCCTCCATGCTGACGATCTTAGCCCCTGGCGGGATGAAGAGGGCAAGGGCGTTCAGGGTGGATGTCTTCCCGGCTCCGGTGCCACCGCAGACCAGGGCTGATTCGCCGTTCTCCACTGCCATCCAGATGTAGGCCAGCATCTCCGGCGATGCCGTCTTGGACCTCACCAGGTCGGTGGGTGTGAATGGTCTGTGCTTGAAACGCCTTATGGTAAAGGTCGAGCCATGGGCGGTGACCTCGTCGGAGTATGTCGCCTGGACACGATGTCCCTCCGGGGTGGTACCGTCCAGAAGCGGCTGTGACACGGTTATCTGGCGGCCGCATCGTTGTCCCAGGGATATGATGAACGAATCCAGGTCATCCTTCTTGGGGAACATGACGTTGCTGCGTATGCTCTCGTGCTTGTTGTGATAGATGTAGATGCTGATGCCGTGGCCGTCGCAGGAGATGTCATCGTTGTGGTCGTCGTTCATGAGCACATCGACGGGCCCGTAGCCCACGAAGTCCCTCACCATGTAGTAGTCGATCTTCGACTTCCCGATCCGGTCCAGAGGAATGCCCCTGCTATCCAGGAAACCATGCACGCTCTCTGTGATGTACACCGACTTCTCGATCTTCCCCAAGCGCTCCCAGTCGTAGCTCAGGGTGCGCTCCAGGGTGTCCTTTATCATGGCCAACAGTTCAGTCTGATAGTCGCTCAGTTGAGGCTCGACCACGTCATAACGGTATTCATTCAATTTCTTGTCGTAGACGATCTGGACGTAGCTGTAACCTTCGCGGATGGTGTATTGGTCTATGAGTTCTATCTCGTCCGGCGAATGCTCGGGTATCTTGGTGACGACCGCCGGGCCGCCCTCCGATTCCATTTTGCCATGCGCAGTCTTGATCATGAAGGGTTTCTTGGATGCCTTGCGGAGGAATCGGGCGTAATTACTCTTCAGACGTTCTCCGAAGCCGTAGTTCCTATCTATCCTGTCCGCTTCCATCTTATCACTCCAGGCTTATGGTTGTGAAGGTCCTCTTGACCGATATACTGTCCAGGTCCGAGAACTCGAGTGTTATCCGGTTGCCATCCACATCCATGTCCCCCGCACCTATGACCCCCGTCTGCACGAACCTCTGGTCCAACCAATTCATCCACGCATCAGGATACGAGGTGTCTATGACCATCGTCATGGTGGTGTCGGCGGGATCCGTCTCGACGAAGAAATCCTTTATGTCGGTGACCGTGAGGCTAACGCCGAAGGTACCTGCGCCCAGCCTCGACGCTTGGGTGCCGACCAGGTCATTGAGGTTGATGACGATGTCATAGGTTTCATCGCCCCCACTTCCCGTTGTGGTGTAACTTAGCCCCGGAGAGACCTTTATCAGACCACCATCGGGCTGGGATGTGAGGACGGCCCCCATCTCATATGACACCCGTTGGTTCAGATAGGTGTTCACGAAAATCCCGTATTCCAAGGAACCTCCAGCGGAGAACTCCAGAGGATCGCCTCCGAGGTCATCAGGATCGGCGAAGGTAACTGTCATGGAGGCCTCCGATAAACCCGATGGGTTGAGTGTAAGGTCGCCGAGCACGTTCTTACCGAATATGGGCACCTTGGCCGGGGCTAGGCTTAGGGCCACGAACTGCTGGTCTCCCTCGTTCATGATGCCGTTGACGCTCTTCACGCTCGAGAATCGGTACAGGGTCTCGGTCATGAACTCCTGTTCGTTGGCCTTCTCCCATGCCGGGATGTAAGTGGTGATGATCAGTGAGAACAGCGTGAGGAAAACCAATAGCGCGAAAATTGTGCCGATGACAGAGGCAACGCCATCCTCACCGCGAATATGCAACTTCCACCGGATACGCTTATCAAGAGCCGACATCTACGAACTCCACCCAGACAGTAGTATATCAATGACAGTACACATATATTAATTGAAACGCCCAGCAACCCCTGTCCCTTAGTAAAGTTTATAAAACAACTTTGTCTTTAAGGCGATACACGCCGCGGTAACTCAGTTGGGAGAGTGCAAGACTGAAGATCTTGAAGTCGCTGGTTCGAGTCCGGCCCGCGGCACCATCCGGTGCCCTTTTTGCGTGAAGAAAAAACCAGCGAGTTGCCTTGATACAATGTCCTTGACAGCCGATATAACTAAGTTCGAGATCACTGGCCTGGATGCCAAACGTTTCCAGAACATGGTCGAAAGGTCAAGCAACATACGCATCGATCAGAACAGCAGCATCACCCATGTGAATCCGATTTCCGAGACGGAGGGCGTCCTCGCCTTCCGTTTCTGCGTCAACTACGCGGCGCTCGGTTACATCAACATCTCCGGGGAGCTGCTCTTCACCGGTCCGGCGCAGCAGATTACCGAGTCCTGGATGGATAAGGGCAACATACCGCCCGAGACCGCTAACATATTCCACTCCTTCATCGTGTCCAGCTGCATGGTATCCGCAGTGCTGATCGCCCGTGAGGTCAAGCTGCCCCCGCCTTTCCCCATGCCGAGGGTCAACGTGCAGAGGCCTCCTCCGGACGGCCCCGAGGTCGCCTGATCACTTGATGTGGTCCAGTGTGAAGGACCCGATGTTCAGGCCGCGGTCGGTCCAGGTGTAACGCACGTCGTTCCTGGTCTGAACGTCGCTTATCCCCTTGACGGAGAAGAAGTTCCGTTGTTGGTCCACCGTGAAGTCCAGCATACCGTCCATGATCATGCCCAACATCTGAATCTCCTGCTGCTCCTGCATCCCTTTCTCCAGCAGGAACATCGAGACCGAACGCTCCTTCTTGCGCCGGCCCACGAAGGGGTTGAGGAAACGGAAGACGGAGTTTATGTTGGAATATGCTATGAGTGTGGACAGGGAACGGAAGCCCACGCGGTAGTACGCGTGTTCGGACCGGAACCCATCGGCGATTTCGTTGACTGCCGACATCATCGCATCGAGGTCGTCAGGTGAGTTGAGGTATGTGGTGTAGGGGTCGTCCGCGGGGTCATCGACGGTGTGGCTGTAGCCGTCGACGTAACGGACGAGGCCGAGACCCTCGTACTCCTCGTAACCGGAGACGATGAACGACATCTCATTGCGTATGTCGGCGGGGGTTTTGTCGGTCAGCACCCATAGTATAGGGACTCCTTTGATCAGCCCCTCCGCCATGAATTGGTTGACCAGGACCTCCTTCCCCACGAATGACGGACCGTAGACCAGGATGCTCGAGCCGAACGGGTATCCGCCGAGCAGCAGGTCGGTGAGACGCTGGTTACCGGTGTGGACCTTGTTGAGGCCCACCTCGCTGCGGCGGTCCTCCTCGCGAACGTCGATCTCCTCCTCTATGAGGCCCAACTCACGGCGGCGCAACTCCTCCATCTTACTGTTGAGGTAGCGCTCCTTCTTGACGATCTCCTCCTCTTTGGCATGGACCTCGGCCTTGAGATCCTCCAGCCTCTTCTTGAGCTTGATCTCGTCCGTCCCGGTGACCTCGGCCTTCTCGCTGGCGAAGCGTTTCTGTTCCTCTTCGATCACCCTTTCGCGATAGATGAGGTCCTCCTCGCGGCGGACGAGTTCCTCCTCCTTGTAGCGCAAAAGGCTACGGAGGCGGTTGAGCTCATCGTTGCGGTCGTCCAACTGGACCCTCAGACGCTGGTTATCCCTCTCCAGGGTTATGCGCTCCTCCTTCCGGTTCTGAAGGTCACGCATCTGCTCGTCAAAGAATTGTTCCGCGCCCTCGCCACCCATCTCCATCAGCTCGAGCTTCTCCTTATTGAGGGCGTCAGTGATGCGTTTCTGCTCCACATCGGTCTCAATGTCGGCCATCTCCTTCTCCAGCTCGGGGATGGCCTCCTCCAGTTTGGTTTCCACGGCGGTTACGCTCTTGGTGGCCTCCTCGATGGCCTCCGGCCTCTCCAGTAGTTCACGTAGCGCACGACGCATTTCATTGTCGATGCTATCGACCCTCTTCTTCACGGCGATGAATTTCTGGGTCTCGGGGCAGAGTTGTTCGCCCAGGTTGTCGAGTTTGTTGTTGATCCCGTCGATCCCCATGCGGAAACGCTCCATCTTGGAACGCAGGGCGGGTCGGGAGTCCAGCATCTCGTCCAATGTAACCTGTGCAGAACTCTGGCCCTCGCGTGCGGATTCCAACTCGCGTTTCAGCCGTGCGCGTTCATCCTCCAACTTCATTATCTTCTTGCGAAGTTCCAGGGACTCGACGCCCGAGCCCTCCTTGACATCGCCTGACAACCAGGAGACCAGGCTGGAATCGTCGCCTTTGAGCCATTTGCGTAGGGACTCGCCTCCCTTCTTGTCCGTTTCCTTCTCGCTCATCTCACTCCCCCTTGAATCCGAGAAGGTACATCATCACCGCTTCGTTAACCATGTTTTTCACTGTCTGGCTACGGGTGGGCGCCTGGCCATAGGCCTCGGACAGCCTTCTACGATATTCGGATGGCCCCAAATGGCGGTTTTCCTCGAAGAAGTCACGGGGCTCGGGTACGCCCCCCTTCTCGTAGTCCAACAGCGTGGTGGCCTTCACGGTATCAGCCCCTTCGACTTTACCTTCCACAGTAACAATCAGTTTTCTCAATATAATATTATATGCCAATTATGCCCCGTCTCATATTAAAAAATGGGACCGGCACTCCAGGATGCATCCTCTAGGCCCAACGCCGTATATCGGTTTCATGCAAAGGTTTTATATCCTCATCCCAATCCAACAGGAATAGGGACGGGGCCCCATGCAGGATATATTCATCGATGTGCGGGAGAACGAACTCACCCTTACCGAGGTACTCCGTAAGATCGAGGAGATACAATCCGAGAACCCCGACCTGGAGATATTCCTTGATGGCGATGAACACGCTATTCGCAGCCGTCCGCGCAAAGGCGGCGGCAGATTCAGAATCTAATCAGAGGGAGGACATTTGTTGAGAAGAGAGGAAGTCCTGAAAGACAAGGTCCAAGCCATAGACTTCGACCAGATAGAGACCGTGACCGACCTGATGGAGGCCTATAAGGACAGCTCCATACAGAGCCGCGCCCTGGCGACCTGCGCCTCGGCGCTGGAGAACGCCATGGAGGACGAGGATCGTCCCACGGTCATCCTGGGCCTATCCGGGGCCCTAATCGCGGGCGGGATGCGCAAGATCATATCCGATCTCATCAAGCGCGGAGTGGTCGATGTGATAGTGACCATCGGCGCCATACCGTACCAGGACTTCTACCAGTCCCGTGGCTTTCATCACTGGAAATGCTCCCCCCACATCGACGACCTCGGTCTGAGGGACCTGTTCCTCGACCGTATATACGACACCCTGGTCGATGAGGAGAAGTTCCGTGAGACCGACGAGTACATAGGCCGCATCGCCGAGGGTCTGGAGCCCCGCGGTTATTCCTCACGTGAGTTCCTGGACATTTTGGGCGCCCACATCGATGACGAGGACTCCATCCTATCCAACGCCCACAAGTACGGCGTTCCGGTCTTCGCCCCCGCCCTCAACGACTCGTCCATCGGTATCGGTCTCACCCATCTCTACGCCCGCGCCCGCGAGTCGGACAAGAAACACATGAGCCTGGACCCCATCCGCGACAACTTCGAGCTCACCCAGATCAAGATAAAATCGGAGAAGACTGCGGTGATCTACATCGGCGGCGGCATACCCAAGAACTTCATTCAGCAGATCGAGGTCATCTCCGAGATGCTCGGTCACGACAAGGGCGGCCACCACTATGCCATACAGGTCACGACCGACGTCCCCTTCTGGGGCGGCCTATCGGGCTGCACCTTCGAGGAGGCGCAGTCCTGGGGTAAGATCAATCGCGATGCCCGCAAGGCGGTGGCCTATGTCGAGGCCACCATCGGCCTCAGCCTCATAGCCGGGCACATACTGCAGAAGGGGGTGTGGAAGGGGCGCGACCGTCTGCACTTCGATTGGGACGGCGATGAGTTGAAGAAGATCGATAGAGTGAGTCCGTGAACCGCGTAAGGAGGGGCAGGCTTACGATAGGCCTGCACAACTCCTACGACCCCCTCCGCTTCCGCGAGGCCCACCGACGGGCGCTGGCGAGGGCGGGGCCATTGGCCTTGGCCTTCGATGCCAACCTGGTGACCTTCGGCTTCCCCTTCCCGCCAGAACTGTCCACCCCGGCGGAGATAGTGGAGTGGATGGCGACCACCACCAGCGTGGGCGAGAACGGCGATTACCTGGTGCGTCTCACCTCCCAAGGGAGGTTCCAGTCATTCCCCGCGCCCGGCAAGGGATTCCCTCCGCAGATGGGGGAGCCGGTCACCACCACCAGCAAGGTACGTTCGGGACGCAGCATATCGTCACGTGAAGTGGCATCGATGCTGGAGAACGGGCAGAGTGTGCTCCTGGTCTTCGGTCTCGGACCTCATGGGTTGCCGAGGAAGGTGGCGGAGATCGCCCGCAACGACCTGGACGTCACCGGCGGCGGGTTCTCTTTGGAGACCTGCACCGCCTTGGGCGCGGTGGTGGGCGCGGTCCACGCCCACCTGTCTCAATAATTCAGATATCTGATGTCCTGCTCCTTCAGCAGGACCCCGTCACCCTCGGTGACGGACCCCACTACATGAGCGTTGGGATGCGACGCGGCCACGGATTCAGCGTCATCAGCGTCCATGACCAGCATGTAGCCCATGCCCATATTGAAGGTCTGATACATCTCCTCGTCGCTGACCCCGCCCCAGTCCTGGATCAGGTCGAAGACCTTGTGGGGACGGATCGGATCGTTTATCTCGTAGCACAGTCCCCGGCGGAGACGGAGCAGGTTGCGCATACCGCCGCCGGTGATGTTCACCATGCCGCTCACACGGTTGTCCTCGAGTATCGACAGCACTTGGCGGACGTAGATGTCGGTCGGTCGCAGGAGCTCCATGCCGATGCTTTCGTCGAGACCTGAGACCCCGTCGGTGAGGGCCAGACCCTCGCTCTCCACCACCTTGCGCGCCAGGGTCAGTCCGTTGGAGTGCACACCGGATGAGCGTAGGGCGACGATCGACTCCCCCCTCTCAACCCCTGTGCCATCAACGAGGCGTTCCTTTGGCATGTATCCCAGACAAGTCCCGGAGATGTCCAGGCCTTTGACCAGTTCGGGAAGTACGGCGATCTCTCCGCCCACGATGTCCATGTTGGACAACTCGGCCCCCTTCTCCAGACCTTTGCCGACCTCCGATGTGAGACGTTCGTCGGGTTTGTCTATGGCTATGTAGTCCACGAAGGACATGGGTTCGGCGCCGACGCATATGGTGTCGTTGACGTTCATGGCCACGCAGTCTATGCCCACCGTGTTCCAGACGTCCAGTTCCTCCGCCAGGAGGAGTTTGGTGCCCACGCCGTCGGTGCAGAGGGTGAGGTACACGTCACCGAAGTCGATGAGACCGGTGAACTGTCCTTTGGCGTCCACCCTGGACCCCAGGCCCGTGCGACGGAATCCCAACTGTTTGACCAATGACTCGATGGCCCCCGATTTACGGTCTATGTCCACTCCCGCCTTGGCGTATGTCCAACCTTCTTTCGTCATAGCGCTCGCACGGTAATCTTGACCTTCCGTATATTATTGTTTACCGGACAGAAAGCATATATCACAGACGGGGAATCAATCAATAGATGACCCAACGCTGGCTGGCCGAGAGGAGGAACGAGTACTATTATCGCAAGGCCAAAAAGCTCGACTACCGCTCCAGAGCGGCCTTCAAACTACTGCAGATAGATGAACGATTTCGCCTGTTCGAGGAAGGCGACAAGGTCCTGGACCTCGGCGCGGCGCCGGGAGGGTGGTTACAGGTGGCGGTGGACCTCGTCGGCCCGGAGGGCAGGGTCGTGGGCATAGACCTCAAATCCGTCAAGCCGGTGGAGGGGGCATCCAGCATCGTCGGCGACATACGCTCCACCGAGTCGATGCGGGAGTTGCGCAGACTCCTGGGAGGCAAGGCCGACATAGTGATCTCCGACATGGCCCCGAACATCAGCGGCGCCTATTCCACCGACCATGCCCGTTCCGTGGAGCTCTGCGAGTACTGCCTCGCCGCCGCCGACTCCATGCTCCGCGAGGGTGGCAGACTGATCATGAAGGTGTTCCAAGGGGACCTCATGAACGGTCTCCGCCTTGACACTGAAAGGCGTTTCGATAACGTGAAGGTGCACTCCCCCGACGCCAGCCGTAAGACCTCCTCGGAGCTGTACATCATCGCCGACGGTTTCCGCGGATCGGATGTGGAGGAGATCGAGGATGAGGTGGAGGAGATCAAACCAGAATTCACCAAGAAGGGGACATTCCTATGACAGCGAACAAGATAGTTGCCGTGGGTTGGAACTACCGTTCCCACCTGAGCGAGACCCATGCAAAGATGCCGACCGAGCCCATAGTCTTCCTGAAACCGATGAGTGCCATCATCGGTGACGGCGACTCCATACGCATCCCCCCCGGCGTGGGGAGGGTGGACCACGAGGTGGAGTTGGCGGTCATCATGGGTGAGGACGCCCGTGGCGTGAGCATAGACGAGGCACCATCCTACATATCCCACCTCGCGGTGGCCAACGACGTCACCGCCCGCGACATGCAGACCAAGGCCCGTGAGGATGGCAACCCTTGGGCGCTCCCCAAGGGCATGGACACCTTCGCCCCCCTTTCCGACCCGGTGCCTTTCGATTCCGTCGATGACATCCAGGACCTGCGTCTGGATCTCAAGGTCAACGGCGTGCTGCGTCAGAAGGGCCGGACATCGTTGATGATATTCCCGGTGGCCGAACTCATCGCCTACATAAGCCGATTCATGACCCTGGAGGCCGGGGACATACTGATGACCGGCACCCCGGAGGGCATCGGCCCCCTGCTGCCCGGAGACGAGGTTGTGGCGAGGATCGAGGGCGTGGGCACCCTGCGCAATCCCGTGGTCTAGTCCCAGAACCGTTTGGTGCGCGCGTAATCGATCTCGGCGGCGAGGATGTCGCGGAGGAGGTCCTCCTCATCCGGATGGAACCGGCGCAGGATACGGGCCGCCGCATCGGGGCCTATGCCCCTGCCGGCCAATGTCAGCAACGCCTTGCCACCGAACTCCCTCACCAGCTCGGCGTTCTTCACCATCCGTTTTATCTCCGTTTTGGCGGAGCCCTTCGGCTCCTTGAGTTTCAAAAGGTCGATGTTGTCCCTCTCATAGACCTTGAGGGCCGCGAGCATCCGCCCTCCGCAGCCGACGCATTGAATGTTGCGGGGGGCGTTGGCGACCGGTTGGCGGAATTGGCCCTTACAACTAAGGCAGCTGAGGTGCAGGTTCTCCTCCTCCAGGCGCCTCTTCAAAGCCATGAGTATGGAGCGGTCCGCCCGTGCCGGCTGCACAAGGTCCTTTATGTCCCTTATCCCCGCCCGACCTATGGTGCCGATGCGACCGACGCTTATCTCCAGGCTCCCGTCTTGGAGGCGTCGGAAGAAATCGGTGGTGTTCTCGACGTCCATGTCCTCCTTGAGGGTCTTGTCCATGGTCTCCTCGTAGGCGGGTGAGCCCTCGTAGACGTCCATGAGCCGTTGGATGCGCATGTAGCGGTAGTCGGCGTCGCGGTCCACGATACCGAACTTCTTCGCCACATAGATGAAACGCCTCTTGACTATGTTGGAGTTCTTCACCACCAGTCGCAACAGTCCCTCCAGGGCCTCGGGTTTTATGGACATCAAGGTGTCGACGATCATCCGCGCATCCACCCGTGACGGTAGCTCCAGTATGATGCGGTAGGCGTCCACGGTGACCCCCACGCCGTCACCGAGACGTGCCGACAACAGTACGGAGAGTATCTTCCCCACGGTATCGTTGACCTTGGTGCCGTGGCAGGAGTTCACGATCGCCATCTTGTCGCCGGTCTCCACCGTCAACAGGATGTCACTGGGCATCGCCCCGTCCTTGTGCTGTCTGCCGAGGTATTCCAACACGGCGGTCTTGGCGTTGTCGTCACCTAGGTAGCCGTCCAGGTCGCCGGTGCGGCGCAGGCGGCCGACCTCCAGGGCCACGCCGTAGGGGACGGGTATGTCCTCCCCAATCCAGGAAGGGACGGAACCGATGTCGCCCACCCTCTCCACCAGCAGCTCTTCCTCGCGTATATCCACGATCCTCCAGCTGCGTCCTTGGGCTATGAAGGTGGCGAAGGGCTCGGCGAAGCTCATGACG
Source organism: Methanomassiliicoccaceae archaeon (assembly GCA_003560875.1). GTDB lineage: Archaea > Thermoplasmatota > Thermoplasmata > Methanomassiliicoccales > Methanomethylophilaceae > PWHV01. Next base: position 13,183 of record PWJQ01000037.1, read on the forward strand.
AAACTCTCGTCCAGGGTACCGACGATGCCCCGTGTGCCTATGTCGCGTATCAGGAAGGTGCGCTCATCGGGTATCATCGAGATGTTGTCGTAGAAGTACTTCATCCCCTTGCGGCTGCGACGGTAGCGCCCGTCCTCGACGTATACCAGGGAGATGGAGGCGAGCTGTTCGATGACACGGTCCAAGGCGTCCCTGCTTAGTGTGCTGAACGTGGTCGCGCGTCTGATGGTGTTCCAGGCGTCATCGATAGCCACAGCGCCGTCCATGGTCATGGCTATGAGTTGATTGGCCACCACGGTCAGCGGCGAAGGCCGCGCAACCTCCTTCTCCAGGTCTCCGGCCATGGCCCGGCGGGCTATGACCATCGATTCCAGCAGTTCATCGGGGTCGGTGGCCAGTATCGAACCCCGGGTGACCTGGTCCATGCGATGACCGGCCCTGCCGATCCTCTGGACCAGTCGGGAGGACTGTCGTGGTGAGTTGTACTGGATGACCATGTCGGTGCTGCCCACATCGATACCCAGCTCCAGTGAGGAGGTGCACACGAGCGCCTTCAGGTCCCCGGCTTTGAACCGCTCCTCCATATCGACGCGTATCTCCTTCGACAGGGATCCGTGGTGGACTCCGAGGGGGAAACCCTCGTCCCAGATGTGATAGCGGGCGGAGATCACCTCCGCCGCCTCACGGGTGTTGACGAAGAACAGGCAGGAACGGCTGCGTTCGATATGCTTCCGGGCCAGCCTCATCATGGCCACCATGTCGGGGTCGGCGCGGAGCTCCTCGGCCAGTTTCTCGTCGCCCTCGTCCTTGACGGGCGCCTCGACACCGAGCACGACGTCCTTGGTCACTTTGTAGGACAGCACCTCAGCCTTTCTGCCCACACCTTCCAGGTATCTCCGAGTCCAACCATGGTCGCCGACGGTGGCGGAGAGCCCGATGCGTTGGAACTCGCCGCTCAGTCCCACCAGCCTCTCCAGGCCGATGGCCAGCTGGGCGCCGCGCTCGTTGGAGGCCAGCTCATGGATCTCGTCCACCACCACGTGCCGGACGTTCCGCAGATGCTCCCTCAACCTCTTGCCTGTGAACAGCACCTGGAGGGTCTCAGGCGTGGTGATCAGTATCTGAGGAGGGATCCGCGATTGCCGCGCCCTCTCCGCCGCCGAGGTGTCGCCGTGTCTGACGCCGACGCTTATCCCCAGTTCGTGACCCATCTCCTCCAGGCGTCGCAGCATGTCGCGGTTGAGTGCCCGCAGGGGGGTGATGTAGATGCACCTTATGCCCTCTCCACCGTTGCGGAGTATGCTGTCGAAGACCGGCAACATGGCCGCCTCGGTCTTACCGATGCCGGTGGGGGCGATGACCAGAACGTGCTTGCCCGCTAGGAGCAGGGGCATAGCGTCCCTCTGCGGCGGGGAGGGTGAAACGATGCCCTTGGCGCGGAGATGCCCTACTATGCGCTGGTCAAGGATTTCGAAGCTCATCGGCGGGGTTGAATCCAAAACTAAGCACTATTTCAAGGTGTCGAACCGCGCCGTGAAGTTGTAGACGGGACTCAGCGATAGAAGAGGCGCCACCATTTCTCCACCTGACGCTGGAATGTGAAATTTTCCTCCACCAGCGACCGTCCCCGCCGGGACACCGCCTCGAGGTCGGAATCCTGGAGAACCTGCAGAACCCGGTTGGAGATGGTCTTGGGATCGTTACCGTCCATCAGGAAGCCGGTGTCACCGTCCCTTACGACGTCAGGGATGGAACCCACCGGATTCACCAGCACGGCAGCGCCGCAGGCCATGGCCTCCAACATCACGTTGGGAAGCCCCTCGGCATAAGAAGGCATCACCAACAGTTTGATTTCGTTGAGATGCCTGGGCATGTCGCCGTGAGCGACCCAGCCCACGAACTCCACCCTCCCGTCCATTTCAGCCACACGCTTTCCGACCTCATCCTCCAGACTGCCGGTGCCGTATATCCTTACCTTACAATGCGGATTCCCCGCCAGGATGTCGGGCAAGGCGTCCAAGAACTCACGGATTCCCTTCTCATGGGCGAGACGGGCCATGAAGGCGATGACATCATCGCGGTCCTCCAGTGGGGTCAGGGGTCGGAATTTCTCGAAATCTATGATGTGTCGGTGGCTCACCGCCGTCTTGGCACGGAAAGACTCCAGGCCGTACTCGCGTAGATTATGCTCGGAGTATACGATGATCTGGGTGGCTAGATGGCAGTTGATCCGGGATGCGGCACTGAGCAGCGGCACCAGGATCCCCGACCCACGGCCGTAGGTCTTCATGGTCTCCTTGGAGGCCGCACCGAACATCTGATGCGTCGGTTTAGCGGATAGTTTGGCCAGAAGGGCGGGGAGGAACTGGGTGTCGCCGCCGACGAAGAAGAACCATTCATCCGTCCTGTCGGCCACCGACAGCATCACCTTCGCGTTGCGGAACTGGGAGAGGATGTACTGCACCAGACGGTTGGGCATCTGCCCGTTGCTATGGCGGTCGACCACGAAGCTTTCCAACTTGTCGCTGCTACCTGCCATCGCTTCCACGAGACGGCTCGATGTGACGAGGATTATGTGGCCATGGGTCTCGGTGAACAGGTCCACCATGTCCCGTATGGGGACTATGCCCGCCAGACTCGGCTCCTCCACCGAGGATATTATGCAGACGCTTCTACCGGAGCCGTCATTCATTCCTCAATCCCCCCTCCAACTCCTCGCCTCAGTCCGACAGATGAAGCTCGGATTGCTTTGAAGAACATACTTGGATAATACCTTGTCGGAGCATCAGCGGTGATGCCATTCGTCTAGGGCCTCCATGGCCTCCAACACGTCGATGCGGGATAGTATGCCCACCAGTTTCTCGCCGTCCTCAGGGTCCACCACCATGAACCGTATGGCCTGCGGGTAACAGCTGGAGTTCATACGCTCGAAGGCGTTCACACCTTCCATGTCCGCAGGTATCTTTTGGAAGGACCGGCTCATTATGTCCTCCACCCGGGCATCAGGGGCGCTCTCCGCAACCATCCTCAGGGCCTCTCTTCTGACCTGGCCTATGACCCGGTGTTCGGCATCGACCACCGGGTAGATGTAATGTGCCTCCCGCTCCGCCCTATCCAACGCTTCGATGGCGTTCATGCCTTCCTGCACCGCTATGACCGGGGTCCTCATCATGTCCTCCACCCGGACCTCTCCCAGGGTGCTGATGTCGAATCTGAACTGACGTCTCGTGAGCTGTCTCTGGTATATGCTGTAGTCCCCGGTCAGCATGTAAGCCAGCACGGAGGCTATCATCAACGGTATCAGGACCCCATACCCACCGACGATCTCGGTGATCATTATCGGGGCCGATATCGGGGTCTTGGTCACCCCGGCCATCATCGCCCCCATACCCACGACCACATACAGCCCCGTGTCCTGCAGGCCCAGTGCGGTGGCGGTCAAGGCGCCGATCGTTCCGCCGATGAAAAGGGAGGGGAAGAAGACCCCGCCCGCACCGCCGGAGCCCACCGTGAGCGAGGTCGCCAACATCTTGGCGACCAGGAGCAGCGCTAAGGTGGACAATGCCATAGCGCCACCGTTGATCATCCGCGCCACAGGTTCCTCCCCCAAACCCAGGACGTCCGGGGCCAACAGCCCCACCATGCCGGTCAGCAGCCCTCCCAGGGCGACCTTGGCGGCGAAGGGGATATGCACCTTGGAGAATGCCCGCCTTATCGATTTGAACAGGGTTATGAAGGCGATGCCGCCCAGGCCGGCCAATGACCCGACGACCGCCGCGATGCCCAACACGGTGTGGTCGAGTGTGAAGACCATGTCGGAGACGTCCATGTAGGGCCCCATACCGAACACCGAGACCGCCATCAGATACCCGACGATGCTGGCGATGAGGGCTGGTACGGCCGCCCGCGACTCGATATCGTTCTTGTAAGGTATCTCCAAAGCGAAAACCGCACAGCCTAGGGGGGCTTTGAACAAGGCCGAGAAACAGGCGGCCGTACCGGCTATGATGATGATACGCATGTCGGAACGGCTGAGCCCGAAACGTTCACCGATGGCGGACGATATGCCCGCTCCGATCAATGAGGCTGGGGACTCCCTGCCCGCGCTGCCGCCGGACCCGATGGTGAAAGAGGATGCGACCAGGATGCTCGGGACCAGTCTCCAGTCCACCTTCCCGCCGCGGTGGTGGATGGCATCTATGACCTCATCGTTACCGAACCCCCGTGCCTGGGGGAAGGCGGTGAGTATCAGGCCGGCCACCAGCCCCCCTGCCGCAGGGACCAGTATTATGAGGTACCACGGAAGGGCGGTGGACGACGCGACATCGCCTATCAGGACTATGAGCGCCTGGAAGACCACTGAGAAAAATCCGCCCACTATGCCAACGGCTATCGAGAGCGGTATCCATTTGCCGAGATAATCTTGGAAATCGGTGGTGAGTAAACGCTTCGGCACCGACCTCGAAAGCCGGCGATCGTTGAGCATAGGGCGCAATATGAATGGAGACGATTAATATTATCTAAGGGAGAAAAGGGAAAAATGGGGTTTTTGGAAGGGATTTCACTCCACAGGGTCGGTGACCTGCAGCAGGAGCTGCGAGATATCCATCACCTTCACCGCTGAGCCGATCTTCTTCGCGCCCTGCTTGAGGTTCAGGACGCAGAACGGACAGGCGGTGGCGATTATCTCCGCACCGGCCTCCTCAGCGTCACGCACCCTCTCGGCCGCCACGTTGACCGCCAGGTCGTTGAAGGCGCTCTTGTAGCCTCCTCCCGCGCCGCAGCACCGGGAGCTCTCGCGGTTGCGCTCCATCTCCACGAACTCCAGCCCCTTGATCTTCTTGAGGATGTTGCGCGGTGCGTCGAACACGCCGGCATGCCTTCCGAGGTGACAGGGGTCGTGGTAGGTGACCTTGGCCGGCAGCTCACCGGTGATCTTCAGCTTCTTGTCCTTGATGAGCTTCTCGACGTACTGGGTGAAATGGTTCACGTCCTGGGAGGTCTTGGAGTAGAACTTGCCGAAGTCCTTCTTGACGGTCTTGTAGCAGCCGGCACAGGTCATGACCATGTCCTTGGCTCCCATGGAGTCCGCCTTGTCGACCACTTCACGGGAGGCGGTCATGGTGACGTCCCTCTGCCCGGTCCTGAGGGCGGGCGAGGTGCAGCACCATTCGTCCTCCCCGAGGCAGTTGGTCTTCACCCCGGCGCGGTTCAGTATCTCGACTCCCGCCTGGGCGATGTCCTGCATACGGTATGAGCCGGTGCAACCGGCGAAGAAGATCACGTCCGGTATCTGAGCACGGGGAACGTCCTCGGGCCACCAGGCATCCCTGTCCGATGGGGACTCCCCATAGGGGTTGCGCCCCTCGGCGATGCGCTCCTTCAGCTTCTTGTGGGCGGGAAGGGGGGCAACGCCCTCGGAGACGAGCCAGTCACGCACCTTCTCCCAGAATTCGACCAGTTCTATGTTGGCGTGGCAGACCGCCTCGCAGTTGCCGCAACCTGTGCACTTGTACATGGCATCGACGAACTCGGGGCTCAGCTCGACCTTACGGCCGAGAATACGGTCCACGGGGTTCTTTTTATCAAACTGAGCCAGGTAGTATATCTTTCCGCGAGGGGTTACCGACTCCCAGGGGGTCTGGGCGTGGGTCTCGCAGACGTCGATGCAATAACCGCATTGGAGACATGCAAGCATCTCCTTCTGTATTCGGGGCATTTTTCCCATCAGGACACCTCGGATTTATATTTCGGGAACAGGCCAACATTCTTAGTGAGCCTATGATTGTGAAATCGTCCTTAACAGGGTAACAGTATATTTAGTTTTATCTTTGAGACAATCTGGATACCCCCGTTTCCCCTTGTTTTCAATGGCTAATCACAGGTAGTTGAGTCATTCCATGAAGGGGTGGAAGGCGTCCGCGTAGGTCACCGTGTCCGTTCGAACGAGGCGGATGCGCACCGATCGCGGTCGAGGCAAGGAAAAAACCCTGAAGGAAAGGCAGGAAGAAGGATGGTGGGCCTGGCCGGATTTGAACCGACGACCATCTGGTTATGAGCCAGACGCTCCACCAGACTAAGCTACAGGCCCGTGCACGGTGGTTATTTTCCCAGAAGATATATACTTTGTGCCG
>PWJQ01000017.1 GCA_003560875.1 Methanomassiliicoccaceae archaeon
CAACCTTTAATTACATCAAGTCTTTTCCCCGAATTAACGGGCTGGTAGATCAGCTGGAAGATCGCTACCTTGGCATGGTAGAGGCCGCGAGTTCAAATCTCGCCCAGTCCACCATCTTTCTTCTCAATACGGGTTCGTCCCGTGTAAAATACTGATACCGATGAGACGTATCTAGGACACGATCATTCACTGTTATCGACATCATCGGGGGTCCGCTCATCGAAGTTGCAGACACCCTCATTCCGGACCGAGCAGCCGATGACCCTTATCGACTTTCCGTTGACCAGAGCGTCCGTCACTTTACGTCTCGCCTCATGCAGATCCTTCCATAGCGTACGCCGTGATATACCGATGGCTTTGGCCGCTTCCTCTTGACCCATCCCCTCCAGGTCAACGAGGCGGAGCACCTCCATCTCCTCTGCCCCCAAGAGTACCGGCTCCTCCCCTCTATGCCCTGGACGGCACAGAGGGCCGAAACAACGATACCTCCTTTCGCCGTCGAGGACCTGGTACGCCCGGGGACGACCGCGTCGTTTGCGGCAGCATGGCTTCTGTTCTGGAGTCATCGTCTCATCTCTGAATCGATTACCTCCCATAGCGTTGAAAAGGGTTTCGCTGCATCGCAATCGACCTTTGTTATCGGCAGTCCGTTGCGCACCGCATCGACCACTGCGCTGTCGAACGGTATCTTAGCGATTACTCTGATACCCTCCCTCTCAGAGAACGCCTCTATCTCCTCGCACAGTGATGGCTCAAGGTCGTGCCTGTTGATCAGCAACATGAACTTAAGACCGAAACGCCGGGTCACACTGAGAAGGCGCTTCAGGTCATGTATCGCTGAGATGCTCGGTTCGGTCACTGCGAGTACCGCATCACAACCGCTGACGGTGGATATGAGGGCACAGCCGATGCCCGGAGGACCATCGATTAGCAGGGTCTCCGCCGCCGGGTCCAAAAGAAGCGCCCGCTTCTTCACTTCGTTCACAAGCAGTCCGGAAGTCCCCGATCCCGGATTCAGCCTCCCGTGGGCCATCTTCCCCGAAGCTGTCTCGGAACGGTATATGTCGCCACAGATCCTCTTGGTCATCGTGACGGCCCCATGAGGACAAAGCCATTCACACAATCCGCATCCCTCACATTTCATGGCCTCGACATGGACACCGCCGTCGTAGAGGATGGCTCCGAAAGCACAATTATCGACGCATATCCCACATTCCACACATGAACCGGGGTCAATGAATGCGAGGTCCAGACTACGGAAGGGCTCGGTAGACATCCTCTCTCCGGGTATGAGGAACCCCAGGTTGGAGGCCTCCACATCGCAGTCAGCGAGGACCTGCACCTTGGAGGCCGAATCGGCCAAGGCCGCAGTGACCATGGTCTTTCCGGCACCGCCCTTACCACTCACCACCGCTAAGACCCTCATTCGCAGGCCTCCATCATGGTGACTATATCAGTGTACAGTTTCAGGAACTCAACGTCCCATCCTGAAATCTCCAAAGCCATCAAACCTCCGATGTTCTGAACCGCCGCAATGTGGCGGTCGAAGGGAATGGTCATCAGTACCGGCAGGCCCCTCTGGGCGCAGAAGTCGTTTATCAGTTCATCCCTGCCGTCACTGCGATTGATGACAACTCCTGCCGGTATGCCCATCTCCTCCGTAACCCCAGTCGCTAGCTCCAGATCATGAAGTCCGAACGGGGTGGATTCGGTCACAAGTAAGCAGAAATCAGAACCTTCCAGCGTCTCGATAACCGGACAAGCGATGCCCGGGGACGCGTCGTAGATGACCAAAGCCTCTCTCTCCGCCCTTTTCTTGGCGCTGTTTATGACCGGAGGGGCCTGGACCTCCCCTTCGTTCAGGACTCCGCTTATGAGGATCAACGTGGGGGAAGGTTCCTGCACCCTAACAACCCCCACCTCACGTGGCACCATGGTTATCGCCTTTGGCGGGCATACCACCGCGCAACCGTTGCAGGAGTGGCACAGCCCCGGTAGGAACGAGTGTTTGCCGTTGATCACCGTTATGGCGCCGTAGCGGCAGAAACGTCCACAATCTCCACATCCGTCGCACAGTTCACCGTCAACGACCGGATTGTCGACCGTGACCGGATATCGGTCGTCCTCCGAGGGAAAGAACAGGTGGAGGTTCGGTTCCTCGACGTCACAGTCAACCAGAACCACGGGTTGGGTCTCGGACAGGGACTGGGCTAGATTGGCGGACACCGTGCTCTTCCCGGTGCCCCCCTTCCCACTGGCTACGGCGATCCTCATCAGATCACTCAGTTCAACGGAAGAAGCGCACCTTCCAGGTACATCCTCACCGCATCAGACACGCTGCCGCCGTTCTTGTAGCTGTAGGCCTTTATGCCACTTGCCGCCATAGCCTCGGCCGCATTATTGCCCAGTTGACCGGTTATGACGATGTTCGCTCCTCTCTCGCTGACGAACTGGACCGCTTGCGGACCCGCTCCGCCCGAAGCGTTCACCAGAGGGTTGGGTGTGGATGTGGCCTTTCCCGAATCCATCTCCAAGAAAACAAAGAACGGAGAGCGTCCGAAACGCTCCTCCGCATCTGCGGTCAGCCCCTCTCCCTGAGATGTTATGCATATGGTCCTGACATCGCTGTGATGAGGTTCCTCAACAGTGTGGTGACATGTACTCTCACCTGCTTCCAGGGTCCCGGTGACGAAACTCTGCACCACGTCATTGACATCTCCGGAAGCACCGAGGAGAACCTCGATGTTGTTCTGGTGGAATAGTTCCACCGCCCGGGGTCCCATGCCCCCCGCTATCACCAGATCCACTCCGTGGGAGGCTAGGAACAACGGTAGTTTCCCCGGCTCATGGCCTGGGCTCGCCAGATCCTCCTCTTTCGTTACCGATCCACCGTCCTTTAGAAATATGGCATAGTTGCGGCAGTGTCCGAAGTGTTCGGAAACCATACCGCCGTCGTCGGCGACGGCGATCCTCATTCCTTGACCTCCTCGTCCTTGAACGCGAACCTCATCCGACCTCCGCCGAAGCCACGGCCACATCCACGGGGGCGACCCCCTCTCCCGAGTCCAATCGGGCGTGTCATTCTCTGAGCATCCTCCTCGACAGTCCCCGGTCGGCAACGACCTATCCCGCGTCCTGTCATCGGCCCCTCTCCGCGAGGCCCTCTACCATCGATTCCGGGCATTTTTAACATCTCCTTTTTGTTAGATTGTATTACTCATATGTGCATAATTACTTAAATGTTATGTTATACTGCCGTAAGTGATCCACATCTTATACCGACGTCTTGACCCCTGCATACATCGGAGTCGATTGAGGCGATAATCTATCAAGATCTCAGAAAAACAGGTTAAATATCCCCAATCGGATTCTGAAACCCATGATAATCGATGCCCATGTCCATCTTTGGAACCGGATGATGCTCCCCAATGAGGCGGTTAAGAACTATCTTGAGCCATTGAAGAACATGGATGAGGAGCTGAGGAAGTTCTTCGATTTCGGTCTCGACAATGACATAGCATTCGATGACTTCTCCATAAGCGCCGAGGAGCTGTTGAAGGAGATGTCCATGGGCGGCGTGGACAAGGCGGTGATACTCTCCACGGACTTCGAACTGCTCAACGATAGCGAGCTTGGTAACGAGGAGTACACCGAAATGCTGTTCCAGGAATGCAGCGTCTTCGATGAACTGATACCATTCATATCTGTGGATCCCAACCGTGGCGAGGAAGGTCTCAGGATGGTGGAGAGGATGGTCAAGAAGTACGCACCGTCGGGGATAAAGATGTACCCGGCCACGGGGTTCTACCCTGACAAGGAGTGCTATGCCGACTATTGGGACCTCATCGATGATCTGGGGCTGGTCGTACTAACCCATGCCGGTATGGCCTTGCCTCCCTTGGACGAAAAATACTGCCGCCCCTGCTTCTTCCGTGACGTGGCCGACAGCCGGCCGGATCTCAAGGTGATCATCGCCCACCTCGGAGGCAAGTTCTACGACGAGCTGTTGCCGTTGATGAGGGACTGTTCCAACGTCTACACGGATTGTTCGGCCCTGCAAGGATGGCTACCCAGTCAGCCAGACATGGTACACTCAAGGCTCAGTGAGGTCTGCGGCGAGTTTCCGGACAGAGTCGTGTTCGGTTCCGACTTCCCCAACTATGAGATACGGTTCAGCACCCTGCAGTTCATCAACCTGATCCGCTCAGGAGATTGGGCAGACGATAAGGTGAAAAAGAAACTTCTAGGGTCCAATATGGCAAGGATACTTGGGCTGTGATGCAAATTTAATGGCACAGGTTTATTAATCCGTTATTGTGATTAATGCTCATGGAATTCAGTTTAGAATCAATACAGTCATACATAGAGTCCGCTACACCCATGGGGGTGTTCGAGGACCTCGCAGTGAATCCAATACCGGAGGCGGTACTTGCTTTTGGAGGCCTAGTGGCGGTGTTCATGGCCTTATTATTCGCCACCAGAGGGAAGGGGTTGAAATACAGGATCCTGACACTGTTCGGAGTCGTGATCGGCGTTATCATGATGGTCACCGTGGCTTCGCTCCAGTTGAACGCCACCGGCGAATGGTTGCCATTCTCAATGGCTATATTGGGACTGACCGGTTTCGCATTGTTCTTCCGTCCTTTCAGAACTCTCAACCTCGCTGTGATACTGGGTATAGTGGTCGGTGTTGCGGTGTTCATAGTCCTGGGGACCATCGATATAGCGGGTCTTGAGTTCCTGACGGATGATCTTGTGCGCGGCGGTATCGCAGCTGTGCTAGCAATAATGGTATTCACCGCATTCCGCTTTGTGCAAGAGGTCGCCCTGTTCTTCAGCAAGATAATAAATGCATGGCCCATCTTGATGGCGTTAGGTCTCCTCGCACTCGGGGAATCGGTTGCGATTTACTACGACACTTCGTTGCTGAATTATGTTCTGGAGTACATCGATCTGACTGAGGCAATAGTAAAGCTTTAAATCAGATGGACGTAATCGGGAACCCTGCGGGCCCGTGGCTTAGCCAGGATATAGCGCTGGCCTTCTAAGCCAGACGCCTCGGGTTCGAAAGTCAAAGAATGGGCCGAAAATCCCGACGGGCCCGCCATTCGATGGGATAGTTCCA
>PWJQ01000019.1 GCA_003560875.1 Methanomassiliicoccaceae archaeon
CCCTCCTTCCTGCGGCGGAAGGGGACCTTGTATCTAGGTCCAGTTGCCATCAGTTATCATCCTCCAGATGCCCTTCGGATACCAGGTGGGACACCAGGTTCCTCCTGCTCTTGTACATTCCACCCTTGGCCCGCATGTAGTACTTGCGGTACACAGAGGGCGTTATCTTACCGTCGGCGCGCAGGGTCTTGAGCTCGTCGCGCAGGGCACGGATGGTCCCCATCCATATGCCCTTATCGGAAAGGCGGGCGTTGCTCGTTCCCTTCCTGCTGCCCTGGCCCTTGCGGCGGCCCTTGGCCTTCTGATCCGCGGCGTAGCGGGCGCGGCCTTTGGAAATGCCCTTCTTGGGAAGGGCCTTGATGATTCCGGAGTCCACAGCGGTCCTGATGTCTGCACGGGTGATGCAGTCTGCGACCTCCTCGAGACTGTTGGGGTCTATCCATACACGGTTCTCACCGCACTTCAGGACATCCGCAGCCATCCTCCTCTGGTTTCTAAGGTCCATTTTCATCCCATCCTGTTGAGGACCCTGATGCCGAGCTCCTCGGCCCTGTCCTCGATGTCGATCCTCTTCTTGGTGCCGACTGTGCCGGCGACGCGAACCGCCTGGACCTTGGGGTCCACGCCCTCAAGCTGGGATACGTTGTGCACCAGTATCTCGGAGAATCCCGAGGGGTGCAGGCCGCGGACTTCCTTGGGTCCGCGGAAACCTATCTTCACCAGGGGCGGGCGGTGCTTCATGCTGCGCCTCATCTTGGAGTGTATGCCCTTGGGCTTCCTCCATTTGTCGCCCAGTTTGCTGTAGCGGAACCACTCCTGCCTCTTGAAGGCCGGGCGACGGGAGGATATCCCGTTCCTGACCGCAAGGGCCTTGCGAGTGGCGTCGTCGAGTTCGGGCTTGGCCTTGGCGACGTGGACGCTGACTTCTACGTCCTCATCGTCCTCTACGACCTCGACCTCCTCCTCGTCCTCGACTATCTCCACGTCTGAAAGGGCCTCCTGCCACTTCTCGACCGTCTTGGGGCCCACACCCTTCAAGGTGCTCATGATGTCCTTGAGGGTATCATCGTCCTCGATGGCCTCCTTGAGGTCGGCGAGCGACTCGATGTTCATGTCCTCGAGGAGGGCTATGTGCTCCTCCTTCAGACCGGGCAACTCTGAGAGCTTCTGTATGCTCATTCCGACACCCTCCTTCCTTTACCGACTATGTATATGCCATCCTGGAAGGTCCTACGGTCGAAACCGCGGCGGCGGGTGGCCTTCTCGATGTTGGCCGCGGTCTGTCCGCAGGCCTCACGGTCTACACCCTCCACGGTAACATCGGCACCCTTGACGTTCACCTTGACGCCCTTGACTATCTTGGCGTAACGGCGGGCCTTGCCTCCCATATAGTTGTCTATCATCACCTGATCGTCCTTGACGGAGACCTTCATGGGGAAGTGAGAGTAGACGACCTTCATGTCGTAGTTGTAGCCGTGCTTGACACCGTACATCATGTTGCGTATGTGCGAGTCGTAGGTGCCCACCATGGCCTTCTCCCTGATGCGGGGGAACTCCGAGCGGATGTTGACCTTTTCCTCGGAGACCTCTAGGTCCACACGGGGGAATCTGAAGGCCCGGGAGATCTCTCCCTTGGGGCCTTTTATGGTCAGCACGTATCCGTACTTGGTGACTGTGACGTCCTCAAGGATTTCTATCTCGCTGTCGATCATCCCAGTTATTGTCATCTCCTCACCTCAGTACACGTAGGCAAGTAACTTGCCTCCCAGCCCCAGGTCCTTGGCCTGGGCTTGGGTTATGACACCCTCGGTAGTCGTCAGTATCAGGACTCCGAAGTCCTGGGCCGGCAAATAGCGGGCCTCGAACTTCTCCAGATCGCTCCTCTTAACGGAGTAACGGGGCTTGATCACGCCACAGTTGTTTATGGCGCCCTTCATCATTACCCGGAACTGTCCGGCCTTACCATCCTCGATGTACTCGAACTGGTTGATATAGCCGTGGTCCTGCATGACCTTCAACACGCGGCCGATGAGCTTGGACGACGGCTTGATATAACATTCGTTCTTGCCCACCGCGGCGGCGTTCTTCATGATCGACATCGCGTCGTTCAAAGGATCACTCTGCATATCATCACCTCACGAATACTTCTTGAATCCCAGCTGGGGAGCGATCTCCCTGAAGCACTGGCGGCAGAGGTGCATCCCGTATCTCCTGATGATGCCGCGTTTCCTGTCGCAGCGTTCACACCCTTCGCTCCTGCCGAATTTTTTCTTGGGTTTCATTCCACCACCTCCAATCCGAAATTCTCCTTCATGAAGGTGCGGGCCTCCTCCTTTGTGACACGGTGGCCACGGGGGATCTTGCGCTTGAGCAGACGCCTCTGCGTCACCCTGTAACCGGGCCTCTTCAGGACGACGTTGACGTCCATTCCGAAGATGCCGATCTCAGGGTCGTACTTCATTCCGTCGAAGTCGGTGTAATCGTTGATACCGAAGGACAGGTTGCCCTCCGGGTCGAATGAGTACACGGGAACACGGTTCTCACGTATCTCCAGGGCTTTGGCGACGAACTCGGCGGCGTCATCGCCGCGGAGGGTTACCTTGCATCCCAGGGGCATGCCCTTACGGATACCGAAATCCCTGTTTATGGTGCGTGATGTGGTCTGCACCGAGGTGCGACCAGTGACCATCTCCATGACCTTCTGCGCCTTGACCAGCCTCTCACCGGCATCACCGACGCCGATGTTGACGGTGACCTTCTCTATGCGCGGCTTGCGCATGGGGTTCAAGCAACCACCTCAGGCATCTTGATCACCGGCTCGCCGGTGCCAACTATGAACACGTTGTCCTTGACGGTCTCACGGCCATCGGAGAACTTGACCACGTTGGCGGTGGGCCTGCGTGTTATCATGTACTCTGCGACGGTTGCTACCTCGCCAGCGTGGTTACCGCGTATGATCATAGCGACACCGCCCTTGTCCAGCGGGTAGTGCTCGAGGATGTCCTGCGTCGGCAGGGCTATCTTGAGTACATCGCCGGTACGGTAGTTGTCAGCGTCGATGACTATGTTGCGGCCATCGTGCAGGTTGATCTGGGTCTTCCCGCCCTTGATGACCGTCTTGTTCTCAACGCGCACCAGCTTCCAGGCGGCATCCGCGACCTCGATGGGCATGAGGGTTATCTTGCCCTTGTCACTGAGAATGACGCGGTAGTTGGCGTCGAGCTTGGGTACTGTGACCACGTCCATGATGCCCACGGGCATCTTGGGGCTCTTGACCTTCTTGCCATCGACCAGTATCTCTCTCCTTCCTATGATTCCCTCCGCCTCGCGTGCGGTGTCGCACAGTCCGAGCACGTCCCTTAACAGGAGCAGTGCGGGCATGCTGTTCTCCACCGAATGCGCGCCGGGGGACTGCTTCGTCACCCAGGTGCTTACCTTCCTCTTAATGGGCCAGGGCCTGGGTGCGGTGAGCCTCTTCATGTAGCCGCTCATTCTGCCACCTCATTCTTTCTGAATAGCTTGTCCTTCCTCCATTCGTCGGAGAGTTCAAGCTTTGTTATCATCACGTTGGACGCATGCACAGGGGCGGCGATCTCGGTACCGTCGGCCTTGGGTGTCGTGACACCGTCGATACTCACCCTTCCATTACGGGTGAGGACATTGAGGACCTTACCCTCTGTGCCGCGCACGTCCTCGGAACCGCGGGTCACCACGACGGTGTCCCCGGTCACCACGGGCATGGACCTCTTGCCGTACTTCTCCCTCAGCTCAGGGCTGAGTGGGGAGGCCACTGCCTTCCTGCGAGCGTGGTTGGGAGCGTTGTAATGCGCCTTCCTCTGCTTACTGGCTTTGCTGCTCTTTACCATTTTGCTCACCTCACACTATCATCGATGCAGTCGCTGAGACACGGGGCCACCTCTCGGCGGACTCGCGGGCGACAGGTCCCTTGATGTCGGTACCTTTGGTGTCGCCTTCCTCGGTGGTTATGACCGCGGCGTTGTCCTCGAAGAACACCATCGTCCCGTCGGCACGACGGAACGGTCTCCTCTGCCTGACTATGACCGCATGGACTATCTGGCGCCTCATCTCGGGGGTGCCCTTCTTGACCGATGCGATCACGATGTCGCCGATAGCGGCGCGGGGGTAACGTCGTGCCACTCCCTTGTATCCGGGCACGGATATGACCTCTATGACCTTGGCGCCGGTGTTGTCGATAACATCGAGCCTCGTCCCGGTCTGTATGCCCTTGGTCTGGTTGCCTGCCAATCCTTTCATGCCATTCACCTCTTCTCGATGGCCACGAAGGAAACGGTCTTGCTGATCGGGCGGCACTCCATTATCTTGACCTCGTCCCCGGCCTTGAGCTCAAGGCAGGTCGGGGCGTGGACGGAGTAGCGGCTCGTCCGTTTCTCGTATCTCTCGTACTTGTTCTGGTACTTCAGGTATTTGCGCTCAACCACCGCTGTCTTGTCCATCTTTACGGACACCACCTTGCCGTCGATCATCCTGCCCCTGACGGCGAGTGTGCCGTGGAATGGGCAGTTGGGGTCGTTGCAGGTGGAGGCGGGAGGGTTGACGTCGATGCCTATGTCTCTGATCTTGGTTTCCATGAAATCACCTAACCTTCTTTATCCTGTCCTCTGGTCGGTGCAGTATCTCCGAACCTAGTATGGCTATCCTTTCGCCTTCGTATGTGAAGAGGAACTCGTTGCTATTCTTGGGCAGTCTGCGCTCACCTTTGGGTGTGCGCAGCACCATGGTGTTACGGGTCTCATCCACGACCGTGCCGCGGATGCCTTGAGAGGTACCGACCGATGACACCTCTGCTTCCAAGCCTATCAGTTCCATTCTCATCAGATCCTTCTTGTTCATGTCACCTGACTTCCGCGGTGAAGCCCATCTCTTCCAGTACGGATTTCACCTTTTTCTTGTGGTTCCCCTGGAGTTCGATACGGCCGTCCTTGGCTGTCCCTCCGGCGGCGCAGCGGTTCTTGAGCTGCCTCGCCAGATCGTCGATGTCTATGTCGTTCTCATCGATACCTTCGATGACGGTGACTGTCTTGCCGTACCTACGGCTGTCGGTGCTGATCCTGACGCTCTGTTGCTCACGGGCGA
>PWJQ01000026.1 GCA_003560875.1 Methanomassiliicoccaceae archaeon
CCAGACGCCGATAAGTCCGGAACCTGCTTGACCATGAGCAAAATCTTCATCTCATCGACTCCAGCAGGACCCCAGGATTCAGGACCCACTTCTCATCCAGCTGTTTCTTCAATCTCACCATATCCTGGATCTGCGTCTCGTCATACATCATTCCCAGGTACCTTCGCTTCAACCGCCCTATACCATGTTCGGCGCTGGGACATCCACCCAGTCCTATGGCCTTCTCAGCAAGATCGTGACAGAGCCTCTCCGCCTTCTCATAATCATCCATATCCTGTATCAGCAGTTCGAGGTGAGGGTGATTGTCGCCCATATGGCCGAACATGACCGTCCGCAGACCTGACGAATCGACCATGTCCCTATAACACTTCATCATCTCTGAGGATGAACTTTCAGGTACGCTTATGTCGGTGCCCATCTTGTGCATATCCGGGTATTGCAGTTTCCTTGAAGCGATGTAAGAGAACACCGCCTCCGGTATGGCATGCCGGAATGAACGGAAACGCTCCCTCTCCCTCTCCTCATGGGCGCACCATGTCCTATCGAGGCCGGATCCCTCGGACTTTAAAACGGAACCGATCTCTTCGATCAGCATTTCCAGTGAATCATCCACCGGGATGTCGAACATTACCGCGGCGGCGGGGAAGAGCGGGAATTCAGGCATGTTCGAGAATAGATGGCCTTCCTTACGTTCACATTCGATCATTTCAATCCCGTTGCGGTCTATGAACTCTATCAACTCCGGTCCATCGTCAAGACCCTTGAGATGGTCTATGAACCTCAAGGCTCCCTCATCATCGGGAACGAAGGCCATGCAGGACAACATCGGCCTCCAGGGTATGAGGCGGATCTCCAGGAGGGATACGACGCCCAGGATGCCCTCGGAACCTATGAAGAGGTCTATGGCGTCCATCCCATCAGCGGAGAATATCCCTGCTGAGTTCTTCACTTCCCTGTTGAACTCATATGAGAGGGTCTCAATCATCCGTTCATCCCCCTCGCCATCCAAAATGAATGCGCCGTTCTTGGCGAACACCTCGCCCCTACGGATGTCCAGCACAGAGCCGTCGGCCAGCACTACTCTCAACCTCCGCACCCAATCCCGCGTCGGACCATGACGATAAGACCTTGAGCCCGACGAGTTACAGGCGGCGTTGGCTCCCAGAGAGGCATTGGATTCCGTGGGGTCAACGGGATAGAGATGCCTGCCCATCTTCTTGAGGCGGGATATGGCTCCGGGAGTGATCTCTTCAAGATCACGGTACCTTCCGTTTCTCAATATATCGTCAATCTGTCTCAGAGTGACGTTCGGCTCCACTTGCATGTAGAAGCCGACATCGTCCTCGCCGATACCCACGACCCTGTCCATCTCCTCCAGTGAGAGGACCCATCCTCCCACGGGGACGGCACCGCCGACGACCCCTGTACGGCGGGCACTGATGGTGACTGGGACGTTTCCCGCGGTGGCGTGGTATAGTACGGATGAGATCCCTGCTTCATCCGAGGTTATAAAAACCATATCCGCGGAACCGGTGAGTTTCGATTCATCCTGAAGGTAGGCGTTCACAGCATTCCCATCCAGGGCTTTGACCCTGGAAATATCGGGTTCATGCCTTTCCCGGACCAGCCTACTTCTCGTCATACAGGTCCTTCCTGATACGGGGGACCATCGCTGCGAGAACGGACTGTTCGGTCAGCCTTTGGCGGTCGAGGATGCCCTCGCTCAGGAACCCCACCGCCCCTTTGGATCGCCCCAGGGCCTCGGTCCCATAGACCTTGGGGAATGATTGTCCCACCGGAAGGCCCTTACGGACCTCCTCGGCCACCCGGTCAGGATAACGGAACGCCGGACCGGCACCGTATGTGAAGTGACCATCACGGTCAACCACTGCGCAGTACTGGATATCATAGAGGCCATCCAGCATCTCGAACACACCGGCCTCGATACCGACGCCGAGGTCATTATCCTGCAAGGCCGCCAATGCCCGGTTGCGGGCGCCTTCGATGGTCTCATCCCCTTTGGGTTGGTCGCCAACCCCGTTATCGGCGGGGAAGTAGCTCAGCTCGAACGTCCCGTATATCCGCTCCATCACGGCACGGACCGCCTGGACCTTCACCGGGTTCTCACTCCCCACGCATATCCTCGACCTAGCCGACAGTATCGAACTGGAGCTTATGCGATTGCCGCCATCATCTGTGAGCATGGGGACGGTCTTTATCTGTAAGGGATAAAGGCCTTTGCTCAGTCGGATGTCGTTTATGGCCTTGGCATTCCCCTCGGTCTCCTCGGAGACCACTATGGCATCGAGGTCGTCCATATCGGCGGCGGGGCCGTAAGGGTCGTCTATCACGCATATCTCGTATCTTCCGCCCCAGGCATCCAGGATGGCGATGACGGCATCCATTCTGTCCTTCAACGGATTGACCTTCCCCCGGTTCTCGGAGGCGAACTCATCGGAGCATATCCCGACGAAAAGACAATCGGCAATATGGAACGCCTTCTCGAAGAGGGCTATGTGTCCCGCATGCAGGACGTTGAATGTTCCTCCTATGGCTACGTGCATCACATCACCAACAGAAGTACGACCACCAGGACCAATGCCGACATTCCCCACAGCATCATCAATTGGCGTTTCTTCGCCTTTACGCCTTGCTCGCTCTGCCCTTTGCAGGTATCGTTGCAGAAAACGTCCTTGCCGGTGAAAGCCTTGCCGCAGGAGTGGCAGTGGCGGTGTTGTGGTATTCTCTCCACCATCGCTATCGCAACGGCAGGATAGATTAAAGTGTTTTCTTGTTCAGACCCTGCGGTCCATCTCATTGTGGGCGATGGTGATGCAATGGTCGCTGTGATAGGAGATCGGCCCCAGGCATAGGCTGCGGTCCGCATGCTCCTTAAGGGCCTGTTCCTCCTCCTCGCTGAGGTCGCGGTCGTCACCGAGGACGAAAACGATGTCCTCCGGGAGTTCCGTCCGCCTTATGTCCTCCCCTTCCTCCTTGAGGTAAACGATCTCGCCGGATTCCGACAGGGACGACAGGACATCGCGGAGTCCGCGACGTGACACGTAGATCCCTGGTGAGGCTTTGATCTCCGAGTCGGAGAGTTTCTTCAACAAAGCGTTACGCATCAGTGACGCGGTGCTCCTCTCATCAGGGTTCAAATAACGCAGTTCATCCCCTTTGAAACGAAGGGTCTTGGGGGCATCATCGCCGCCCTGTAGGATCAGGTATGCCTCGACGTCCCTGCGCAGTGAATGGGATAGGAAGAATGATGAGTTGATGCAACGTATGAGGACATCGAGACGGCCAGCGCCGCCACATATGTCATCGAGTTTGAAGTCCCCGGTCGTAGAGGCGCGGTGGCCGACGATGACGAAACGTCTCATGTCAGAGCCCCAGGTCGCCGCTCTGCATCTGTTTCATCAACTGCTTGCGCATCTTACGGTTCCCCATCATCCCTTTCATCATCTTCTTGCTCTGGTTGTACTGTTTGATGAGTTCGCGCACATCGGTACCGTTGACACCTGAACCGATGGATATCCGCTTGACGCGGGAGGCCTTGATGATCTTGGGGTCATCCAACTCCTCATCGGTCATGGAGTCCATGATGACCTTGTACTTACGAAGACGATCCTGGGATTCATCCATGTCCATCTTCTCCTCGACATTGCTGAATCCAGGTATCATGGACATGACCTTCTGCAGCGGGCCCATCTTGTTGACGGCCTCCATCTGATGGTACATGTCCTTGAGGGTGAACTTGCCCGACATCATGTTGCGGGCTGTCTCCTCCACATCGGCGTCACCGACATTGTCCTTGGCGAGCTCCAGGAGAGACTGTATGTCCCCCATGCCGAGAAGGCGGGAGATGAAACGGTTGGCATCGAACGGTTCGAGATCCCTAATCTGCTCCCCTACGCCCAGGTATACGATACGGGCCTGGGTCTGGGACACTGCCGATAGGGCGCCTCCTCCTTTGGCGGTACCGTCCATCTTGGTGAGCACCACTCCGGTCACGCCTACGGCCTCATGGAAGGCCGCCGCCTGTGGTCCGGCCTGTTGACCTACCTGGGAGTCCAGGACCAACAGCCTCTCGTCGGGTTTGGCAACATCGGAGACGTCCTTCAGCTCCTGTATGAGGTCATCCTCGAGGGCGTGACGTCCTGATGTGTCGATGATGATGAGGTTCTTCTCCTTGAACTTCCGCAGCCCGTTCTCCACTATCTGGGCAGCGTCCTTGCTGCCTCTCTCGCCATAAACATCGACGCCCACCTTCTCGCCCAATTGGAGAAGCTGGTCATAGGCGGCGGGACGATGGACGTCGGCAGCGATGAGACCGACCTTGAAACCTTTCTTGGAGAACTGCCAGGCGAGTTTGCCGGTGGTGGTCGTCTTGCCCTGTCCGTAGAGTCCCACCATCATGATGCGCTGGGCCTTCATGGCCAGGGGCTGACCCTTGTCCAGGACGCCTACAAGTTCGTCATAGATGATCTTGACGACATGCTCCTTGGCACTCTTTCCCGCTGGAGGCTTCTCCTCCAAGGCACGGGACTCAACCTTCTTGGTTATCGCCAGGACGAGTTGGACGTTGACGTCCGCCTGCAGCAGCGCACGCTGCAGATCCTTGGAGACTTCTTTGATTAGGTCCTCATTGATATTGCTGGCGTCAGTGATGCGACCCAGCACATTACGCAGCGACTTGCCCAAACCATCCAGTACCATGGAAACGCCTCTGATTTACAATCGCTAGGTGGTATAAAGTCTTTAAGGGAAAGCGGGACAGGGCTAGCCAGTCAGAAGGGATGGGATGCACTCTATGAACTAGCCCCTATTTTCCCACATGTATACAATTAATAGAGCGATATATAATCTTTATCAATACAAGAAAAGATGGAAATAAGGAGTTTTGATGGGGCAGGCCCCGTTTTGATGGTTCAGAGGTATCCAGACTTCTGAAGGGTCATCAGGTCTTCGGTGCTGAGCTTCTCGCCGGCCTTGAACTTGTCGAAGATATCCTCGGCCTCCTTCTTGACCGCGGTCTCCTCCTTCTTCTTCTTGGCCTTCTTCTGCTTCTGCCTCAGTCCGCTGACCATCTTGTCGAAGTC
>PWJQ01000058.1 GCA_003560875.1 Methanomassiliicoccaceae archaeon
ACTAGAAGATGAACCAAGAGGGGAGTCGCACATTGGCCCTAGGCATCGATGCCGGCGGATCCTACACCGATGCAATCGTCATGGACGTGAAGAGTAGGATCGTCCTCGCCAGGGCCAAGACCCCCACCACACATCAGGACCTCATAATCGGAATGATGAAGGCCCTTGAGGACCTGATGATACAGAGGGCCTTCGATAACCATGAGGTGAGGTTCGTGGGCCTATCGACCACCTTGGCCACCAACTCTATTCTGGAAGGCAAGGGGGGCAGGGTAGGGCTCATAGGCATAGGATGGAACCCGGGGAACGACTGGGCGCCCGGCTCCGACATGAGTGTTTACATCTCCGGCGGCCATAACGTCAAGGGAGGGGTCGAGCACGGCCTGGACGAGAGAGGGCTCAGGGAGGGGGTCGATTCAATGGAGGGAAAGGTGGATGCCCTGGTAGTCTCCAGCAAATTCTCGATCCTGAATCCCGCCCACGAGGAGAGAGCCAGAGCCCTCATCAGGGAGTACAGCGAGCTACCGGTCATCGCCGCCCATGAATTATCCAAGGACCTCGGGGTCAGGGAAAGGACCGTGACGGCCATATTGAACGGTCGGCTGCTGCCGATAATCGACGATTTCCTCAATGACATAGGTTTCATGCTGCGGAAGCAGAGGATAGACGCCAAGGTGATGGTCCTGCGCGGGGACGGCACCATGATGGACATCGAGACCGCCCGGGCGAGGCCGGTGGAGACGATCATGTCCGGACCTGCCGCCTCTGCGCTGGGAGGGAGGTTCCTTTCCCATCAGGAGGACTGCATCGTGGTGGACATGGGAAGTACGTCCACGGACATCGTCTACATACGCAAGGGCCTCCCTACCGTACGGCAGGAGGGCGCTGTCGTGGGCGACCGCCGTACCCATGTGAAGGCCATGGATGCCTTGACCATCGGACTGGGAGGAGACTCCCACATACAAAGGGGCAAGAACGACCGCATCGAGATCGGACCTCAGAGGGTGGTGCCCTTGAGCATGGCCGCACTGAGGTTGCCAGGACTGACCGAGCGTCTGCGGCGGCGGGAGGGGAACCTCTTCCTCATCCCGCATAACTCCAAGGTCGACAAACTAGGGGGAAGGGAGGATGAGCTGTACAGATACATCAGGGACAACGCACCATGCACGTTACAGCAGGTGATTGACGAGAATCCCCGGATAGTCACTTCCAGCCGGATAATCGACCGTCTGGTGGATTACGGTAACGTGATCATGACAGGCCTGACCCCCACCGACCTGTTGCATGTCAAGGGCAGGTTCCTGCCCGGTGACGAGGACGCCGCATACCATGGTCTCCTACACGAGGCCTCGGCCGCCAACATGACGCCGCAGCAGTTCATGGACAAGGCCCTCCACCGCATAGTCTCCGAACTGGGCATGGGCATCATGCGCAAGGTGTTGATAGATGAGACCAACGACATCACCCTGAGCAGTTCCATGTCCAGACTGTTGAGTACCGCGGTCGGCGATGGTTTCATGGACCTGATCGATATCAACATGCGCATCAACATACCGGTTGTCGGCCTCGGTGGGCCTTCCTACGTTTTCCTCCCCCCCTTGCAGGACCGTCTCGGCGTGGAGGTCATAATCCCCATGGACAACGATGTCGGCAACGCGGTCGGGACGATATGCTCCAAGGTGTCGGAGTACTCGTCCGCCGCCATACGTCCTTTGAAAGGGGGCGGTTACGAGATAACATGCAGCTTCTCCAACCGCGCCAAGGCCTTACGCCTCCATGAGGCGATAGAGAGGGCCAAGGAGATGGTCACCGAGAACGCCATCCGCCGCGCCGCTGAGGCGGGGGGCGTCAACATAAGCGTGGAGGTGGACGTCGACCGCAGCAACTTCAACAACATCGATGGTTCCGCCGATGTGGACCGTATAGAGGTCAGGGCCCGTGCGGTCGGCGATCCGATGGGTGTGATGTTGCGTTCATGATATCGGCGACCAGGTCTGACGGCGTAGATTGCCTATCTCTAACTCCAGACCCCATGGCCCCTGTAGGAGGGAGACCTTTCCGTTGAGCTGTCTCTCCACCATCGTTATCACCATACGCATACCTATGCTCTTGGAGTTACGGCGCAAGGATTCCAGGTCCGTTATGCCCGGGCCGTCGTCGCGATAGAGGATGTGCAGCTTTTCCTTGGATATCGATATCTCCACATCGATGTGTGCTGAATTCCTTCCCTGCAATGAATGAAGAGCGGAGTTGCTTATCAGCTCGTTGAAGATGAAACTTATGTAGACCAGGCTCTCCAATGTTACATTGACGGTCAGGTCGTTGATGGAGAAGGTGAATTTGCCACTAGTAGCCATGTTCTCGAGAATGTCATCAGCAAGGCTCCTCATGTAACCGCCCAGCTCTATGGCTTCGCCAGGACCGGTGGAGTATATGTGCTGGTAGGCGCGGGCCATGGATGTGAGCCGGTTCTGGGTCTTCATCAAAGCCTCCAAACCTGCCTTGCCCTTCATGTTCAACATCTGCATCTGCAACATGGAGATCATCATCTGCAGGTTGTTTCCCACCCGATGGTTCAGTTCGTGAAGGAACAGTTCTTTCTCATCCAAAGCCGATTTGAGGTTCTTCTCGATAACGACCCTCTCCGAGGTGTCTTCCATGAAAACGGCGAACTTGGCATCGTCAACGGGGAAGGATATCAGCTGTAGCCAGATTTTTGAATCGGGGAGGATGTCCTCGAACTGCATGGGTTGTTTCACCCTCATCAACGTGCGCCATCTATCCATCCATTCATCCTTGTAGGGTATCCCTGAACCCTTAACCCTCGCCCTTCTCGAGAGGGCCTTCATGGCCGGGTTCATCTCCAGGACCTTGAATCCCTTACCGTTGTCATCCACGTTGAGTTCACATAGTGCGAAGGCGATGGGCATGGTGTTGAAAAGCTCCCGGTACTTCTCCTCGCTCTCTACGATCCGTGAGGTGAGACGCATCGTCTCGCTGATGTCCAGGAATATCTGTGCTGTCCTTCCCTCTCCGGGACTGAACATGAACACATCGAACCAACGGTCGACGTCTTTGACGTAGTTCGTCTTCTTCTGCGGTTTACCGGTCAGACCCACCTCGATGAAAGAATCGTACCAGAAATCCTCGAAATTGGGCATGACATCCTTCAAGGACTTGCCGATGACTGAACGCGGAAGGCCGGTCTCCTTCTCGAAAGCAGGGTTGATGTCCACATACTCCAGGTCGATGACATCTCCTTCGTCATTGAATATCAGCCGCTGCTCCGCGAAACCGGTCTGCATGTTGTTGAACAGGCTCTCGTAACGGTTTACGCTCTCCTTGTGAGCCTCCTCGATGACATACAGCTCGGTCACATCTGTCAGTATTCCGAATACGTAAAGAATGCCATCATCACCCGTGACAAGTTTGGAGTTCTCCTGCACCCACACAGTAGATCCGTCCCTGGCTATCAGACGGTAACGGTAGAGGATGTCGGTCTCGTTGCTAACCGCCCTCTTGATTATATCATTGGCCAGATGGACATCGTCCGGATGCATCACGCTTACGAACTCCCGTACCGAGTTTTTCACGAAATCGGTGGCGGGATATCCGAGCATGTTCTCGATCTCATCGCTGATATGCACCATTGTGAAACTCTTGTCGGCACGGCATTTGAAGAGTATGCCGGGAACATTGAGCATGAAGGTGGAGAAGGAGTCGTACATCCTCTTCAATTCATTCTGGGCCTGCTTCTCATCACTGACATCACGACCGGTGCACAAGAGGACCGCGCCATCGGCAGTAGGGACGACGGTAAGGTTCCACTCCACCCATGCAGGTTTGTTACCATGGTATTGACGCACGACTCTACTGTTTATGTCGGGGTTGGACATAATCTCGTTGATACGTTTTGTTGAATATTGAGGGCCGATGATGTCTTGGAGGCTATGGTTGAAAAAGACCTCTCGATGCTGTATAAGGAATGTCTCCATGGCGGGATTCAGATAGGATATGATACCGTCACTGTCAGCCATAATGACCATATCCTTCCCCTTCTCCACCAGCCATCGCATGATGTTGCCCCTCTCTTTCATAAGAGATTCGAGGTCCTGCCCTTGGTAACGGTCGAAGGCTATCCCCTCCAAACGATGGATGTCCCCGTAGGAGTCGCATGTTCTCCTGCCCCGGAACGTCAGACGCACATCACCTCCTTCGGGATACGTCAGATCGAGGTCCACCTGAACGGCCTTTCGGCAATCAAAACCGCTGCATCTGAAAAGTGGTTTGAGACGTTCGTTGACGCTTTCAGGAAGAATCGATTTGAGCTCGTCTAAGGACAAGACCTTTCGCCCTTTTTCATAACCGAAGAAAATCGGTAGTGAACCGTCAAGTGTGATCGTGCCGGATTGAATATCTATCTGCCATGAACCGAGGGGGGACTCGATGCCTTTGATGATGTTCTTATCAACAGGGTCACCACGTACATAAGAGAGATTGTCCTCGATCCATGCCAGAACCTCATCGGGATCGAAAGGTTCCAAAATCATGAAGTCCTTATGTAGATAACGAAGGGCGTTTGTGTTCTTGGAATCAAGTAACGGGGCGATTACCAAGGTGCTCGTATCACTGATGTCATGATACCTCGCCAGGTCTGCCATATCCTCAGTGATCTTGCCTTTGCGTACAAAGAACAGGGCAAGGTGGTTCGTCCCTTGGACTCCCTCTGAAAAAAACAAATCACTATCCATGATTTTGAAATCGATATCAAGGCCTCTCATGTTCGCCTTGGAAGAGAGTTCGGACAACGACGTAGGGCCGTTGACTGCCAGAACCCTGATATGATTCATACCCTCTAATGCTTCATCTCGATTGATAACCTTTTTGTAGATTGTTATAAAAATGAATCAAAAAGGGAGCGGAATTTGGAAGAGCTTGTTCTGATTGTCTGGCACATGCGATTGATGCAAAGCTTTTTATCGTTTAGCTTTATTCGAGGTTCCATCACAGGGGCCCATGGCTTAGGTTGGTTAGAGCACCCGGCTGATAACCGGGAGGTCATGAGTTCAAATCTCATTGGGCCCACCA
>PWJQ01000067.1 GCA_003560875.1 Methanomassiliicoccaceae archaeon
CACGTTGATCAACACTGAAGCGGCCACCGCGGCCACCAGGACCATGGCGATGAATATTATGAGTGTTCCCACTCCCATCTCTGCTCGCTTGTCCCTGGCCGAACCTGACCATTTCCTCATTGATCCACCCACCTTATTTCTGAACCAAATATCGGATTGGATGATATATAATGTAATGGTCTGGAATTAGAAAATCGTCACCAAATATCGTCCGTGAGGGTCGTTTAGGTAACGGGAGAAAAAAAATAGGGGGTTTAAGGGGTTTTGTGAAAGGTTTGTGACCTTACATCATGCCGCCGGGCATACCGCCCATCATGCCGCCCATGCTCGGGTCGCTCATGGGGTCGGTTGGCGGGGCGCGGCGGGAGGCGATGACGTCATCGATCCTCAGGATCATGTTGGCCACTTCAGCAGCAGAGCTGATGGCCTGGGTCTTGACCCTCAAAGGCTCGAGGACGTTCAGCTTCACCATGTCAGAGGCCTTACCGGTGTTCAGGTCTATGCCGAACACGGTGCCGCCATTCTCATGGGCGTGCTTGAGGGCGATGATCACATCGATGCCGTCGAGACCGGCATTCTGGCCCAGAGTCCAGGGTATGGTCTCCATGGCGTCAGCGAACGCCTCGATGGCCAGCTGCTCACGGCCGCCCACGCTGGATGCGTAGTCGGACAGACGCAGGTTGAGCTCGATCTCCGGGGCACCGCCGCCGGCGACGACCTTGCCGTCCTCGATGGATATGGATATCACACGAACGGCGTCGTGCATGGACCTCTCCACCTCATCGAGCACGTGCTCGGTACCACCGCGTATGATTATGGACACGGCCTTGGGGTTCTGACAGCCGGTGACGAAGGTCATCTCCTCGTCGCCAACGTTGCGCTCCTCGACAGTCTCGGCACAGCCGAGGTCATCAGCGGACATCTCGTGGAGATTGCCGACGATCTTGGCGCCGGTGGCGCGGGCCATCTTCTCCATGTCGCTCTCCTTCAAGCGGCGGATGCAGAATATGCCCTGCTTGGCCATGTAGTGCTGGACCAGGTCGTCCACGCCCTTCTGGCAGAACACGACGTTGGCTCCGGACTCCTTGACCTTGTCGACCATCTCGCGCAGGGTGTTCTCCTCTTCCTGCAGGAAGGCGGACATGGCGTTGGGGTCGCTGATGTTGATCTGTGCGTCGACCTCGGTCTTCTTGATCTCCATGGCGGAGGATATCAAAGCGATCTTGGCGTCCTTGACCTTCTTGGGCATGCGGGGGTGCACGCGCTGCTTGTCGAGGACTATGCCGGAAACGAGCTCGGTCTCGGCGATGGTGCCGCCGACCTTCTTCTCGACCTTGATGTTGTCCACATCGACACCGTTCTCATCGGCGACGGCGCGGACGGCGCGGACGGCTATCTCGGAGAGCGCCTCCTTCTGACCGCCGACGGACTTGCCGGTCATGGCGGTGTTGGACACCTTGATCAGGATATCGTCGTTGTTCTCGACATCGATGGCGATGTCATTCAGGATCTCGTTGGCCTTGGCGGCTGCGAGTTTGAATCCGTTGGTGATCACGGTCGGGTGGATGTTCTGCTCGATGAGGTCCTCGGACCTCTTCAGGAGCTCACCGGCAAGGACGACGGCGGAGGTGGTGCCGTCACCGCACTCGGTGTCCTGGGTCTTGGCGACCTCGACGACCATCTTGGCCGCGGGGTGCTGCACATCGATCTCCTTCAAAATGGTCACACCATCGTTGGTTATGATGACGTCACCCATGGAGTCTACGAGCATCTTGTCCATGCCCTTGGGTCCGAGTGTGGAGCGTACCGCATCGGCCACTGCGCGAGCGGCGGCGATGTTGTTGTACTGCGCCTCTTTATCCTTGCTTCTCTCGGTGCCCTCTTTCATTACTATTACTGGTTGGTTTCCCATTCCGTATGCCATGTATGATTTTCCTCCTTGACTAGGTTCGATAATTTTGTTCTTCTATAAATAGGTTGTGATAAGCGGATAGCTCAAAGTGATAATTGCTGGACTATGGTGGGATATCAAGCCTCGAAGCCTTCCTTGAAACTCTTCCACTTCTCCTCCAGTCCAGGGTCCTTGACGGTGTCGAGGACGTACTGCGCGTAGGCGGCGCCGTCGGCACCGTCGCTGCGGCCGGTCATCACGAGGCGTTTCTCGAACTGACCGCAGACATCCAGGGCCATCTCCAGCCGCTGCGACTCCACCGTTCTGCCGATGTGGTTCAGGAGCATTGCCGCGCCCTTGATCATCGACGATGGGTCGGCGTACTGCGCCCTTCCCTCGTCCACCATGCGCGGGGCGGAGCCGTGTATGGCCTCGAACATCGCATAACGCTTCCCGATGTTGGCGCTGCCGGCCGTGCCGACGCCGCCCTGTATCTGCGCCGCCTCATCGGTGAGGATGTCGCCGTAGAGGTTGGGCAGGACCATCACCTTGAAGTCCTTGGCGCGGTAGGGGTCGAGGAGCTTGGCGGTCATGATATCGATGAACCAGTCGTCCCATTTCACATCGGGGAACTCCTTGGCGATCTGCTCGGCGATGTCCAGGAACTTGCCGTCGGTGGCCTTGACCACATTGGCCTTGGTGACCACCGAGACCTTGCCCATGTCGTTACGGCGGGCGTAGTCGAACGCCAGGCGTATGATGCGCTCCGAACCCTGCTTGGTGGTGACACAGAAGTCGATGGCGATGTCATCGTCCACGTCAACACCCTGGCTTCCTAGGGCGTAGGAGCCTTCGGTGTTCTCACGGAAGAACACCCAGTCGATACCCTTCTCCGGTATCTTCACGGGACGCACATTGGCGAAGAGGTCGAGATGTTTCCTCATTGCAACGTTGGCACTCTCGATGTTCGGCCACGGGTCGCCCTTCTTCGGCGTGGTCGTCGGGCCCTTGAGTATCAGGTGGCATTTCTTCAGCTCCTCCAAGACGTCGTCCGGTATGGGCTTCATGACCTTGACGCGGTTCTCTATGGTGAGGCCGTCGATGGTGCGGACCTCCACCCTTCCGGAGGCGATCTCGTCCGCGAGGAGGTCTTCGAGCACGGTCTGTGCATGCTCGGATATGAACGGGCCGATGCCGTCCCCGCCGCAGATGCCGATGATTATCCTATCCAATGAACCGTAGTCTATCCAGTCAGCAGCCGACTTCATCATTTCGACGCGCTCGAGCTGCTCCTCGAGAACCTTGCCGAAATGATCCATCGCCGCTAGTGTCTTGTCGCTAAAGGCCATGATTATCCCTCGTTCATAAAGGTGACATATTATTTCAAGAATTTCCGTGTTTATTCAGAAGGCATCGCGTACGACCAGACCCAGGGAGGATGCCGAATCCTTGAATCTCGGAAGGCAGGATGGTGATGCGGCCCTGACGCCTATCGCCCTCAAAGGGGCGGTGTCCGTCCCTTTGTTCAGCGTGTCCACCATCACCGTGGCGGCACCGGTGGCGGCGATGGCCGCCGCCAGCTCCTCCTCCCGTCCTTCGACCACCGACAGGAGCGGACCGACCATGACGAAGACCTCGACACCCGCTTCGCACAGATCCCTGACGGCATCCAAGCGTCTTTGCGGCAACGGTGCTCCGGGCTCCAAACTGCGGGATACGGGGTCGGAGAGGGTGGTGACCGTGATCCCCACCTCCGCCCCGTCCAGAAGGTCGATGTCCCGCAACACGAGGTCGGACTTGGTGTGCACACAGAAACCCAGTGACGCATCCCTGAGTATCCTCAGGCAGCCCCTGGTGAGTAACGTGTCCCCCTCCAGGGGCTGATAGGGGTCGGTGGATGTCCCGATGCCCACGACCCCGCTGACCAGACGTGCCTCTTTCTCCAGACGACGGAGGAGTCCACGTTTTGGTAGTGCGACGGTCCAACCCTCCACCGGCATGTGCAGCAAGGCGGGTGCATAGCAGTACAGGCAACCGTGGGAGCAGCCGCGGTAGGGATTGAGCGCAAAATCGAGGCCGGGGAGTCGGGAGGGCGATAGCGCGCGTGAACAGGGCGCCTCCTCCCTACGGATGACGCCGATGTCAGCGAAGGCATGGAGGTCAGAGGAAGTCATCCAACCTCCTCTGCGTCAGCAGGTCCTTGAGGATGCCGGAGTTGCGTATCCAACGCTCACGGGGGATGTCCATGGTGCGGTCCACATGCTGCAGGGCCTGTTCCAGGGTCTCGTATCGATAGGGTAACGTGGTAAGGGCGGCGCGGACGTTCTCACGGACGTTCCAGACGCCGACCGGCATTATGTATCCGGGATGGGCCTCGCGGAAAATGACCGCCCCCGCCTGACGGCGTTCCTTTGTCAGAAGCTCGTTGACGGCCATCCTAGCCGCATAATAGCATCCTCCGATTCGGGCGTATTCCTTACGGCCGTCGAAGAACTCATGGTCGGAGACCATCGACACCTCGCGGCCGTAGGGGTTCCAGGTCGTGTTCGGATACCAGGCTTCTATGAGTTCGTACCTCCAGCTGAAAGGCATCAGCATCACACACCAGCGGTTGTCGAGTTCCTCCCACTGGTAGATGCGGAAGTCATCGATGGTGGGGTTGTGCTTGGTAGTGGTCAGCAGATGTTTCCCTATGGTGTCGTCCACCGCGGTTATTGACCACCGAGTGGGAACGAAACTCCTTCTCTTGCCGACGCCCAATGTCCCCACCGAGAGGGATTTCTGTATGTCGGATATCATCACCCCTTCGTCATACAGTCGCACGACCGCCTCCGTGGCCTTGAGATCGGTGTCGTTGTAGGCCTTCTCCATGTCCCTCTGGAAATAACCGTTGCCCATCCTCATCCTCGTGAGGGGGGCCGAGGGACCGAAGGGCTGCACCTCGTCATCGAGCACCATCCTCCCTGCCGGACGTCGGCTGAAAGATGCCTCCAGTTCGGTGGGGTCGCGCATCAGGGCCATCTCCTGGACCTGATCCACGATCCGACCTCCGGAGGCGAAGTCGCGGGCATCGATGCGGTGCATACCGCGTACCATGCTGTAACGGAAGTCGACGATCTCATCGATGCTCCTGCCCACCCATCTCTCCGGGGTGTCCATCAAGGACGTGTCGCCCA
>PWJQ01000027.1 GCA_003560875.1 Methanomassiliicoccaceae archaeon
GGAAGTATCTGGAGAAGATCCTGGACGGGTGTTTGAAGGCTGAAAGTATCGTTAACTTCAACCGTAGCTACAAGGGACTGGGCACATCATTGGATTGGATACCTTTGCGGGATGTCTTTCAAAGCGCCCTGACAGAAGCGGACATAGGTCAACAAATGGACGTCAACATGGACGTTGAGGATGTGGAGGTCTACGCCGATGCTTTGATCAGCCGGGCTGTTTACAACATAATCCACAACACGGGTTCCCACGCCGAGGGTGCGAGACGGCTCTCCATAAAGACCGGCTGGTTCGATTCCGGTAATGAGTTTTTCATTACCATTGAGGATGATGGTTCCGGCATCCCCTCCGATGAGAAGGAGCTCATCTTCCGTAACGGCTACGGTAGGACTAGTGGTTTCGGCCTATTCCTGACAAAGGAGATATTGGAGATATCCAAGGCAAAGATATGGGAAGAGGGCATCGATGGCGCCCGTTTCGTCATAAGTGTCCCCCGGAACAACGTCCGGAAGATGAATCGGGACACTTTTTATTAGATGGATGAATTATCCAACTTCATGAAGGCACCGCGCGTCCTCATAGCTGGCGAACGTTCGGGTATCGGCAAGTCTACCGTCACTATAGGCATCCTCTTGGCGCTGAAGGAGATGGGTTTGGACCCGCAACCGTACAAATCCGGACCAGACTTCCTTGACCCCATGCATCACGACATGATGCTGGATCGAAAATGTCGTAATCTTGACACCTGGATGTTCCCTGATGCGGTCATGGGCCTCTTCCAGAGGTCCTGCGTCGGCTCAGGGGT
Organism: Methanomassiliicoccaceae archaeon; assembly: GCA_003560875.1. Taxonomy (GTDB): domain Archaea; phylum Thermoplasmatota; class Thermoplasmata; order Methanomassiliicoccales; family Methanomethylophilaceae; genus PWHV01. The sequence goes on from PWJQ01000027.1 coordinate 806, forward strand.
CTCTGTGATCGAGGGAGTCATGGGCATGTATGACGGTGTCGACGGACGTAGCGAGGATGGCAGCAGCGCCCATCTGTCGAAGGTGATCGGTGCACCTGTCGTTCTGGTCACCGATGCCTCCGGATCGGCCCGCAGCGTCGGTGCGGTCGTGGAGGGTTTCAAACGCTACGACCCCGACGTTGAGATCGGAGGGGTCATCGCCAACAGGGTGGGATCGAAGAACCACGAGTCCATGGTGAAAGACTCCATTCGTGACGTGCCATTCATCGGCGGTCTCCCTCGTAGTGAGGACATTGGTCTGAAGAGCAGGCATCTGGGATTGATTCCTGCCAAGGAGCAGTTCTCCGAGGGCCGTTACGATGCCATCAGAAGCTTGATCGAAGACAATCTGGATATGGATCTTCTCGTTGACATAGCCAGATCGGCACCCGAACTCGATGAGAAAGAGGATGACGGCATATTCGGCGACCGTGATGCCACGGTGAGACTGGGAGTCGCCAGGGACGACGCGTTCAATTTCTACTACCAGGACAACCTGGACATCCTCACCAGCCGCGGTGCGGAGATCGTGGAGTTCTCACCTCTGAAAGACTCCTTGCCAGATGTCGATGGCCTGTACTTCGGCGGCGGATTCCCGGAGTTGTTCGCCCATGACCTCGCGGACAACGACGGCCTGATGTCCGAGGTGAGGGAATGCTCATCGGCAGGAATGCCTATTTACGCCGAATGTGGAGGGATGATGTATCTCACCCAGGGGATGTCGGACCTTGAGGGGCGAAAACATACCATGTGCGGCATCTTTGATGCCGAGGTCAGTATGACGACCAAGCTGAAAGCATTGGGCTATGTGCAGGTCGATGTGCAGAAGGATGGGCCTTTGGTCTCCGCTGGGGAGGGTTTCCGCGGACACGAGTTCCATTACTCACATGTGAACAGAGTGGGCGATGTGCAGTTCTCATACCGTATGGCGAGAGGACGGGGCATCAAGGACGGCATGGACGGTATGATCGAAAACAACACCCTGGCTTCGTATACTCATCTCCACCTCGGGAACCGTCCCTCAATGGCATCACATCTGGTGGATGAGATGGGGGCCTTCAGATCAGGTCGCCGATGAGACGCCCGTACTCGCCGCCCTTCTCCTCGATCGTCTTCTCGTCGAGGATGTAGACGTGGTCGGATATCTCACGGAGACCGCCTGCGTTGTCGTTGTTGATGATTATCGAGTACACCCGGACGTCGTTGGCACTCTTGAGGACGCTCCACTCATCCATATGTGCAGGGTCGTTCAGTACCGAATATCCGTCGGAGATGAACATCAGGTCCGCACCCTGCCATTCCCCCTCCCGCAACGAGCGCAGACCTTCACGGAGTGCGATGTTGAAATCGGTCCCACCACCGAAGGTATAGGAGAGGAAATCCAAGAACTCCTTGCCCATCTTCTTCCGGTCGGTTAGGCTTATCTCGGTGGCCCTTGTGGAGAATAGGATGACCTTCACATCCCGGTTCTCAGGTATCATCCTCCTCACTATCGCCAGGACGACGGCCTTGGCGATCACCTCCGGCTCCCCGAACATCGAGCCCGAGGTGTCGACCAGAGCGATGACCGGGCCCTTTCTCTTGTTCTGCGGCGGTCCGGAGACCTGGTCCCGTCCGCGGAGGTGATAGGTCATCAGTTTGCTCTCGGTGAATTTCGCGTAGAACACCGGTTCAAGATCCAAGTCGATGAGGTTCATTAGCTCACTGGGCAGCATGCGATGGATGTCGCTACTCAAACGCAGACTGTGGAATTCGGAATGACCGGTGCTCTTGGCCTCCTTCTTCCTACCCAATTCGGACTCCATCCGCCCGATTATGTCCACTATCCTCTGCAGGTCCTCGTTCCTCTTCACCAGGTCGGCGTATTCCTCCAGGTTACCGAGGAACTCCCGATGGAGCTCGCGCACGGTGTAATCGAAACCCTTCCCGGGGAACAGCATGCTCAGGAGCTCCATCACCTTGATGTCCGCTTGCAGATTGATGTTTATCTCTGAAAGCTTCCCCTTTAGGGAGTCGCGCATTATCTCGTCGAAAATGGCCTGACTGGGATCCACGTTCTCCTTCTCGTCCTCATCGACATCCTCATCCCAGAGCTGCTCCTGGGCCTTGAAGAACCTGTCCACCTCCTCCGGCAGCGCAGTCTTGAGGTCCATGTTCCCCTCCAGGACATCGAAGACATAGGGAAGGAACATCCTCATGATGACTATGGGCATCAGGTCGTTATGCCCGGCGATCTCCTTCAGTCTCTGCCATCTCTCCGATGAACGCAGAGAGACCAGGAGGTTGAGCAGTATCCCATAGTCCTCTATGAAGCCGCGGTGGTCCTTTATCTCATGCTCCCCGAGGAGTTCCTCGGCCGCTATCAGCGCGATCTCCTCACGTCTCTTCCTCGGAATACGACGCGGATGGGAGATTATGTCCCTTATCTCCTGGGCCTCGATGAGGGCCGATGCGCTGACCCTCAGACCGCCATCGTACTCCATGGTCAGTCCAGCACCTTCTCTATGTCATCCAGCAGGACGTTTATCTCCTGCAGCACGACGATGCGGTGATCGAATATCAGTTGGAGGTCCTTACGGTCCCTCTGGGAAAGCCAGATGTTGTCCTCCAGTTCCTTGAGGAGCGATGCCCTCTCCTGGTCATGTCCTTTCAATGCCCCTTGCTGACGTGAGCGCAGGTCCTGGACCTCCTTCCGGTAGAGCCGGCTTTGAGGGGAATCGGTCTTCTCGGTGAGTTCCCATCCATGCTCCTTCTCCAGCATGTTGATCAGTTCCTCATAGCCGTACTTGCGGAAGCCCTTGGAACGACCGCGGGAATCATCGAACGGATCCATGTAACTGTGCTTGGGATGGGCGGAATGGTGCTTCCTCAGGATCTCGAGGTTGGTGAAGGAGCTGTTGCAGTCGTAGCAATAGACCACCCGGGGGAAGCGCGCGTCGGCGTCCACCAGATTCCGGGACGAGACGGCGAGTCTGAACAGTTCCTCGGCCTCCTTCCTCAGATTGGTCAGGTTTACACCATGGGACACACAGGACTCGAAGATGCCGCGGCGGACGGACTCCTTCTCATCCGGGACGTCCCATAGGAGATGTTGCAGTATGGGCAGCATACTGATGTCCACCCTCTCCTTACCCAAAGATGCAGCGGCTATCCTCATGACGTCCACGGTCTTCTTCCATCTGCGGTCAGACACATATCGGTCGGAACGACGGAAGTCCTCACGCATGGCGAGGATGGTCGCCAACACCTCATCGTCGACCTCCATTCCACGGGCGCTCTCCCTGTTGGACAATATGTCGTCCATGGAAATCTGCACCGGCGGTTCGAAGCCTTGGTCGCTGGAGGATAGTATGGAAGTGAAATTTTCATCACCGACTATAGGCGCCACATAATATCTGAACAGGAAACGGTCGTACAACGCTTGCAGGCCCTCATCCTCCTCCGGCAGTTCGTTGGAGGCTCCGTACAGAGAATAGAGGGGCACGTCCATGACCTTCCTGCCGTTATGGAACTTCTTCTCGTTGAGTATCGTCAGCAGGCTGTTGAGGATTGAACTGTTGGCCTTGAATATCTCATCCAGGAAAGCGATGTTGGAGTCCGGCAGATAGCCTTCGGTACGACGGAGGAACTCATCGGCCTTGAGGCTCTCCAGCGACAGTGGTCCGAACACCTCCTCCGGGGACGTGAAACGTGTCAGTAGGTAGTAATAAAAATTACTCTGATCGAGACAACGGCATATGTCCTTGGCCAGCATGCTCTTCGCAGTACCGGGGGGACCTATGAAGAGGACGTGCTCTCCCGAGAGCAGTGCCAGGAGCGCCCCGGATATCTCATCCTCCCTCTCTTTGTAACGGCTGTTCAGGCTCTCCACCAATTGCTCCACTTTCTTTATCATCAGGTCACCATCTGGTCTCTTTAAGAACAACCTCCGCCCTATAATTAAGTGTTGAACCGTCCATCGGACGGGTTGCTCTGACAAGGTATTTCAGGGTCTAATCCTTTCAACTAGAAGATGAACCAAGAGGGGAGTCGCACATTGGCCCTAGGCATCGATGCCGGCGGATCCTACACCGATGCAATCGTCATGGACGTGAAGAGTAGGATCGTCCTCGCCAGGGCCAAGAC
>PWJQ01000064.1 GCA_003560875.1 Methanomassiliicoccaceae archaeon
GTACCGAGGTTGTCATCCTTCCCGAACGCGCCATCAAGGTCGACCACATGCAGAGCAGGCGTCCCTTTCACCATCCACCCTCTAGCAACCTGAAGAGGGTCGGGAAGGCTGAAGAGCTCCGTGCCTGGCACGCCACCGACGAGTTGCACCACCTTGTGGTCCATGATGTCAACTGCAGGTATGATTATCATTGACAGCCCTCCGCGAACGCAACGAAATTGCGTATGACGGCGAGGCCGGATTTACTACTCTTCTCCGGATGGAACTGTGTGCCGTAGGTGTTTCCCTTTCGGAACATGGAGGGAAAGACGATATCGTAATCGGTATCCGCCACGACCAGGTCATCATCCTCTGGCTGGGCGTGGAATGAATGGGCGAAATAGAAGAAGCGGTCTTCGGTACCCTCTAGCAACGGATCGTCACCCGAAACTTCATTCCATCCCATGTGGGGGACACTGCGGGCTTGCAACGGAACGACCTTACCGCTCATATATCCCAGTCCGGGGGAGTTTCCCTCGTCGCTGCCCTTGAACAGTATCTGCATACCGATGCAGATCCCCAGGCATGGCGTGCCGGCCTTTAGGCTCTCTACAATGGCCTCCTTGTAAGGAATCAGCCTCTCCATGGTGCGGTTGAAAGCACCCACTCCGGGGAACACGATGCAATCAGAATCGCTCAACAATGACATGTCATCCACGACACGGACCTCGGCATCACACATCTCCAGTGCCTTCCGGATGGAATGGAGGTTGCCGACGCCATAGTCCGCAAGGGAGACAATCATACTCATCGGGTCAACTCCTCACAGGCCTCGATGACCCTGATGTTCATCTCATCGGTTCCGATGGTGAAACGCACACAGTTCTCCAACAGCCGTCGGTGGCCGAAGTCGCGTATGAGGATGCCTCTTTCCTTCAGTCCTTTGACGAGTTCCCTGTGGTCTATTGGCGAACGGGCGAGGACGAAGTTGGCATCACTGGGATAACATTCGAAGCCCAAGGCCTCCAAGCCCTCGACCAGCATCGGCCTGTTCCGTTCCACCATGTCCGCCGACCTTCTTATGAAATCCTGGTCACCCAGGGCGGCCACGGCCGCCTTTTCGCTCAACATGTTCAGTGAATAGGGTATGCGGATACAGGTCATCATGTCCGCAATCTCGGGCGAACAGACGCAGTAGCCTATCCTGAGGCCGGCCATGGCGTAGGCCTTTGAGAATGTCCGGGTCACGATGAGATTATCGTATTTCCTCACCGAGGGGATGAAGCTCTCATGATGGAACTCCCCATAGGCCTCATCGATGACCACGGGCACATCGGTGCCCTCCACTATCTCCAAGAGGTCCGATCTACGGAACGAGTTACCAGTGGGGTTGTTGGGGCTGGGGATGACGATCATCTTACCGTCGGCAGCGAGTATGGATCCGACGTCCAGCTGGAAATCCGCATCCAGGTCGACCGGTACCGGGACGCCTCCGTTCAGTTCGCTGAAGTAGTCGTATATCGAATAGGAGGGGTAGGGCACCACGGTCCTGTCCCCCTTGTCGGTGAATGTCTTGAAAAGGACATCGAGTATCTCGTCCGATCCCGATCCGGTGACGAAGTTCTCGGCCCCTAGGCCATAGAATTCCGCCAGCACGCTTCTCAGGTCGGCGGAATAGGTGTTGGGGTATTGGTTGATGTCAATGTCGGATAGGTCCGACAGAGCATCCATGGCCGCTGGGTTAGGGCCTAGGACGTTGGTGTTGGTGTCCAATCGCAGGGAGCCGTCCGACGTAGGACTGTAATAAGGTTTGAAATGGCGCGTGGATTCACGCATGAAACTCCGGTCCATCATGGCACCAGCCTATCGATGGGCAGAGTAAGGATCCCCTTGGCGCCCATAGCCTTGAGCGCATTCACCGCATCGTAGACCTCGCTCTTGTCGATGACCACGTGTATGGCGACCATGTCATCACGGCCAGCGAGGTTCATCACCGTCGGTCCCGCCATACCCGGGAACATCTTCTCCACCTCTGGCAGGGACTCGGTCATTATATCCGCCATCAGGTACTTCTTCTTCTCCGCCAGGAGGACGCTCTCGATCGATGAGGCCAGGTCGAGAATCTCCTTGCCCTTGGACTCCATGCTGTCAGGGTTGGCTACCACGACGGCCTGGGAGCGCATGATGGTGTCTATCTCCACCATACGGTTGGTGCGTAGGGTGGATCCGCTGGATACCAGGTCGACGATGACATCCGCGACACCGATATGAGGGGTTATCTCCGCTGCTCCCGAGATGCGTACTATCTCCACATTCTTGTCCCGACTGGCGAAGAACTGCCATGCCAGATTGGGGAAGGATGTGGCGACCTTCGCCCCCTCCGGTATATCCTCGACGCTCTTGAATCCCAGGGACTCGGGGGCTGCGACCGAGAGACGGCAATGTCCGAAGTCCAGGTCCAGGACCCATTCCACGTCCAGGTCGGCCTCCAGTATCAGGTCGAGACCGGTTATGCCGACATCGACCGTCCCGCTGTGTATGAACCGGGGTATGTCCTGGGCACGGACGAACATTATCTCGAAATCCTGGTTGTCCACAGACGCATACAGGCGCCTCCCCCAGTTGATGTCCATCTCCAGCCCTGATTTCCTCAACAGCTCCAGGGCTCTCTCGTTGAGTCTTCCCTTGTTCGGTACGGCCATTCGCAGGGTCATTGCCTTGTCCTCACGGTTGTTCCATATAATATGCGCCTAAAAAAAGGATTGCCCCTACTTCAGAGCAGGCGTCTGGTTATAAGTTCGTCCTGGTCGTCGACCTTAATCAGTCTCGGTATATCCCCCTTCATGGCCAAGTGTCCTCCGGCGTTTATCATCGCTCCGGTGACGTCCTTTATCGAAAGAATGCGTTCCAGGCAATCCTTGAGATGCGTCTCGTCATCGCTCTGGACCATATTGCCGAGGGCGGTGGCGCAGGCATCGGCGAGGCTCACGTCCGCCGATATCACCGTGCATATCCGTGACCTGCCCAGGGAGATGGAGGGGCCCACATCTGCTGATGAGCTGCAGATCCCCATGACCTTGTCCTGCGGCGGTATCGAAAACCCTATCCCTGCCAGAGGGCCGCCGGTATGGATGCCTATGGTCACCGTACGGTCAGAAACAAGGGCGATGTCCCCGCCGTTGTCGGCGAGCGCCATGGTGGCCCCTTGGGCGACCATGGCATCGACAGCCTCCCACGCCACCGTACCGGCCACGGCAGCCATCGGCCCCACACCCGCCTCGATGGCGGCGGAGCACATGCGGTTTATCACACGGTCATCCGATACGGTCCACAGAGGCTCGAAGCTGGTGGCGAAATACGGGTCCTCCGCGATGGCCGTTTCGATGCTGGACCGGGCCCGGAAGACCGCTTCCTTACCGTAGGGAACGAGTTCTTTCCGTGCCAGCAGCGTCAGTGCGCTCTCCGCGACCTCGAAATGCTCCCGTATCACCATAGCTCCAGCTTCATCGCCTTGGGGGAGCAGGCTATTATGCATGCCTCGCAGGCTATGCATTTCTCGGGAGAGAACACCACCTCGTAGGTTCCAGGGTCGATATGGAAGGCCTCGGCGGGGCAGATGGACACACAGGCGCCACAGTGGATGCATCTCCACTCGTCGCGGGACACATGCTTGTCCAGTTCCCTCATGTCGATCCCCTGCTCCTGGATGTAGGCCTTGGCCTTCTCCAGGCTCTCCTTGTCCCCCTCGATGTCCAGAACCAGCCGGCCACCCTTCTCGTTGACCTTGGCCTGCATGATGTTGGGGATTATCCCGAATTTTTGCACCAGGACGGCTATCAAGGGCAGTTTGGCACTCTCGGGTGTGTAGGCCAGGAGATACTTGCGGTGGACGGTCATTCCAACTCCTCCCGGGTTGATATGTTGAGAGGCTTGACCTTACCGGATGATGGCAACGGCGCCACAGGGCGTGTCATCTCGAACTCCCCCTCATCCATCCAACGCTTGAGTTCAGTGGCGATGGCCTTGGCCTTGGGATATGACGACAGTGATGACGTCTTCACTTTGCGATCGAACAGTTCCACGCTCCCGGTCCGGAGCTCAGCATAGCTGACCTCGGCCATCGTCTTACGGCGACGGGATTGGACGGAGTAATCTATCACCGGCGCGAATATGTCCTCGTCCTTGACGGCACATCCGCGCATGATGTCCTCGTTCAATATCGGTATCGGGACTCCTATGCCCACTGCGATCGATATACCGTAGTTGTGGACGCTGAGGGCGCGGATGTAATCGGTGCTCATACCCTTCAGGTCGCCGATGACTGCCAGTGTACGGCTGTTCCCGACGGGCACACCGTTCTTCTCGGGATGGCCGGTGTTGTACTGTGTGCCTTGCCAGGACACGTACCCCTCCCCTCCTCCCAGGAAGATCCTCGTACCGAGGCCTATGGTCTCACAATGGGGGTCGTTCATCAGCGGTGACAGCTGACCTGCTGAGCTGTATGTGGCGTTTCCGAAACGGGGCAGCAGTTTGCCCATGTAGGTGTACAGGGTCTTGTTCGATGAGTTGACACCGACCGCATAGTTCTGATAGGAGTTACGGGGGTTGAACATGTAGGCCTCATTGAGGGTGTCCAATGAGACGTAGCTCTCTATCTCTTTACGAGGATAGCAGTCGGTACCGTCGGACTCGGCCCTCATCTTGACGGCCTTGCCGGCTATGAGGTCCTCTATGACGTGCGCCCCGCCGTAATCATCGCCGTCATCCTCCATCATCTCTGTGGCACCGATGTAGCAGTCCACGGCGGCTATGCCGGTGTAAGCGGGAACATCATTCAACCACACCTTACCCATCTTGATCGGCGGGTCGGAATGGCCGAAGTTCAGGAAGGCGCCTGAAGAGCACATCGCCCCGAAGGTACCGGTGGTCACAACATCCAC
>PWJQ01000029.1 GCA_003560875.1 Methanomassiliicoccaceae archaeon
AGAACATCAGCGCATAGGCCGCCACGGTGTTCCCGATCAGGGCGGCCGGTAGCATGAGGTACATTATCAGGGGCGGGCTCTCGGAATAGAAGTCAAGATAGGGTATCTGTCCTTCCAGTATGCCCTCGGTCCTCTCCTGGTAGAACGGTATGTCGGGATGGGTCTGCACCGCCTCGTCCGATAGGTCGTGAACGAACGCTGATCCGAAGTCGGTCGCCAACATCGCGGCCATAAGCAGAGCGTAGAAAATAAGTGCGAAAGTGAAAAGTGCGACAACCCTACGACTTGCTGTGCCATCCCCTAACCATCTTCTTATGCCCTCTATCGCCGCCCTCATTTATTCAATGCCCCCCATGTCTGGAATCGGCTCCTGCCGACCTAGGTTGAATCCATCACATGCTTTCAGAATGTAAAAATCTGTCTTATGGTCGGCTGTTCACCCATGCGGGCGGACGTCCACGGACCATGGAAACAGTCTATTACTCTGCTGAGCATATCATCCTGCATGGGAGACACGGTGGACCTCAAGGTCGCCATGGCTCACCGCCAGGCGGAGGCGGGGCTGGGCCGGGCGCGTCTCGACTTACAGGCCAGAAGGGCATTGAACGTCGAGGCCGGCGATAGCATAGAGATCGTCGGAAAGAAGACCACCGTGGCCAAGGTCTTCCGCGGCCTTCCCGAGGACGAGGGGCGGGGGATGATCCGCATAGACGGCCTCACCAGGACCAACGCCGGAGTGTCGGTCGATCAGACCGTGAGAGTGAGGAGGATCGACCCCGTGCCTGCTGAAAAGGTGATCCTGGCGCCCAACATACCCACGGGCAAGAGGGTCAGTTTCGGTGATGGTGCCGAACAGCTTTTCCTGCGCGGGCTTGTGAACCGCCCTCTGATCAGCGGCAATGACATAGTCATACCGAACATCGCCCTCATGGGCGGTAAATCACCGTTCACGGTCGTGGGCACCGTTCCCAACGGCCCCGTGATGGTCGTTCCGGGTACCGAGTTGGTCCTGAGGGAGGAGCGGGAGGAGGCGAAGACCGGACCGGCCTGGAACACCACATACGACGACGTCGGTGGACTCGACGGGGAGTTGAAGAGGGTGAGGGAGATGATCGAGCTTCCCCTGAAGCATCCCGAACTCTTCGACCGCCTGGGCATAGCACCGCCCAAAGGAGTCCTGCTCTACGGCCCCCCGGGGACGGGCAAGACACTCATCGCCAAGGCCCTGGCGAACGAATCCGGCGCCAGCTTCTACTCCATACAGGGGCCGGAGATCATGAGCCGTTACTACGGCGAGAGCGAGGAGAGGTTGCGTCAGGTCTTCCAACAGGCGGAGCAGGGCGCTCCCAGTATACTCTTCATCGATGAGATAGACTCCATAGCACCCGACCGCTCCGCAGTCAACGGCGAGGTGGAGAGGCGGGTCGTTGCTCAGCTCCTCACATTGATGGACGGCCTTGACGGCCGGGGGGAGGTGGTGGTCATCGGGGCCACCAACATGGAGTCCTCCATAGACCCCGCCCTGCGGAGGCCAGGACGTTTCGACCGAGAGATAGAGATCGGCGTCCCGTCACGGATGGGTCGCAGGGAGGTCCTGGCGATACACACCCGCGGTATGCCTTTGCACGAGGACGTGGACCTGGATGAGGTCGCTTCGGCAACGCAGGGTTTCGTGGGGGCAGACCTGGCATCATTATGCAGAGAGGCGGCCATGGCCTGCCTTTCACGCCACATGCCCGAACTCGACCTGGACGGTTCACTGCCGGCGCAGCTGGTGGAGGGGATGAGGGTGGAGATGAACGACTTCCGCCAGGCGATGGCGGAGGTGGAGCCCTCCGGCATGAGGGAGGTTATGGTGGAGATACCGAAGGTCAGCTGGGACCGCATCGGCGGCCTTGATGAACTGAAGAAGGAGATAATGGAGTTCCTCGTCCCCTCCGAGGATCCAAAGGCCTTCGAGAGGTTGGGAATCAGAGCTGCCAAAGGGATGCTGCTCTACGGTCCACCGGGCACGGGCAAGACCTTGATTGCCAAGGCCTTGGCGAACGAGTCCGGCGCCAATTTCATAAGCATCAGCGGGCCGGAGATCGTCAGCAAATGGGTCGGTGAGAGTGAGAAGGCCGTCCGTCAGATATTCAAAAAGGCCAAACAGATGGCCCCCTGCATCATATTCTTCGATGAGATAGACTCCATAGCCCCGCTCAGAGGCGGGGACGAGAAGACCGGGGAACGTATTGTGAACCAATTGCTCACCTCCATGGATGGTCTAGAGAGTCTGCAGAACGTGGCGGTGGTGGCGGCCACCAACCGCCCGGACATAATAGACCCGGCCTTACTGAGGCCAGGACGTTTCGACAAGATCGTCCTCGTTCCGGCACCGGACCGCGATGCCCGCCTCAGCATCCTCAAGGTGCATAGCTCCGTAATGCCTCTGGGGGAGGATGTCGACCTTCCCAAGTTGGTATCCATGACCGAGGGCTTCGTGGGGGCCGACCTGGAGAACCTCTGCCGGGAGGCGGGACTCAACGCTTTCCGTGGGGATGCTGACGCGGAGAAGGTCCTCCAGAGCCATTTCCTCACCGCCCTGGAAGGGATGGCCCCCTCCGCCGACCCGAATACCGTGGACCGTTACCTCCGTATCGGCAAGGACCTGCGCCGCCGGAAAGCGGGTTGGGGCGACATGCCCCAGTACCAGTGATGCGCATCCATTAATATGACCTAAGCGGATTTTGCAACGGGATGTGTGATGAGGAGGTTCATGACCGAGCTTCTGGGAAAGAGGATGATGACCAGCGACGGTTCCATGGTGGGGACCATCGATGACCTGCTGATAGACCACGTGACGGGGGAGATAGAGTTCGTACTCGTGATGCCCGACGGCGACGGCAGGAGTTTCCTCGGCGTTGATGAGCAGGGGCGGGTGATGGTTCCCTTCACGGAGATGAAATCCCTCAAGGACGTACTGGTGATGGACTTCGACTAGTCCAGTTTCCGTACCATGTACGACCCTTCGCGCGAATATCCTGCGGCCGCATAGTAGGGTCTCACCCCCACACCGCTGGTAACGCGGATCGTGGACGCGCCGTTGGCGAGCGCCGTTTCCTCCGCCTCTCGCAGCAGGCGGTGGCCGAAGCCACGGTGCTGCCATTCGCCGCGGTCGCCCAGAGGGGAGCTGCGTCCGAAGACCTTCAGTTCGCGCACGGCCGCCGTGCCGTCGGAGTTGATCCTCAATCTGACGTAACCTATCAGCGAGCCCTCCTGATCGAGACTGATGAAGTGCTCCTGTCCTCCGGACGCCTCATACACATGACGCACCTCCTCCAAGGGTTTGGCCGGGTCGTACTCCAGGCCTCGCTGACCTACCTCGCGGCATCGGATGCAGGCGCAGGAACGGTCGGTCTCCCTCAGCCTCAGTTTGGCCAGCTCACGGAGGTCGCCCTTCTTGATGCCCGCCTCTATCTCAGGTGCAGGGATGTCCCTTTGGATCCTCTGTATGCGGACGTAAGGGGGCACCGAGGCCTTCATGTCGGCCACCAACGACACGCCCTGCTCGACGTCGTAGGGAGCGTAGAGACCTTGCTCCCACATCTCATGGAGGGGCGTGCCTTTGACCACCAGGGTCGGATACAGTTTCAGCATGTCAGGCCGGAAATCGGGGTCGTCGAACACGCGGCGCAGACTGTTGAGGTCCTTTTCCGCATCGCTACCGGGAAGACCGGGCATGAGATGGTAGCTCACCTTGAGTCCCGCCTCCTTGGCGCGACGTGTGGCGTCACGCACGGCATCTATGCCGTGACCGCGGTCCATCGCCGCCAATATGTCATCGTCGAGTATCTGCACCCCCAACTCCACACGGGTAGCGCCCAGTTCGAGGGAACGTCTGACCTGGTCGTCGTCGAATATGTCAGGACGGGTCTCGAGGGTGATGCCGATGCAACGGTGAGGGGCGGATTCGTTGAGTTCCTGCGCCTCCTTGAGAGTGGGCGATGGGTTCCGGTTCATGGCGTCGAAGCATCCCTTGACGAACGTCTCCTGATAGGAGGGCTCCCGCGATGTGAACGTACCTCCCATGATGATCAGGTCCACCTTGTCGGTGACGTGCCCGATCCGATGCAGCTGGTCGAGACGGTCGGTCACCTGCCGGAAGGCGTCGAACTCATTACGGGCACCGCGGCGGGCGGCGGGCTCCTTGCCGGTGTATGACTGCGGGGAACCACCTTGGACCCCTCCGGGGCAGAACGCGCAACGCCCGTGCGGACAGGGATGGGGAGATGTCATGACGGCCACCACGGCCACCCCGCTCAGGGTGCGGACGGGCTTGTTCATCAACAGCGGTGCAAACTCCTTGCGTTGTTCATCGTTCAACGCTTCGAGTATCTCGGAGTTGGCCGGCACACGGCCCATGCTCAGCTCCCGGCAGAGTTTGAGCTTGAAATTCTGCAGGCCGTCGCGGTCCACCCTGCCCTCCGTGATGTCGGCTATCACACGACGGAGGAACTCTTTCTCGGGATTCATCTCCGATACGCGGGTGAGGAGAAACCCTCACTCCCGCCCTCCGTGATTATGTCGTTGTCCGCGGGATTCCTCTCTGACACGCAGGAAGAATCGTGGGTACGTATTGAATGCGAATTTACGGACACACATGCCCTCCTATTGTGCTCTGGCGCGTGACGAGGTCGACTTCGCAACATCAATCCTCCCGGGTACGGGCGAGTTCCTGAAGGTGTCTGGCCGTTCGCTTGTAGTTATCCATGGCCATTGTTACGTTAGCCTCGGTGAAGCTCCAGGCCTTGGAGAGGTCGCCGTAGCGTATGCGGTATCCCTTCTTTTGCTGGCCGTCGACCTCCACATCCAGAGACTCCAGTATGTCCAGGGACTTCAGTTTTTTGATATGGC
>PWJQ01000061.1 GCA_003560875.1 Methanomassiliicoccaceae archaeon
TGCGCCATCAAGATCCTGAAGGACTACCTGAAGAAGTGATGGAGCCACTGGAGGGATTCGAACCCTCGACCAACAGATTACGAATCTGTCGCTCTACCAGGCTGAGCCACAGTGGCCTATGAGCAGGGGAAACCGATGGACGTTAAAAAGCTTGTCATGCGTCCTTGGGCATCTCCCGTTTGATACGGAAAATGTGCTCCAGTGCCGGCATGGCCTCCCCGTTGTCCAGGAAATCCTTGGCATCCTTGGCGGCGGCCATCATCTCCTCGCTGGCCTGGTTGCCGCGCTTGAGGTCCATCATCTGCGCCTTGACGACGTCGAGCTCCTGCTCCGCCACCCTTGTTATAACCGGGTCGAGGCGGGCCAAGGCACCTTCGCAGACCTGCGTGGCGCTCTTCCAGTCGCCGCGGCGGGCGTAGTCGCGGGAATGGGCCATCAGCTCACGGACCTCGCGGGTGTCCACCAGGAACTTCTCGGCGGTGGCGACCCGGCGGGAGAGGTTGAGACACTTCTCCTCCGCGCTCTTGAACTCCGGGCGCTCCTTGGTTATGGAGTCCGCGGCCGATGAGAGCAACTCCACCGCTTTGGCCTGGTCGTTTCCGGCCTGCGCCTGGACCATCTGCTGCAACAGCCCGCGGACCTCCTCGGCGGTCTCCTGACTGACGTGTCGCAGGCTCTCGCGTATCTCGAACTGGCGGTAGAAGAGGGCGTCCTCTATCTGATTCTCCAGCTCCTGTGAGGCCTCCCAGGCAACCCGCAGCGCAGCGGGGAAGTCGCGTTTTTTCGCCAGTATATACGTGTTGTCAAGAAGGCGGTCGGCCTCATCGGTGATGGCTCCCAACGATTTCGCCAGTTCCATCCTCTGCATCACGGGCTCGATGGTCTGACTGTACTCGGAGGTGGGGTTCTTGACGTCATAGGGGTTGCCCATCTCCTTCATGGACCGGTCGAACATCTCCTCTATCTCTTCGGGAGTGAGTTCCGCATCCGTCGCCTGGGAGAGGACGGACTCCTCGGCCTCGATGCGCTCGATCTCGGCATCGAGGTCCATCTCATCATCGATCTCATCGGACGGTGAGTATATCGGCTCAGGAACGAGTTGGGGTTTTTCGACCTCCGGGGGTGGCTCCTCCGCCGCGACGGTCTCCTTCTTGTCCTTGCCCCTGTCCTTTCTCTTCTCCTTCTTCTCCTTCTTGTCCTTCTTCTCCAAGCCCTTGTCCTTCTTGTCCTTGCCTTTGTCGGCGACCTCTTCGACCTCGGGCTCTTCGACGTCCTCCTCGAAGACGAACTCCACGCCGCAGTTGGAGCAGGAGCTCTGACCGACGAGGATGGGTGTGGAGCAATCCGGACAGAGGAGACCGGTCTCCTCCAGATCGTCGTACCACTCGAACTCGGTGCCGCAATGGGGGCAGGCCTCTGCCTCAGACGGTATGGTGTTGGAGCAGACCGGGCATTGCATATCCTCCGAGGACACCGTCACCAGTGTCCCGCAGCTGGGACAGTCCTCACCGGGGGTTGTTGTAATGCAGTCAGGACACGGTTCATCCGCCATCATAGCACCTTGACGGCAGCTATCGTGCTGTGGTTAAAAAAATGTTCACATGCCCATCGCGCCCTTGAGCATGATGGCATCGTCAAGGGGCCGGGGCGATTCCACTATCAGTACCGCATCATCGCCGAGTTCCCGGGAAAGGGATGCTAGGAGCCGGTAGTCCGGCTCCTGGGACTCCAGGGGCAGATGCCTCCTCTCCCCCTTCTCGCCATACTCCACACCGGAACAGTGACAGTGCGGGTCCCGTCCGGAGATGTCCCTTGACGCCTCTATCAGAGAGAGGAAGTCGTCCTCGGAGCGGAGTGCGCCGCCGGAACGGGCGTGCAGGTGGGCGAAATCCAGCACCGGGACGGTGCCCTCGACCCTCCCGCACACCGCAGATATCTCATCCATGGTCCCCCAGCTGCCCTTCTTGCCCATGGTCTCCAGGCCGATCAACGCTTCGACACCCGCCTCGTCCATCAGCGACCTCACCTCCCCGAGGCCGTCGACGACCGCGGCGGTCGCATCCTCGGGACGGCTACCGTAGGAGGCGGCGTGGACCACCGCCACGACGGCGCCCATGGCGTCGGTGCGGCGGAGGGTCTCGAAGGCCCAGGCGACCGAACGTTGACGCACGCCTTCCTTGTCGGAGTTGAAGTTGATGTAATAGGGGGCATGGGCGCTCAGCCGGATCCCCAGTCTCGCCGCCTCCTCCCCCGTCTCCCTCGCCCTGTCGAGGGGCATGGAGACCTGCCTCACGAACTGGACCTCCATGGCGTCGAGGCCCGCCGCTTCCAAACGCCGCAGGGCATCCACCGGGCCCCGGCTGCCAGGGGGCTGTCCCGCCGTACCGACATGAACCATATCCTGAACCACCGCTTGGGAGGATTTAACGCTTCGCACAATCTATTTAACCGACTGGACCAAGTAGGGGACATGGACGGAACCAGGCCTTTCCCGGATTCACGGGGGCTCTAGATGACCGGTTTCCTATCTATAGCCCCTCTGGACCTGGACCTGACATTGGGATGCGGACAGGCGCATCGCTGGCGCAAGCATGGTGATGAATGGCGAGGGGTGCTCGGCGACCGTGTCGTGACCCTGCGGCAGGGGGAGGGGGGCGTGTACTTCAAGAACGTCCCCGCATCGCGACTGGCGGCCTATCTGCGCATCGATGACGATGTCGAATCGATATACGCGGACATCTCCGGGGCGGACCCGCTGATGCGTGAGCTGGTGGAGCGGTACAAGGGGCTGCGTCTTCTGCGTCAGGACCCCTGGGAATGTCTGGCGACCTATCTTCTCGCCACCAACGCCAACGTCGCCCGCATCGGCTCCATGGTGGAGAGCGTCTGTCAGGAGTTCGGCGATCCCATCGACGGCGGCCATGCCTTCCCGCGGCCGGAACAGATACTGGACGATGAGGAGAGGTTGGAAGGATGCCGGCTCGGTTACCGCTGCGGACGCCTCGTCGAACTGGCCCGCAGGGTCACGGAGGGCGAGATATGCATCGATGGCCTCCGCCACCTGGGATACGAGGAGTGCGTGGCGAAGCTGAAGGGCATCGAGGGAGTGGGGGACAAGGTGGCGGACTGTGTGTCACTGTTCGCCATGGACCACCTCGAGGCCTTTCCAGTGGATGCGCGTATAAAACGCTGCCTCAAGGACCACTATGGGGTGGACGGTGTGTACCGCAAGCTTTCAGAGTTCGGCCGCTCACGCTTCGGCGACGGGGCGGGATATGCCCAAGAGTTCCTGTTCCAGATGGTGGGGGATCAACGCTCCTTGGGGCACACACAGGACGGTGGGCGGTAGCCCAGCTGTACCTCGTATATGCGTGAGAGCATGCCGCTCTCCTTGACCACGCCGCAGATCCGGCAGGTCTCGGAAACGATGTCGGCGTCCCCGCCCATGATGAGGGCCGCGGACCGGGAGATCTCCTCCTTGAACTCTTCGTATCCCACGCCCTGTTCCATCTCCGGGTTGGCGCCCCGTTTCTTCTTAAGGTACTGGGAGATGGCGGCATCGGTCACTCCGAAGCGCCTCGCTACCTCCGCCTGAGTCATGGAATGGAATTCGACCAGTTCCCGGGCGAGCTCCCGTCGGATCGTGGGAAGCACATACCACACGATGAGTTCGCAGGGTATCTTCATCGGAATGCAATCGAGTTAACGATATTTAAGGGTTTAAGTCCCGTTAGGTCGAACGGACGATAGGATTTTTCTAGGGGTTGAAGTCTACCGTGTCAAGGAGTGACACTAGATGACGTTGGATGAGGTCAAGGTTACACGCAAGATATTGGACAGGTTCCACAGGGAGTTCTCCGAGTCCTTGGACACCGATGTGGTCGTTGTCGGCGGCGGACCGTCGGCACTGGTCGCCGCCCGGCATCTGGCCGAGGGAGGTCTGCGGACGGTCATCTTCGAACGCAAACTATCCCCCGGCGGAGGCATGTGGGGAGGCGGGATGAACTTCCCGGTAATCGTCGTCCAGGATGAGGGGCGGCAGGAGCTGGTGGACGCCGGGGTCAGGGTCACCGACGAGGGCGACGGCTACCACACCGCCGACTCCGTTGAGGCTACCGCCAAACTGATAGCCGCCGCCGTCTCCGCCGGTGCCAGGATGTTCAACGCCATGACGGTGGAGGACGTCGTCATCCGCGATGACCGGGTGGATGGAGTGGTCATCAACTGGTCGGCCGTCGATGTGGCCGGTCTGCATGTCGACCCGGTCATGGTGCGGTCGAAATACGTCATCGACGGCACCGGCCACGACTGCGAGGTGGTCAGGGTCGTGGAGAGGAAGGTGGGCCGCCTCAACACCCCCAGCGGGAAGGTGGAGGGGGAGCGCTCATTGTGGTGCGACGTGGCCGAGAAGCTGACGGTGGAGAACACCGTCGAGGTGTACCCCCGCCTCTACGTCACCGGCATGGCCTGCAACGCCGTCATGGGCGCACCGCGCATGGGACCGATATTCGGAGGGATGCTGCTGTCCGGACGCAGGGTGGCGGAGATGATACTGGAGCGGGAGGCCTAGGACTCACCGGGGTGGGTCTTGCGGTAGAACTCCCATATGTCCCAATCCTCGACCTCGGGATCGACGGGGTCGTTGATGGGCACGCGGCGGCTGCGGGCCAGGTCCTTGAGCGACCTGAGCGCGGAGTCGGGGCCGCGGAACGAGTCGATGGTGATGCGGTCGGCGGAGAACCTGCCGACGTAGGCGCCGCTCACGTCGGTGCCTTCGAAGATGAGGTTCTCATTGGTGTCGAA
>PWJQ01000011.1 GCA_003560875.1 Methanomassiliicoccaceae archaeon
CTGTACGGCCTTCAATGAGGCCGATTGCGGCGAGGGGAGGCTGGGCAGGATAAGGGGCAAGGACCTTTTGCCCATAGTCATGGACATGGCCAACCGGTCCGAGAAGTTCGGCGCCTAGAGCAGCGACAGGGTCAACTTGGAGGTAATGATGCCTCCGTCATCCGAGATGTCCCGGACACTGGTTATGTGCACGTTGTCCGTTTCCACTCCGATAAGGTGTTGCTCCTCACCGCTTTCCACCGTCCAACTGACATGGTAACCTTTAGGCGTCAAGGAGTCCAGGAGATCCTCGCACATGGCTTTGACAGCGCCATGGATCTCGTCATCAGAATGACTCAGTATAAGCAGTTTATAAAGAGACATCGTCCCGTAGCTGCCGGGGATGAACCTGTCGATCTTCAGCTCCGTGGCCAGTAGGAGATCGTGGACCTCCTCGATATCCTCATGGACCTCCGCATCATTTCCGAAAGGGATCAGGAGGGATGCGACCACGGTGATTATGATGATGAACAACAGGGCATCGGTTATGTTGGCGATACCTCTCCGATCATACATCGATCCACACCGCCAGTGTCAAAAAGTAGGGGATCCTCTCCCCGCCCTCCTCTGCGAAAAGGATTGTTCTGACCGAACTGTCCCTCAAACCCTCCATCATACCGGCGTTGATGGTCTTACGTTCCATCAATGGCAGTGCGGGTCGTAACTCCAGGGAGACGCCGTTCACACCCTTCTGGTCGACCATGGCCTCCAGTATCATCGACAGTTCTTTGATGTCAGGTCGTTCCCCGCTGACCACCGCAGCGTCCACGAGTGCCCAGAGATCCTCCACGTCAGGGCTGTCCTCCGAGAGATTGGCGTCGGGAATGGCCTGTATGAGGAACATGCTGCCCATACAGACCACCAGGACTGCCAACATGGCACTCATGAAACCGGCTTCGGCGGCATTTCCTTCCATCATTGGATTTTGAGAGGTTGCGAGGTTCAAAACACAACGGGCTGCATACAGTCTACACCCCTCTATTGAAATGACCGTAGGTCACTTTTCCGCAGGCCTTACGCAATTCCCTACGACGGTCCAAATCCCTCTGGGAGAAGATCTCCATTACGGAGCGGGAAAGATCGGCCGGCCGCCTCCGCAGGTCTATCCCGTGTGACTCTATGCCCATGGCATCGAGGTCATCAAGATGTTCCAATAGCACGGTGTCGGCGGAATTGAGGATACGTACCATCCCCCCTCGGTCCTTGTTTATAGGGAAGCGATATCCTTTCCCATCCATCAAACTCCCCTCCTCCAGCGTGGGGTCCCGCGCCACCATGAGCTCGGTCCTTCCGAACACCATCATCTCCAACCGCCCCCTGAACCCGGATGTCAACATAGAGACCTCGGCCGCGCTCAGCTCGGGGGATATGGTCTGCTGAAACATCTCAACGGGATTGCTGGAGTTGAAGAGATTGAGATGATGGGATCCATATATCCTTCGCCCTGCAAAGGCCGATGCCTGCCCCGGGTCATGGACCATCAGAGGCAGTTCGGGCATTTCCGGCATCCGGGGAGTGAAACGCGGCATGATGGCCACGACCTCGACCCCTGCATCCGCACATATGGCCGTTGCTTCCGCCAGATGTCTATTGTCCTCGAAGTAGACGCGGTCGCAGAGACCGATGACAGCCTCCAGTGTCCTCAGGGAGCTCAGATAGACGGAGAGTTCTCCACGGACCGGACGGCGTTTGATCCCTTTTGCCGTCGATTCCAAACTACGGCGCGCCGGAGCCTTACCGTCCATAACCAAAGCGGGGATAGAGGCCAGTATCGAGGCGAACTCCCAGTCACTGCTTCTGTAAGCGTCATAGGTGCCGTCGGCTAACGCGAAAGGCACGATGATGTCATCGGCGTCGGTTACCTTGAAGCCTCCTGCCTTGCCTCGGCCGTAGAGGGTTATGCCGTCACCGGGATGCAACTTCCTCGAACCGCTGCGATGAACCAGTCGGGAATCCTTGAAGGTCATCTCCCCCAAGGGAAGACCGCGGTTGTCGGCGAAAGAGGTCTGCCTCACCTCCCTTTTCTCCGTGTGTCCCGTGCTGTGTCCGCGGTTGAAGGCCGTCCTTATGAGTTCCCGGTCCCTTTCACTCACGGAGTCCTCATCACCCCTCAGTGCGCGTGAGTAGGCCCTGGCAACCAAGTGGACATAAAGAGGACTCCGCATCCTACCCTCGACCTTCACCGAAGCAACACCGGCATCCCTGAGCCGAGGGAGCAGATCCAGACATTCCATGTCGGCGGTCGAAAGCATGTATCCCTTTCCTTGGGATGAGGAGTACACCTTTCGGCAGGGCTGGGCGCATGAACCGCGATTACCGGACCGGCCCCCGAGCATGCTGGAGAACAGACATTGTCCCGAGACGGAATAACAGAGGGCACCGTGAACGAACACCTCCAGCTCCATGCTGGACCGGGATGATACATCCTCTATCTCCTCGATGGATAGTTCACGGGCCAGTATGGCCCGGCTTATGCCCTTCCCACGGGCCCATTCCAGACCTTCCGCGTTGTGCAGCCCCATCTGTGTGGAGGCATGCAGGGGGATTTTGAAATCCTGCAACTCCTCCAGAAGACCCTTGTCCTGGATGATGACCGCGTCCGCCCCCATATCCTCCAGCATGGCTATGAACTGTAGGGCCTCGTCCATCTCCGAGTCTTTCACCAGTGTGTTCACGGTTACGTAACCCTTCACATCTTTGTCGTGAAGATATGATATGGCTCCTGCCAGCTCATCATCGCTGAAGTTGGAGGCGAAGCTGCGTGCCCCGAAACGCTTTCCCCCCAGATACACGGCGTCAGCACCACCGGAGACGGCGGCGGAAAGTGCCTCCACGGACCCGGCGGGCATCAGTAGTTCCACATCACTGCAAGGTACGATGTTCTCTTAACCATATCGGATGTAGTCTACATCCAGCCTTCCCGAACTTAAATGTCGCTGCAACTGATGATAACGTGAAGCTGCTCTCCAGAGGCCCCGACCGCATCAAACCTCCCCATCGCACCATGGGGGATGCCCTGAGGATCGATTGCATCGCCTGTCAAGGACCATCCCTCCCCTCTGACCCCTCCTGTATGCGCTGCATATGTTTCCTGCTGATCGATCATCCTGCCACGGAGAGGGTGATGGTCAGACAATACGATGACCGCGTCATAAGCGGAGATGCCGTGAGTGTTCTCAAGGACCTTGCGCTCTGTCTATCCGTCATCGCCTCGTTAGAGGATCCCGTAAGGAGACATTGTGGATCATGCGCATCATCGTCAGCATCGATGATGGAACAGGCGTGGGAGGGCTTTCCCGATATCCCATCGATTGCCTCAGCCCCTAGCAAAATGAGACGTGGATGTGCGAACTGCCTGGAAAAGACACAGAACGCCCTGGACAGATCGATAATGATACACAAGGCCGGAGTCCAGAGAGCGAGTTATCTAGCCTTCAGCCGTACGAGGTGACAGGATGAGGATACTGCGTGAGAATGAAGAGGTCCGAGCCCCTATCCTCTCCAGCCTGACCCGACTTATCGGCTCCAACATGCGCGAGAAGCCCTCCTTCTCCGAGGCATGGCTTATAGGGACGGGGCTGGGGGAGGAGGTGGAGCAGTATGAGATCCCCGGAGCCAAAGTTAGCATCCGCAATTCCGCTGACGGTCAGGTGGATTACGTCATGATACCGGACGAGTACCGATTGGAACGGCGTGATTCGGAATTGTTGAGAAAGGTCATCGACGAAGTGTCATCCCGCCCCCCGGGGCCGGGGATACGACCTGACCGTGGTTATATCCATTCCAAAGCGCGGGAGGCCTTGAACCGTCTGGGAGTCCGTGCCAACAAGGATTCAGGCCGAGCCGTGGCCGATGAGGAGAGGATATGCTCCCTCGCCGTCAGGTACACAGTAGGCTATGGGATATTGGAAACCCTCCTGGAAGATCCCCATATCGAGGATGTCTATGTGGATGCGCCTTGTGACCGTAACCGGGTGCATGTCACCGTCAACGGCATCAGCGGCTTCAACTCTGTGGTCAGATGCCGTAGCAACATCATGCTGGAACCAGTGGAGATGGACCATTTGGTCTCCCGGCTCTGCCGTGTATCGGGACTGCCTTTCTCCGAGACACATCCCACATTGGAATGTGACATGGGTTTCAAAGGCGCCAGGGCCACCGCCGTCGGTAGGCCCCTGAGTCCGGCCGGTACCGCCCTGGCACTTCGTCGCCACTCATCCCGACCTTGGACATTGACCCGGATGATGAGGAACGGCACTTTAAGTGCGGAGACGGCGGCACTCATATCCCTGATGGTCGACGGCCGCTCCACGATGATGATCTGCGGTCCCCGCGGCGCCGGTAAGAGTTCCCTACTCTCAGCCTGTCTTTTCGAGTTCCCTCTGTCACAGAGGGTCCTGACTCTCGAGGACACGAGGGAACTACCGGTGGAAACCATGCAGAGCATGGGTTACAAGGTCCAATCCATACTCGCTGACGACCGTAACGGCGAGTCCAACGAACGTTCACGGGACGCGTTACGGCTGTCATTACGGATGGGTGAATCGGCATTGGTGA
Source organism: Methanomassiliicoccaceae archaeon (assembly GCA_003560875.1). Taxonomy (GTDB): domain Archaea; phylum Thermoplasmatota; class Thermoplasmata; order Methanomassiliicoccales; family Methanomethylophilaceae; genus PWHV01. The sequence goes on from PWJQ01000011.1 coordinate 4,597, forward strand.
TGGGAGAGGTCAGGGGCGAGGAGGTGTCCATGCTCTATGAGGGCATGCGTACCGGTCGGGCGGGAAGCACGGTATTGGGCACGATGCACGGTGAATCGGCACTTTCCCTTTATGAGAGGGTGGTGCACGACATCGGCGTCAGCCCCGAGGCGTTCATGGCCACCGATGCCATAATATCATTGGGACTCAACCGTCCCCGGGGCTCACAGAGGATGAGGAGGGGCATCAGGGAGATCTCCGAGATAGGGGAAAGACCGGGAGAGTTCCGGTCTTTGATCGTCAACGGTGATTGGGCCCCGGACATCCTTGGTTCAAGGACTGTTTCCAGGATCGCTTCGGCATGGGAAATGACCGGGGAAGAGGTCATGGGGAATCTCAAGGCCCGCAGGGACATGAGATCCTTCCTGGAGGAGATGGGGCGTGATGACGAAGAGTCCCTGGACCCGGCCTGGATCCGCCTCGCCAACGACCATCTTTCCGAATGCATGTCCAGAGCCGATATGGATCCCGAAGAGGTATCCAAATCCTTCGAGGATATGTACCGCAGGAGGCGTGGTGTTGATTGAACCCGCCGCCCATCGTTTCGTTGGCGGTAATGGACATGTGGTCACCGCCGTACTTTCAATCCTGCTCTTCGTTGTTCTGTACCTGTCCCTCGGTGTGCGGACCGCCCTGTTGTCGATACCCGCTTTGCTGGTGCTGCCCTTCGTCATCTCTTCGCTGAACAAGGAGATCGGCAAGAACAAGGGCGTCGAAGTGGATTTGGGGAGGGAGGGGCCTGAGATCATCGCCTTGATGTCCGTCTCCCTGCACAGCGGGGACTCCCTGGAGACCGCTGTGGGCTTCATATCCGATGGCGTGGGGGCGGCGGCGGATCATTTCCGCAACATTCTATGGGATGTCGGGACACGCCGTAATGCTTCGGTACGGGAGGCATTGACATCCGATCCTGAGTTCAATGACGGTTCGCCGCTGTCATTGTCGATGCAGTTGTTGGTGGCGGCATCGGATGCCCGTAGCATTGAGGAGAGGACGGAGATGGTGGAGGAGGCCAATCGTATCATCATCGAAGGAATGCGTTCCTCCTTGGAGAGGTTCGTGGCTTCGCTGAACGTCCCGGCGATGACCGTTTTCGCCGCCGGCATCATTCTGCCCCTGATCTGCGTCTCATTGCTACCGCTCATGTCAATCGGTCAAAACATCGGGATGGGTGGAGGGTATGGACATCTTGCCATAGCGGGCATGCTACTGCTGCCACTGGGTGTCGCTTTTTACATGAGGAGCGTACTCAGGAGGAACCCCCTCCCACTGGAAATCTCATACCCTTCATCGTACCTGGTCATCATCATCGCGAGTATCCCCTCAACGGCAGTACTCGCCGTCCTGGGAGCATCTCCTATCTTAGCCCTGGGAGTGGGCTGCCTGCCCATCTGTCTATACGTCCGCTGGAGATTGGACGGCGCGATGGAGAGGAGGAATGTGTTAAAGGCCGGCGAGGAGGAGATGGGTAGCAACCTGCTGAATCTGGGCAACCATCTTCGTTCCGGCAAAGGACTCGAGGCGGCACTCGAGGACTCCCTTCCCAGCAACCGGGCTGCAAGGGAGGCCACAGACAGGATGTTGCATTACCTGCGTTGTACCCGGATGGAGGTCTCGGAGACGGTTTCTAAGGCTTTCTCGGAGATCTCCAACACCGCCAGTATATACCGTGCCGTTTTCATGGCGACGGCCAAGGATGCCTCCCAGGCGGGGATACTCTGCATAAGGCTGGGGAAGAACCTGCATCAGAGGAAGGCTTCCAAGGAAGAGGTGGTGAACCGGATGCGCTCCCTTACCGACATGATGTCCGCTACCAGCACTATCTTCGCGCCCTTGGTACTGGGTATAGGACTCTCACTAGCGACACCTTTGCGACACATGGGCCAGGGCATCGATGCCGCGACGGTGACCTTGACGGGCATCTACCTCATAGAGTTGGCCATACTCACCTCCTGGATAGGTTGTCGCTTGGAAGGCGTGGACAGCACGGCGGCCATAGCCCACAGGAGCGCGGGCAGGATACCCGTGGCGTTGTTGGCTTTCCTCATCTCCTGGAGGGTTCTCTCAGGAGGGGTCCTCGGTTGATCCTGGCACAATTCGTTCCGCGGTCTTGGGTCGGATCGAATCCCTCGTCCCCATCGATCCGCTCCAGGTAGCCTCTGGTCCGGGAACCAAATCTTAAATTCCATTGCGTCTTTACATTGTTGATGGACGACCCGTACACCAGGCCGGAGAAGACCCTCTTCATTGTATTCGGGATTCTGGCGCTGATCCTTCTCGTTACCCCCTTCCTCAACGAAAGTGGGACCTTGGTCGGGCTTGATGGCAGTACCAGCACCATAGACAATGCCGATAAGTTCGAAGGGATGGATCCGCTCAGTTACGCCGTATACTACGCCGGCGATCTGATGTGCCATCAGAAAGAGGACAGGTCCATACTACTCAACGGCAATCAGATAGCGGTCTGCGCCCGGGACGTCGGTCTATTCCTCGGCGTGCCTCTGGGATTCCTGTTCCTTTGGATGTCCCCTCGCCAGGTACCTTGGCTGATAATAATCGCCGTGATGACGCCGATGGTACTGGACGGCGGGATACAACTAATAAGCGATTATGAATCGAACAACATCATGAGGTTGGCCACGGGCACTTTGGCCGGAGGAGGCATCTCGTTCGCCATGATGAGGATATACGACAATATGGTCGGTGAATGATAAGGTGAGGCGGGCAGGAACTGGAAGTCCTGACGCGAAGCCTTCCGTGTTCTAAGTTTTGGAGCACAGCCATCTCCAGTGCATGATCAGGAGAGGTCTTATACGCTACCCGCCCCGATTGATAATGGACAATTAGGATTTTAATCTAACCGTATCGACCAGGAGTTCGACCAGTCGGCATTTCCATAGGGCTTGAATCAAAAAGGTTTAAATACACTGGCAATAATCAACAGTTGGATTTTTAAAATTCATCTTTTACGAAATCTTTTGGAAGGTGCAATAATGGACGATAAAGTACTGAAGACTGGGACCACTACCATCGGCATCGTTACCAAAGAGGGGGTCATACTGGCTTCCGAGAAGAGGGCCACCATGGGCTATACTATTGCCCACAAGGACGTCCAAAAAGTCTTCAAGATAGACGATAACATCGGTCTGACCACCGCCGGAGTGGTGGGCCATGCACAGCTGATAACCCGGTTCATAAAGGCCGAGGTGCAGCTATACCGCCTAAAGAGAGGTAGCGGGATGAGCGTCAGGGCCGCTTCGACCCTGGTAGCCAACATCGTCCGCAACGGTTTCTACGTAGGCCTGATAATAGGCGGATGGGACAGCGAGGGCGGACATGTGTACAGCATAGACGGGGCAGGGGGATGCATCGAGGACAGCTATGTCTCGGTGGGATCCGGCTCCATCCTATCCTTGGGAGTACTGGAGAACAAGTACGACGCGGACATGACGCTGGACGACGGCGTCGACCTCGCCATCGCCTGTCTGAACTCATCCATGAGGCGTGACGCTGGGAGTGGCAACGGGATGGCCGTGGTCACAATAAACGAGAAGGGTTTCAAGGAGATCCCTGAGGACGAGCTAAAGTCCCGGGCGGAGCATCTGGGCTACAGATATCCCAACTAGGGATGTCCCCTAGCTCTCAACCCCCCTTTTCTTTCATATCCGAGAGCGGGTTTTTCCCATGAACGCAGAAAGAATTTTCGAGAGACAGCGTGAACAGGTCCGCAGGATAGTCCCTGAGGACATCAACATAACCAACATAGAGTTCGAAGGCTCCGTGGTCGTAATCTACACCAAGGAGTTGGACAAGTTCGCGTCCAATAACAACGTTGTCAAGAAGCTCGCCCAAGGCCTTCGCCGAAGGGTGGCCATACGACCTGACCCCTCTATGCTTGCCGAGCCTGAGGAAGTGGAGGCCAAGATACGCTCCATGTCCCCAGAGGAGGCGGAGATAACCGACATCTACTTCGAGCATGACACCGGAGAGGTGACCATCGAGGCCATAGCCCCCGGCATGGTCATCGGTAAACAGGGGAACCTCCTGAATGAGATCAAGAAGGAGGTCGGCTGGGCGCCCAAGGTGGTACGCTCACCTCCGATACCGTCTAAGACGGTCTCCGATGTCCGCTCCTACCTTAGGCATCATCATGATACCCGTAAAGAGTTTTTAAAGAAGGTCGGGAGACGTATCGCCAGGCCGACATTGGATGGCGAGCAGTGGATAAGGATCACCGCTCTAGGCGGATTCCGCCAGGTCGGAAGGAGTGCCAGTCTGCTGCAGACCAGGGAAAGTCGTATACTGATCGATTGCGGCCTGGACCCGTCGAAGGGCGACATTCCCTATTTCAGCGTCCCGGAGATGCAGCCACTGGATGCCATCGATGCGGTGGTCATAACCCATGCTCATCTCGACCATAGCGGCCTCCTTCCGGTCTTGTTCAAATACGGATACGAGGGGCCGGTATACTGCACGTTCCCCACCCGGGACCTCATGTCCATGTTGCAGATCGACAACATCAAGGTCTCCTATGGCGAGGGGAAGAAGAGTGCTTACGAGTCCAGTCACATAAGGGATGTGGTGTTGCACACCATACCTCTGAAATACGGTGAGACCACCGATATATCAACGGACATCAGGCTGACCCTGCAGAATGCAGGACACATCCTTGGTTCGGCCATAGCCCACTTCCACATCGGTGACGGGCTTTACAACGTCGGATTCACAGGGGACACCAAGTTCGAGAGGTCCTGGCTCTTCAACGCCGCCATGAACCGCTTCCCGCGCCTGGAGACATTGGTCATAGAATCCACATACGGCGGCAACGGCGATGTGCAGCCTTCAAGGGTGGAGGCCACCGAACGTTTGGAGGAGATCCTCAAGACCTCCACCAGCAAAGGCGGCAAGGTCCTGATACCCGTTTTCGCCGTCGGTCGTTCCCAGGAGGTCATGCTGGTCATCGAGGAGATGATGCGGCTTGGAAAGATAGAGACCTGCCCGGTATACCTGGACGGGATGATATGGGAGGCAACGGCGATACACACCGCCTACCCGGAGTACCTCAACAGCCAGCTGCGCACCCAGATATTCCAACATGGTGAGAACCCGTTCCTATCCGAGATATTCAAACGGGTCGACAGCAAGGAGATGAGGGAGAACATCTGCCATTCACCGGAACCCTGCATAGTCCTGGCCACCAGCGGTATGATGAACGGAGGCCCGGTCATGGAGTACTTCCGCGCTTGGGCGGACAACCCGTTGCACTGGCTTCTCTTCGTCGGTTACCAGGCTGAGAACACCGTGGGCCGAATGATCCAGAGGGGCAGGAAGGAAGTTACCATCTCTGACCGTGGCGGCAGTCTTACTCTCAACGTACGTATCAACAATGAGACCATCGACGGTTTCTCCGGTCACTCCGACCGCCGGCAACTGATGAACTACATCGGCTCGTTGGAGAACAAACCGGAGCGGATCATAATCGGACACGGTGAGGACCGGAAGTGCACCGAATTGGCTTCAGCGATCTACAAGAAGTTCAAGATCGAGACCCGTGCTCCGATGAACCTTGAGACCATACGTCTGAAGTGAAACTCAGTGGACGATGCGGGGCTCCACCCCAGGCTTCGCCAGGAGCACCACCCGACTATCGGCCTTCTCACGGACGATGTCCATGCCAAGGCTTGGTCCCAGTTCATCGGCGAATGCCCTGACCTCCTCATGGGAGGGCATGTTAGCTAATGAGAGGCGCTGCCGGGAACCCCCGACAAAAACGTATCCCTTGGGCTCCACCATTTCGACGCCGGACCTCTCATCCAGTTTCGCATACTCATCCACGTTGCAGAGGTTCAGCCCTTTGGCCAAGGTGTGCCTTATGACCTTGCGGGTGTCCAATGACGGGAGGAGGTCCAAGGTTTCCATCAACCTCTCCCAACCATCGGATATCTTGGGCCTGCACACTTTTCTATAAACCGTCTCGTTGGGAGCGGCGACGGTCACATACAGCTGCTTAGGCAGAGTGTCCATGGACTCCAAAACCTTGGGATTGACACCGTTCGTCACCAGGAATGTCGTCATTCCGCGGCGGTGGCATTCCTCGAGGAGTTCGGAGATATGAGGATAGAGGACCGGTTCACCTGCCAATGATAGAGCCACCATGTCCGGTTGGCGGGCCTCCTCGTAACGTTCAGGGCTGCAGCGGGGGTCGCCGTTGAAACCGGTTATCAATTTCTGTTGGTGTTTTATCAATGCGTCGAGCATCTCGGCCGGTTCCGCCCATTCCTTGACGTCGAAATCATGGCCTTGGACCCTCCAGCAGAAGAGGCACATGTGTTCGCACTGGTTTATTGCCGGGGAGATCTGCAGGCAACGATGGCTCCGTATCCCGTAGAAATCCTGCTTGTAACAGTTCCGGCCGTGGATGAGACTCTGCCTCATCCAGTGACAGAGTTTGACCGCGGAGTGGTCGGAATGCAATCGGTACTGCTGTTTGAGCAACAGGCGTCGGTAGTCCTCATCCATGATAATCACCTAGAAATCGAAAAGGTTCTTCTGCGGTTTCGGCGACTCCTCGACCTGGATCTTGGCAGGGGCACGGGATTCGGTCACTTTGGGAACGGAGACCAGGGCCGCCTTGACAATATCGGAGTCCACTGATTCATCCAGCAGGAATGCGAGTTCCTCAGCGTCAAGATCCAGTTCATTGGCCATCGAAGACGCCAGGCCGGTGTCGTTACGCATCATCCATGACATGTACGGGAGTATCTCATGCCTGGCACGGTATATGGAGGTGTGACAATGACCACCTATCTTTAGGGACAGGTCCTTCTTCATGCCCCTTGCCGACTTGCTCCTCGACATCTTCATCAGATACTGAGGGAAACGGAAACGGTCGTTGGCCGCTGGTCGTCCATGTAGGGAGACGTTGAGGCCGAATGACATCAGTTCGCGGGCGTAGGCCCAGAAACGGTAGTACTGTCTTCTCCGCACCCTTCCTAAGAACACATCGGCACGGGATAGTTTCTCGTAACCGCGCACGAGGTCCCCGGGGTCACGGTAATCATGGGGGAGGTTCTCATCCAACCACAGCATGACCGTGTCAGGCGTCTCATCGACTGCGGTCGCAGCCTGAAGGGCCTTATCAGGGTCCTTGCCCCTTAGCACCGCACCCATGAGGTCATACATGTTCGCCTCCACGTTGCGGTGGGATATGTGCTGTACGTCCTCCACCTCTATCCTATCCCTGCCGGACGCCATGGACTGCAGGTCACGGACAGCTGCGCGAAGGTCTCCGTTGGCCTTCTCGGCTATAATCGACATCGCCTTCTCATCGTAGCTGATGCCTTGATCGCGGGCTATGGCGGAGATTAGGGATGCTATCTGTTGCGACCGAGGACGGAAGAACTTGACCTGCAAGGTCTGGCTCTTGATGCTGGCGCTCTTCTTGCTCAGGCCGTAGAAGTCGTTCACGATGAGTATGACCGGTTGCCTGGTGTTCTTTATGAGTTCGACAATGGCGGGCACCGCGCCTTTGTCCTCACGACCGAAGAGGCTGTCAGCCTCGTCCAGTATTATGACCTTCCGACCGCCTTCAGTTGTGGAGAGGTAATCGCCGGCGTCAGAGAAGGTGTTGAAATAGGATCCGCGCAAGGCGACCTGTCTAATTATGTCCCCGGTCCTCTGGTCCGAGGAGTTCATCTCGACCACCCCCCATCCCCTCTCCTTGGCCAATGCCAGGGCGGCGGAGGTCTTTCCCACGCCCGGAGGTCCGATGAGTACCAGTGCCCTCTTGGAGGGCTTAGAACCATCATAGGAGTCGGCCCAGGACCTGATGTCGGAGACCGCCTTGGGATTCCCTATGACGTCGTCTAGGGTTTCAGGCCTGTACAGTTCGGTCCAGTCGTGGGACATCGCCTCTCCATCGACCCCGGGGATAAAATTGTTTTCCCAGAGCACGGTGAATGTTCAACGGCCTAATATCTCACGGTCGGTTATGCGGTAGACATCCCAGAGCTGATAGATGAATACAAGCAGACTAGCGCCCAACCATACCATCTCGGCGTTGGGTATCCCTCCAGGGGCAACCCATCTCTCGTTGGCTAGGCGTAAGGCGATTGATGCCAGGAGAAACATGAATGCCTTGCGGTACTTCCCGAGATAAAGATGACCGAGACCGAAGAAGTTGAATATGCCCGGTATCAACGCCAGTAACTTGGCTATCAGGGAGACCCTCAGAGCGGTTCCCGAGTCCATGCAGCGGACTACGGTAGAACCGCAGGAAGCGCAACCGTTGGAACCCAAGGGGACATCGGCACCGCAATCGATACAGGTCTCGTTCACCTCGATGGCCTGCTCACGATCGCTCCCGGTGAAATTCCGTCCGCAGTGGAGACAGAAATCTGACCAGTCGGGTGAGATGGTCTGACAAGCGGGACATCGTAGGGCCATGGGACTGAATCTGCCTTCCACTATAATTCCTTTAAGTGTTCATGGTACCGAGGCGTGGAAATTGTCCCCGGAGCGTAGGACACGGACCTCGACACCGAACAGGGCGGATAGGTTCTCATCAGTCAGGACATCGTCCTTATCTCCGTCCAAGAATATCCTGCCGTCCTGCAAAAGTATCACACGTTCGACCTCCGGAATGATGTCCTCGAGGTCGTGGGTGGCGATAATGATGCCTTTACCCTCCGATGCCAGCAAGGACATCGTTTCTCTGAAACTCTTGCGGGCAATGATGTCGAGACCGGTCATCGGCTCATCCAGTACCAATAGCCGTGGGTCGTTGACCAGGGCGCGCGCGATGAGCATCCTCCTCATCTCACCGGTGGACAGGGTGTTGACCGGTCGCAGGGACAGGGTCTCCAGACCCAATGCCCGTATGGCATCGTCAACCTTCAGTCCATCCGCCTCTTGGATCTGATGACAGCGGTAGACGTCATAACTCTGGAATAGACCAGAAGCCACCAGATCCCAGGCCCGCGTACGCGGAGATATGCTTCCTTCCAGTTCCGGGCTGACGATGCCCATCATCGATCTCAGTTCGAAGAGGTTCCATCGGCGGCGTCCGAAGATCGTGCACTCTGTAGCACCGCCTCCGGACCAAGGTCTGGCCTCTCCGCGTATGATGCGGATCAAGGATGATTTCCCGGAACCGTTGGCACCCAGCAATGCCACCTTCTCATGCTCTGCGATATCCAGATCTATGGATGAGAGGATGTCCTTGCCCTGTATTCGATAGGACAGGTCACGGAACAGAATCGCGGGCTCCACCATGGAGACTTCTAAAGTGAGTTCGGTATAATAATTTCACTCGGAGTTCAGAACCACGCCCTTCTACGGAAGACCATGAACATCGAAGCGCCAATGAATGCCATCACCGCCAAGGCGAAAAAGTATCCCCACTCCCATTCCAGCTCCGGCATGTTCACGAAGTTCATACCGTATATTCCCGCTATGAAGGTCAGCGGTATGAATATGGTCGCCACCATGGTGAGCACCTTCATGACCTTGTTCATGTTGTTGGAGATGATGGCGAGACAGAGTTGATGCATGTCATTGAGGATCTCCCGGGATCCCTCCAATGATTCTGCTACGTACGTGGAGTGGTCATAAAGGTCGTTGAGGTACGGCCTCATGTCCTCTGAGGACATCAGGTCGTTATCCATACTCTTGATCTCCATGGCCACCTGATGCATGGGGAAGGCCTCTTTGCGTAGACGGGAGACGGAGCGTTTGAGCGTGTTTATCGGTAGCACGAGGGTGTCAGCGTTATCATCGTTCAACCTCTCATCCAAGGCTTCGATCTTCTCCTCGAGGGTCTTGGTCGCAAGTATGAATGAGTCCAGTAGAGCGTCCAAGGCCGCGTATGCCATGTAACCAGTCCCGTAAGACCTCATCCTCCCGCTCGGGGATCGTAGTCTTCGTTCCAAAGGTTGGAGGGCATCGCCCTTGGATTCGGTCATGGTGATAATCTTGTCTGCGAAGAGGAGTATGGCCACATGATCGATGTGTATATCCCCGCCCTCAGTGATGAAGGGGAGTTTGCCGATGATGAAAACCATTCCATCGTGCTCCTCCACCTTTGGCTTGACATCAAAGTTGCTGATGTCCTCCAGCACCATGGGGTCGACGGCGTTGAATTCCTTCAACCAGTCCAATGTATGGGGGTCGTGTATACGGTTTATCCTGATCCACTTGTTCCCTTCCTCCCTGAGGGCGGACTCCAGGTCTTGAAGATCGACGTTCTGTGAAGTCTTAAGGATGTCAGGCCCATAGCGATGGACGGTGATATCCGATTTCTCCTTTTTCAAATCCGGGATGATACGGTAAGAACCGGGGGAGGCGCCGAGGTGTGCCCTGAAATTCATTGAGGATCTCCTCAGGACCTTCATAGGTGATCATCGGAATGAACGGTACTTATCAATATCCCTGGGGCCTTGGAACTTCAGAAACATGAAAAATCCGTTAACCTTAAAATAATCGGAATCACCATACAAAAAATATGGAGCCTCTGATAAAGGTGGTGACCGTGGAGGAGACGCCATGCCTCTCCATCTATGCCAAGGTCGCCAATGAGGAGATGGGAGTGACCGTGGCAGAGGCCTTCCACGAGGTGGCCGAACACATCATCAGTAACAACGGAACCCTGGACGGTGCGCCTTTCGTGTACTATCACGGATTCGACGATAAGACGACATCGATGGAATGTGGCTGGCCAGTGTGGCAGGAGGCTCCCGAATCGAGTTCCATCAAAAGGTTCACAATTCCCGGGGGTGAGGCGGTCACGACCAGGTACATGGGCCCTTATGAAGGGCTTATCGACGCCTATCAAAAACTGATGGAATTCCTCACGATAGAGGGCTTGAAGGCCGGCCCCATGTGGGAGTATTACCTGAACAGTCCTGATGAGGTGGCGGCCGAAGAGTTGGTCACCGAGATATTCTGGTTAATGGAATGAAACCATTGGACATCGAGCATGTGGACAAAGTCCTGGTCCTCGGAGGGGGGATTTTCGGCACACGAGCGGTCCGACATGCCATAGAATCAAAATTCCGGACACTTGTAGTGGACACTGACCACTCCTGTCGCGCCCGTTCCGTTTGTGAACGGTCCGTGGTTGACTTCTCAGATCTCGAACCGGGAAAGGCGGGCCTCATCATTGGCAAGGCTGTTCATGAGACCCTCCGTCTTCTGCGTGAGGATCCGCCGGACATCATAGTGCCTTGCATACCCGGTCACCTTGCGGGCTTGGTCCTGGAGGCTGCCATGGATGATAAAGGAGTCCCTTATGCAAGGGGCTCAAGGGCGATAATCGATGTGATGTCGAGGGTGGACCCGGCACTGGTGTTCAAATCGGATATCCGCACTGGAACATTGGTCACTTCCCTGATGCCTCCGGGAGGGACCTGCGACCCAGGTTGCGGTCAGCCTGAGCAAAGATGTCCTGTCAGCGGTCTCATTAAAACTGAGAATATGGATGCCATCCTTTCCGATGCCTGCGAAGAGGCATCGGATGTTTCGGTTGTTCTTACCTCCCGATTGATAGGTTCTGGCGTCGGCTGCTTCGATACCTCGCAACTTGCAGGGTTGATCACAACTGTAATGGGAAGGAGAGGACCTTTCTCAGTGACAGTAGGGACGTCCTGCTCCTGCCATGGCATTCTGAGTTTCTATGATGTCGGTTGACACTCAGGGGGCGGACTGTTTCACCCGGATGTCCTTTGACGATCATGATGGAAAAACTTCGATGGGCATGGAACGACATCCTTTCATTACATCATCGCCCCGAGGGGAAACAGCTTATCTACCTGCTCGGCCAATGATAATATGGTTGAAGGTGACGAAAACATGGGACAACTCGATAAAGGCGAACCGGCACCGGCCTTCTGCTTGAAGGACAAGGAGGGGGCAGAGGTCTGCCTGAATGATTTCAAGGGCAGGCACATAGTTCTCTACTTCTACCCTAAGGACGGCAGCAAGGGTTGCACACAACAGGCTAAGGACTTCAATGATGCCAAGCATAAATTCGATCAGATGAATGTGGAGATAATAGGCGTCAGTCCCGACCCTCCGTAAAGCCATTCCAAGTTCGCGGATAAGAACTCCTTGAACATCAGGCTTCTATCCGA
>PWJQ01000034.1 GCA_003560875.1 Methanomassiliicoccaceae archaeon
GCATATGTTATTCCGAAACGGTGGGCGTTACCGACATCGATCTGCACGGTACCTATCTCACGGGCCCTCTTCATCTGGTCCAGGATGTGATACTCGATGTTGATAGTCCAGTAATAATTGGTTCCTTCGGGGTAGAAATGTAACAGCGCTGGTCTTCCATGCTTGTTCAGGAGGTCAAGGATCATCTCCTTGTTCTCCTCGTAGGCCTTCTGGGAGGACAGGTTAATTAGCAGGTCGTACTCCCTGCCCAGGACGGTCATCTCCTCCATTATCCTCTCATCGAGGACGGAGAAGTTCTGCTGGGCCTCCGACATTTCCTTACAGACAACGTGCAGGTCGGGCATGTTCAGACGGCGGGTGCGGAAGCAGAGCATCGTCTCCCCGGATTGCTCAAGGCGATATGAGTCGGCCACCTCGAAGGCCCCGAACGGTAGTTGACGGTAACTCATGTTCCAGTTCTTCATCATAGCGAACTGCTGATGGCAGGCCGCATAGCGCATGACGAAGGTCTTGTTGCCGGTCTTGACCTGGTAGAGACGGTCGCCGAAGAGTTCGGCATGCTCCCTCACCGGTTCCTCGTCAAGGGAGAACATGTTGGTACCCTTGACCATGTATATTGGAAGTCCCAGGTCGTTGACGATATCGGTCGAATAATCGGCAACGAGATCGAACATCAGGGCACCGGCGGGTGTGAAGGCCATATGTCCGACGTCGCTCATCGCCTCCCACTGTATTCCGAACTTGCGGCAGAGCCGGAGATATTTGGGCTCCTCGGACAATGATATACTCTCTTTCTTGAGAGCTTCCTTATCCACCATCTCCCGGAAGCATTCACCGCCGCCTTGGAAATCAGTGACCGCGAACTCATCACCCTCCGGTGTTAATATCAGGAAGCTGCCCTCGGCTTTCCTCTCCTCCTTTATGGGCTTCCCGCTGAAATCGCGGGATAGCTCGGAAAGAGGATGGCCTTTGCAGCGTATGTTGAACGCCTTGTACCATCCGAACGGTGCCCTGGCGACCTCCATGCCCTGGGAGGCAATGCAATTCTCCATGGCCTTCATCATCGTCGTGGCGGCTTTGGGGGACGACAGGTCGTTGCTGAGATGGGCGTATGGGTAAAGCATGATCCTTTCAGCACCGATGCGCTCGGCGGTCTGCAGCACGTCTTCCACGGCCTGAGCACAAACCTCCTCAGGGGACTCCTCATCGACGCCCTCGACGGTGATGAAGGCGACCAGAGCCTCCTCCATCCTGCCATCGTGCATCTGTTCCGGGATCTCCTCCGCCACCGGAGTCTTCTTCTTGGCCTCAAACTCCATGAAGTCAGCGTGGATATAGAGTGCTCGCATTGGATCGTCTCAAAATCAGACTCAGATATTTAAATTGGTTGCAGTGGTGAGCATGAAACCGAAGCATATCTGGATGGAAGGGATTTTATACCATTCTTCAGATAGCTCCGTCCGATGAGGAAGCCCTCTTCAATTGTTATTGACCGTAGGGGCGTAGAAGCCCCGGTGGCTGTAACGGCCACTGTATTGGTAGTGTGTCTGCTGATCGTTGCGGGCATCGCCCTAGCCGACAGTCTGTCTGGTGATGCTGACGATGGCGTTAGGACTGCTGTCAACGGTGACCCTGTGGCGGTTAATTTCATCGGAACATATGACAATGGTATGGTCTTCGACACTTCCTTATGGTCCGTTGCTAACGATGACAAGGCCACCAAGAGCTTCACTTTCGAGAAAAGACAACAATCTCAGTATACTCCTATGGAGATAGAGATAGGCGAACAACGTCTGTTGCCTAAGTTCGAGTCTGCTTTAATAGGTATGGCGCCCGGAGAGACGAAGACCATAGCCTTGACTCCAGAAGAGGGTTATGGATCAGTGCCCGATTCGAAGTTGAAAGCCCATGACCGCGTCGAGGAACTGCCGCTCCGACAGACCATGAACCTCACCGGATTCGAGGATTTCTTCGGTGAGGCCGCTGCCAAGGGTCTTGTGGTCGCCCACCCGGTTTACGGATGGGATGTGATTGTCGAGACCTACAATCCCAGTGTCGATGAGATCGTGGTGAGGAACCAACCTGTCGAAGGGATGGAATATTGGTCATATGGGGACCGTGAAGCATCAGAGGGTTGGAAGGTGAAGGTCAATGCATTGGGATCGGAATCGATCACCATCGAGAATCTTATATCTGCTTCAATGGTGAACAGCGTCAAAGGTATCGATGCTTACGGTGAGAAATTCTTCCTGCATGCCCTTGACGATGAGAAGATGTATTTCAAATACTCCGAGGAGAGGGTCGGTCAGAACTTGAACTTCGAAATAACATTGGTCGAGTTCTTGGATTAGAACAGTCTGCGGTACTGTTCCAATGTCTGCTCGGCAACACTCTCCCAGCTGTAATCCTTCGCTAGTTCCAGGGCCCTTCTGCCCATCTCCCTCCTACTGACATCATCGGACAAGAGTGAGTTGATCCCGTCGGCCAGAGCAACGGGGTCGCGTGGAGGTACGAGAATCCCCGCATCCTGTACGACCTCCGGCAGCCCTCCGGTCGCCGTCGCGACCAGAGGCTTACCATGGGACATGGCCTCGGCGGCCGCGATGCCATAGGCCTCGAATATCGAAGGCATGACGTATACCGAACAACGATCCAGCAACCGGTCCCTTTCCTCCTCGCTGACGAATCCCAACAACTCCACCCGGTCGTCGACTCCAAGATTTTTAGCTAAGGAGGCCAGCTTCTCCGATTCCGGACCTTTGCCGCATATTTTCAACGGAATGTCTATCTCCCGCATGGCCTCTATCAGGTACTTCAGGCCTTTAGTCGCCACCAGGCGCCCGACGAAAAGTATGTAGCCGTCCTCCTCGCCCGAGACATGTGAGGGCATATGGACTCCGTTCTTGATCACCTCGAGTTTATGGGAAGGGACGCCTCTTTCAAGGAGCTGGTCCCGGATGTGCTCACTGATACAGGTCACCATGTCGTACCTCTTCAGCTTCGGAAGGAACAGACGGTCGTTGGCCAGGGAGCCCGCCCTCTGCAGCAATCCCTCTCCCTCCCCGAACGAGTTGTGCCAGCAGAAGATCTTTTTACCGTCGTGAGCGGCCATGTCCCTGGTGTAGGACGGGGCCCAACGATAATGGAACTCCACGACATCAGGGTTCAAGGTTTCGAGTGTCTCCTTCAACCCTTTGGAGGTGACGTAAGGAGGGTTGTAGTCACCGAAATAACGCGATTTGAGTCTGAGTATGTCATAACCCTCGCCTCTCTCCTCAACCTCCGTCCCCGGGAGTTGTGAGGTCACTACGGTGACATCGTTGTCCCTGCCCATGACCGAGCATATGTTATGGATCCGATGCTCTATACCGCCGTAGAACGGATAGAAATAGGGGTCCACATGCACTATCCTCACAACAGCCCTCCATAGCGCGTTCTTCCAGGAAAGGGATCTTCAGGAGTCTGCTCGTCGATATGATATGCAATGGAGTTCATGGGACCTCGGTTGAATCGATGCCCAGGGTATAAATTCATTCCGTGCGGCGGTTCATTTCAGCGGCGACAGGTAGTCGTAGACGTTCTGGAGGCGCTGGTAGTAGCTCGGCCTGATCTTTTTGGAGTTGCATTCGATCGCATATTCATACAGCTCTATGAGGCGGTCGGTGTTGGCATCTATGGAATGCTTTTCAGCGGTCTCCCGGGCTGCCGCCCTCATCCTCTCATCGGCATTGATGCACGCTTCCATGGCCTGAGCACATGAGCGCGGTTCATCCTCAAAGAGCATCCCGTTCACATTGTCATCGACCGCTTCCTTGAGCGCGCGGTAGTTTATCGCCGCCACCGGCAGGCCGCAGGCCATGGCCTCTATCACCACCAGGCCCTGCGTCTCAAACTTGGATGCGATGACGGATGCGTCGGCGGCGGCATAGTAATTGCCGAGTTCCTCCGAGGGTATGTAACCGGCGAAGACCACCTTATCGTTCAGGCCCGATGTCCTGACCTTCTTTCGCAACTTCTCCTCCGCCGGGCCGCCTCCCACCAGAACCAGGACCGTATCATCATCCATGTGCTTCATGGAATCGATTATCAGTACTATGTTCTTCTCATGGGACAACCTCCCGACATGGATGATGACCTTCTTGCCATCCAATCCTAGTCTCCGCTTTATGATGGAGCCGTCCACATCGGGGTTGAAACGTTTGGTGTCTATACCGACGGGTATGGTCTCCATGCGCTTGATGTGCGGGGCCCTCCGTTTGAGCTCCTCCCCGATGGCATCGGTGAGGGTGATGACGCCGTCCGCCCTCTGTAGCAGGGTACGGAAATAGAACCAAATGAGATCCTCGGTAACGTGGGAATCGAGGTTGAAAGGCGAGTGGTATTCCAAAGCCTCGGTGTGCATGGTGTTGAAAGACACCACGAACGGGAGGTTGAGGTTACGGCAGACCACCATGCTCCTCAAACCCATTATCAACTGTCCCTGCGAGTGGATGATATCCGGTTTCAGCTTCTTGATGACGTCCATCTTGTTGGACGGGTATATTGGTACGAAATAGCCGGGGTAGGGTCGGCATTCCCAGGCGGGGAAATATATGGTGCCCTCCTCGCGGAGCTCCTCTTTACCGGGGTCGGGAGCTATGACTATGACCTCATGCCCCCGGTCCTCCAAGGCCTTCTTGGCATTAAGCACCGCAGTCACAACCCCACCGGGGGAGGGAAGGTAACTGTCGGTGGTCATAGCTATCCTCAACTAAAAACCACCTCTATGCCGTGCATCCCCTGACATGAGAACCGAATCATCGTGACCTCTCATATTTATTTCGCATTTATTGTTCATGACGCCGTCTTCCTGATGCGGCGTTGGCGCATTCCGCCGTATATCAGTGATATTACTATGAACACGGCAACGAAGGACAAGGTGTACATCTGCGCCTCCGGTCCGCTGAAGATTCGGAAGAAGAAACCGGACATTAAAAGGACAAGGCCGTATTTTATCAGCGCCCCGGTTAGGAGGTATTTCAATGCCCTGCGGTAAGTCCAAGCGTCCATCATACTGACGAAGGCCCCGGCGAAAGGTATCATGGGGGCGAAACGGTTTATGAGTAGCAGCTTCTCATCCCCGATTATCAGGAAGTTCACATAGCGTGTGGCTATGGTCTGGATCTTTTTTGGTACGGTGATCTTCTCGACGATGAGATAGAGTGTAGTCATCCCGATTATCTCACCGATGAGGATGGTCACCATTATCATGAGGGCCCATTCCGGGGAAGGGTCGTACATGTACGCAATGACCGTGAAGAGCTCGGGGAGTGTGGGCATTATCAAGGCGTCGATGATGAATATTATCATGACGCAGAGCAGAAGGCCGGCCGCTCCATAGGGGCCGAATATGCTTAAGACGATTTCACCGACATCGAACATCAGGCACCACTCAGTCGTTCAATCTTACTATCGATCGCCCACTGGTACAATTCCAACAACCGTGAGGATGTCACATCGAGAGAGAATCTCTCCGCAGTCGCCCTGGCATTCCTCCTCATCTCCCCGTCCGCTTGTAGACAGCGGCGCATGGCATCAGCGCATGACGCCTCATCATCATGGAAAAGATGGCCGTTGCTACCGTCCTCGACGGTCTCCTTCAAAGCACGGTAGTCCATGGCCGCCACCGGCAGGCCGCAGGCCATGGCCTCTATCACCACCAGCCCCTGGGTCTCGAACTTGGACGCCAGTACGGAGGCATCTCCGGCGGCGTAATACAGAGGCAACTCATCATTGGGGACGAAACCTGTGAATATCACCCGGTCGTCCAGTCCCAGTTCGGATGACAACCTCTTAAGCATCAGCTCAGCGGGCCCTGTGCCGACGATCAGAAGAGATGTGTCATCATCCATCCGTTCCATCGAACGCAAAACGAGTTCGATGTTCTTCTCAAATGAGAGTCTAGAGACATGGACCATGACCTTCCTCCCTACCAGATTGTGCCTCTTGCGCATGACTTCCCCATCCAATCCTGTATTGAATCTCTCCAGGTCTATGCCCAGAGGGATGGTGTCTATGCGCCTTATCAGCGGTGCCCTCTCCAACAACTCCCTGCCCACGGCGTCCGTGGGGGTTATGACGGCGTCAGAGCGCTGCAGTATGATCCGGAAATACCTCCACAGCAGTCTCTCAGCCATGTTCCATTCCAATGGGATGGGGGAGTAGTACCTCATGGCCTCAGTCACCATGGTATGGAAGTGGGTCACTATCGGTAGCCTCAGGTGCCGTGCGACGAGTATGGCCCTTATGGCCATGGTCATCTGCCCATGGCAGTGTATCACATCGACATCCAACCCTTTGATGATCTCCATCTTGTTGGACGGGAAGACGGGTAGGAAATAACCAGGGTATGAACGGAACTTCCGTGCTTTGAAGTAAACGGTCCCCTCCTCGCGGAGCTCCTCCTTGCCGGGGTCGGGAGCTATGACTATGACCTCATGCCCACGGTCCTCAAGTGCCTTCTTGGTAGTCGTGACGGCCGTGGACACCCCGTCCCTCGTAGGAAGATAACTATCAGTAGGCATGGCTATTCGCAGTCATATCACCTCAAAGCAGAAGGTTGATTTTCTGAATAAGTTCCTCAGGACTCCTTCCCAGGATTCTAACCATGGCGGCCTCACCGACGTCATGGTGGTCGTAGATGACATCAGGGAACTCCTCGCAGGCCTCGATGGTGTTGGAAACCGCCCAATCCAAGGCGGTAGTGGATCCATCAGGCACGTGGTTCCCTTCGAAGCAGGCCACCACAAGCCCGAGTTCCTCCATGAGGTTGACGAGTTCCTCATCGTAGCGTATGTTCATCGACGACCGCATATCGGGGTCATAGCGCATCGCTGTCAGTGTGACCGTGGCCATATGGGCGGAGGTGCCGAAAGCCACACCTCCTATGCTCCGGGCATTTCCGCGTATGGGCATAATCCGTGATTCCAGGGCGGCCACATCCTCCACCGTCCTGGCAGCGGGCAGTGCATAGACCACGTTGGACCCCGAAAGGGGCAACCAACTTGCGGGGAGCACGGACTCCAGTGAGCCGATCGCACTCCTCAGTCGATGCAGCACCTCAATACCTTCAGCCCTGCGTTGCAGTCCTACCAGCGGGTTGACGACCTTCATCCCCTTTCCGACATCGAACATGGTCAGTATGGATGATTGGATCTCATCGCGGGCGGACATTATGGATCCCAATACGTCCTTACCCTTCGCCAGATTGGCGGTTATGTATGCTGATAACGTACAGCCTCCTCCGTGTCCGGCGGTAGGTAGCCTCGGATATCGGAAACGGGTGAACTCGGCACCTTGGTAGAGGAAGTCAACCACATCCTCGGAATCCATGTGTCCGCCTTTGAGGTAGACGCTGCAACCATGGGACCCTATGATCTCACAGGCCCTCATGGCATCATCCTCGTCGAGTATGTCTATGCCGGAAAGCAGCTCGGCCTCGGACAGGTTCGGCGTAACCACATCGCAGAGCGGTATCATCACCTTGATCATGACTTCTGCCAGACCATCGATGCTCAGGCTGTCCCCGACACCGGCCATCATGACCGGGTCGACGACCAATGGGAGCTCACGGGACGAGAGGATATCGTTAACGACATGCACATTCTCATCAGAATAGAGCATACCGGTCTTGACAGCACCGATGTCCACATCATCGAGTACGCTCTCGATCTGTGCCCTGAGCATCTCCGCACCGACATTCTGGATCCTGTCCACCGCGGTGGTGTTCTGGGCGGTGATGGCGGTTATGGCGCAGCAACCGTGGACCCCTAATGATGCGAAGGCTTTGAGATCCGCCTGGATCCCCGCGCCTCCCACGGAATCCGAACCAGCGATAGTCAGGGCCTTGTACATGACTTCGATAATGGCACAATGGTTAATATTGTAATCGTTGGCTGAATGACGGACATCCCGTAGTGTGTCAACATCATCTTTAAATACATATCTTCAGTTCGAAAAGATAATGAAGGCCTCAAGCTGTCATTTCGTCCTCAGCGGTGAATCGGACTACAAGCACCTGACCAAGGTTTTCCCGGAACTATTGACGTTCTTTCTGAAGGAGACCGATCAATTACCTGAGGATGAGGAGATCATGCAGATGTTCATAGAGCTGAACATCCGTGATCTGGAACGCAACGTCAAGCCTGAAGGTTATAACCGCAAGGGCCGGATGAGGCTGATTTTCCCCTTGGACCGCAAGGAGTTCTACATACGCTCGACCTCAAAGCCCGCCGAGGTGACCCGTCTCGGTGAGAAGATAAGCGCCATGTTGAAGGCCGCGGATGTGGACCACGTGATGGAGATGGACACCGTTGACGGTGTCCGTTAACCGAGCAGGTCCTGCCAGGCGGAATCGATGCGTCTGTTGGCATCGTCCACAGCCGATTCCCTTCTCATGACCTTGTCTATGCATTCTGTTGCCTGGATCAGGACACAGTGTGGTGACGTCCCTCCATAGGAGCGCCGGCGTTCCACACAGCTGTCGGCGTTGAGCACATCGAACACATCCTCATCGATCATATCGGAGAATGAGCGCATCTCGTCCAAGGAGAGGTCGTCAAGTCTCTTGTTCCGTTCGATACAACTCCTCACCGCGGTTGCTACGACCTCATGGGCCTTACGGAAAGGCATCCCCTTCACGACCAGGTAGTCAGCCAGGTCGGTGGCGTTGATGAAACCCATCTCGGTCATCTGACGCATCCTCGCGGTGTTGAAATTCAATGTGGCCATCATCCTCTCGGCCATCCTGAGGGACGAAATCATGTTGTCGAGCGCCTCCATGGCCGGCCCCTTGTCCTCTTGAAGGTCGCGGTTGTAGGCCATGGGAAGGGACTTCAACATAGCCATCAGCCCACTCATCGCCCCTAGGGGGCGACCGCTCCTCCCCCTTATCAGTTCTGCGATGTCAGGGTTCTTCTTCTGAGGCATTATCGAGGAGCCTGTGGAGTAGGCATCGTCCATCTCCACGAATGAGAACTCAGGTGAGGACCAAACGATCAACTCCTCACACAATGAGGATAGGTGCAGGGATACGGTGCAGGAACAGTAGACGGCGTCAAGTACGAAGTCACGGTCGCTGACCGAGTCCATGGCGTTCTCCGTGGGTCCGTCGAAAGCCAATAGGTCAGCGCTGCGTTTCCGGTCTATGGGATAGGTGGTCCCAGCCATGGCCGCCGAGCCCAGGGGGCAGAGGTTCATACGCCGATAGGCGTCCATCAGGCGGTCGGCATCGCGGTCGAGGCGGAAGGCATGCGCCATGAGATGGAAACCGAGTGTCACGGGTTGGGCGTGTTGCAGATGTGTGTATCCTGGCATCACACTCTCAGCCTCGGACTCGGCCCTCTTCACCAAGGTCCGCTGCAATGTATCTATGGCGACCACGGCCTCCAACAGCCTGTCCCTCACATACATCCTGAAATCGGTCGACACCTGGTCATTGCGGCTGCGTCCGGTGTGCAGCCTACCGCCTGCCGGTCCCACGATCTCCGTCAAACGTTGTTCGATGTTCGTGTGGATGTCCTCTAGGGACACATCCATCTTCAGCCGTCCGTCCTCGATGTCACGAAGGATCGTGCGCAGGCCGTTGGATATCAGTTCCACATCATCAGAGGGGAGTATATCCCTCTCCCCTAGCATCCTAACATGGGCCAAGGAGCCCATGACATCATAGAATGCCAAACGGGAGTCGATCGCCAACGAGGAGGTGAAAGCGAGAACGTCCTCATCCATCCCTTTCTCGAAACGGCCTGACCACAATGCATTCTTTGACATGTTCACTCCTTCTTCTGTGTCTTGGCGACGGTCTTGTTGGGCAGTCCCCAGCAATAGATGAAGCCCTTGGCTGAGTTATGATCGAAATCATCGCCCTCGGCATAGGTGGCCAAGCCCTCATCGTATATCGAATATGATGAGCGACGACCGACAACGGTGGCGTTACCCTTGTGCATCTTTATTCGTACCACGCCACTGACGTATTCCTGGGTCTGGTCTATGAAGGCTTCCAGGCTTTCCCTCAGAGGTCCGAACCAGAGGCCGTCATAGGCCACTTCGGCGAAACGCTGTTCGACAGATTTCTTGAAGGCCAGTACATCACGGGTGAGGACAAGCCCCTCAAGACTCTGATGGGCCTTTATGAGCGCGACGGCCGCGGGGCATTCGTATATCTCACGGCTCTTGAGTCCCACCAAGCGGTCCTCGACGTGGTCTATGCGACCGACTCCGTTCCTGCCCGCGACATCGTTCATCCTGGTGATCAATGCCACTCCGTCCATCAGCTCCCCGTCCAATGCCACCGGGACACCGTTGACGAACTCCACCTCGACGTACTCCGGCTCATCAGGGGAGTCAGTGGCGGAGGAAGTCCATTCATAAGCGGCCTCCGGAGGCTCGGTCCAGGGATCCTCGAGAACCCCGCATTCACAACTCCTGCCCCAGAGGTTCTCGTCGGTGGAGAAGGGGTTCTCCTTCTTCACGATGATAGGTATCTCCTTCTCCTTCGCATACTGTATCTCATCATCCCTTGTCATCTGCCATTCGCGCATGGGGGCTATGATGCCCAACGAAGGATCCAAGGAAACGATGCCCACATCGAAACGGACCTGGTCATTGCCTTTCGCCGTGCATCCGTGAGCGATGAATTTGGCGCCCTCCTTCTTGGCCACATCCACCAGTAGTTTGGCGATCAAAGGCCTGGCGATAGCAGTGCTCAGAGGATAGACGCCTTGATAGAGGGCATTGGCCTTCAATGAGGGGAATATGTAATCCTCGACGAACTCCTTGCGTGCATCAAGGGAGTAAGCATTAACGGCCCCGATCTTCCTGGCCCTGTCGATGGCATCATCGTCGCCAGGGGGTTGACCGACATCGATGGAGACGGCCACGACATCGAGGTCATAGTTCTCCTGAAGCCAGCGTATAGCGACAGAGGTGTCCAAACCACCGGAGTATGCCAGTATCACCTTGTCCTTCTTATTCTCTGCAGCCTGCATCGTTATCGTCCTGGTATTTTCATGACAATATAAAGTATTGCGCAGTTGTGTCCCACGCCGTTCTGCATACATGGAGAGGGGTTCCGCCACATACGCTCGAAACCGTTCACGACAAAAATAATACACCATTTGTCGGTAACCGGAAAAAGCAATATCCAGGTATTTGCTATCTAAGTGAGCAGATAGTATTATAATGTACATAGGATAGTTTGTATGTCTGAAATAGAACAATAAACCTAAAAACAAATCCCAGAATCAGTCATATCTTCACCGTATTTGAGGATTATCAATGATCAATGTAGGCATCGTCGGAGGTACCGGATACACCGGGGGCGAATTGGCACGCCTTATTTGCAGCCATCCAGGCATGGAGCTCAAGGCCATGACATCCCGCGGCAACGCCGGAAAACCGGTAGATTCGGTACATGGATACCTGAAAGGGTATGTGGAAATGGATTTCCAGGCTTCAATTGAGAACGGTGAAGGTCTGGACCTGATATTCCTAGCCACTCCTCATGGAGTCTCGATGGAACATGTGCCTGGACTTCTGGATATGGGCCTCAAGATTGTGGATCTGAGCGGAGATTATCGTTTGGACGATGAAAAGGTCTACAGCCAATGGTATGGCAAGGGTCATGATGACAAGGATAATCTCACCAAGGCCGTTTACGGACTTCCGGAACTGTTCCGTGAGAGTATAGCCGATGCGCAACTCGTCGCAAACCCGGGATGCTATCCTACGGCCAGCATACTGGCGTTGGCACCCTTGTTCGCGGCGGGTGTGGTGAAAGGCGACGTGGTAATCGACGCTAAGAGCGGTACCTCGGGGGCGGGTGTGAATCCCTCGATACGCACCCACCATCCCGTCTGCGGTGAATCGGTGATAGCATACAACAGTGG
Organism: Methanomassiliicoccaceae archaeon; assembly: GCA_003560875.1. Classification (GTDB taxonomy): domain Archaea; phylum Thermoplasmatota; class Thermoplasmata; order Methanomassiliicoccales; family Methanomethylophilaceae; genus PWHV01. The sequence continues at coordinate 11,928 of PWJQ01000034.1, forward strand.
TAAACACCGCCATCAGCCGGAGATAGATCTCATACTCCATAAACTGGGCGAGGGCGGGGAGGTTTACTTCTCACCGCATCTGGTGCCGATCGTACGTGGGATACTAGCCTCATGCTATCTGGACGTCAATGAGGTCATGACGTCCACGGAACTACAATCATTGTACGCCGAATTCTATTCCGGGGAACGTTTCGTACATGTGACCGGAGACGGTTCGATACGCGCTGTCGTGGGATCGAACCATTGTCAGGTCGCACCCGTGTCCCTGGGCGGCAGTAAGGTAGCCGTGTTCTCAAGCATCGACAACCTTGTGAAAGGAGCATCGGGACAGGCGGTCCAGTGTGCGAACATAATGTGTGGGATGCCCGAGGAGATGGGCATAGACTTCCCGGGACTGGGGGTTTGAGGAATGGAGAAAATCGAAGGAGGGATCACCGCCGCCCAGGGCTTCAAGGCCGCGGGTGTGCATTCAGGTGTGAAATACCGCTCACTTGACCTGGGCGTGGTGACATCAGATGTGCCGGCCAAGGGTTTCATCGGATACACCAGCAACAAGGTCAAGGCGGCACCTGTACAGGTTATGATGGAGACCAATCCACGTGAGCTTCAAGCTTTTGTCATAAACAGCGGCAATGCCAATGCGCTCACCGGTAAGCGCGGTGTCGAGGATGTCTACAACATGCGCGCCCATGCGGCGTCCGCTCTAGGTATAGACAACGAGGAACTCGTAGGCGTCATCTCGACCGGTTTGATAGGACGTTTCCTGAACATGCCCAAGATATACTACGGCATCGACCGTGCCTCGAAGGAGTTAGCATACGGTTTCGAGGCCGACAATGATTTCTCCGAGGCAATAATGACCACTGACACCCGCAAGAAGGAGGTGGCTTATCGCGTCAAGCTCGATGATGGCAGCCTGATAACAATCGCCGGTGTGGCGAAGGGCAGTGGCATGGTGGCCCCGCATATGAAGGTCCTCCACGCCACCACGCTGAGCTTCATATCCACCGATGCCGTGCTCAGTGAAAAGTTCAATGACAAATGGCAGGAGATCTTGGATGAGACCTTCAATATGATATCCGTTGACGGCGACCAGAGCACCAATGATATGTCGGTGCTCATGGCCAACGGTCTGGCCGGCGGCGATACAGCCGACGATGATATCAACTTCATAAAGGCCCTCAAGACAGTTATGAAAGACCTGGCTTACATGGTCATCGAGGATGGGGAGGGAGTCACTAAGGTCATCGAGGTAGAGGCGCGCGGTGCGCGGTCGAAAGCAGAAGCCGCATCAGCCGTCAAGTCGATAATACGTTCACCTCTGGTCAAGACCGCCATATTCGGCTCCGACCCTAACTACGGGCGCATAATGATGGCGTTGGGGAACAGCGATTGTGAATTCAAGATCGATGATGTCAAATTGACCATCGTAGGCTCCGGGATAGAAGTCCCCATACTGGAGTACGGGACGCCGGTCTTCGAGGACCAGCGTTCCGTCGAAATCGTCCGTATGGCCATGGAAGGGGACACAGTCAAGATATTGGTCATCCTCGGTGATGGTGAGCACAGCGCCACAGGTTGGGGATGCGACCTGTCATATGATTACGTGAAGATAAATGCCGAGTACACAACGTAGTGATGTAAATGGAGAAACCCCAAATCAAGCAAAGCTTCCCCCGTCTGGAAGAGCTACGTAACACCCACATCGTGATAAAGTTCGGAGGCAACGCCATCAGTGGCGAGGGCGAACTACAACGCTTCGCCAAGGATGTGGCGATGATGCGCTCCCTGGGAGTACTACCTGTCCTGGTCCACGGTGGAGGGCCGGAGATAACCCGGGAGATGAAGGTCCGCGGTATGGAGGCTCGTAAGGTCGCCGGACTGCGCATCACCGACACCCAGACTCTGGAGATAGCTGAGTACGTCCTCGGTCGCATCAACCGTGAGATCGTCAAGGCCTTGAAAGGCGCCGGTGTGGATTCCATATGCATGCCTGGATACAAAGGCGGTCTGCTACGCTGCAAGCGTAAGGATCCCGTCTTGGTCTATGATGAGGAGGGGAACCTCGCCACCATAGACCTGGGTCATGTTGGTGACGTTGAGAGCGTGGATGCCAAGCAGTTGCGCTACATGACCGCCTCCGGCATGGTGCCAGTGATATATCCCATAGGCATCGATGATGACGGAGGTCATGTGAATGTCAATGCTGACACCGCCGCCGCCCATATCGCCGCCGCACTACAGTGTGAGGAGATGATACTGATAACCGATGTCCCCGGCATATTGACCGATGTGAACGACGCTGAATCCATTATCAAAGAGGTGTCTATCAAACAGGTCGATGAACTCATAGAGGGCGGCGTGGTGATGGGAGGCATGGTGCCCAAGGTGGAGGCCTGCCGTCTGGCATTGGAGAAGGGCGTGCGTTCCACCCACATGCTGGGAGGAAAGGACGCTGAACACCTTCTGCGTCAGATATTGAACGGTTCACATCGCGGGACCAAGATCGTGAACGGGTGACACTCATGGACCTGGAGACTCTGAAGAAACTCGATAACGCCTTTCTGTTCCAGAACTATGGACGTCAGGACCTGGCTTTCACCCACGGACGGGGGGAGTTCCTTTATGATGAGACGGGGAAGGAATACCTGGACATGGTTGCCGGTATAGCCGTGAACTCATTGGGTCACTCCCATCCGGCGATGACTGCCACCATTTGTGACCAGGCATCCCGTCTGGTCCACGTCTCAAATCTCTACCGCATAAAGGAGCAGGCCGAGCTTGCAGAGGCGTTGGTCGAAGTCTCCCCCGAGGGACTCGACCGGGCGCTATTCGTAAACTCCGGCGCAGAGGCCAACGAGGCGGCCCTGAAACTGGCCGTACGCCACACTGGCCGCGGCAAGGTTATAGCGGTCGATAACTCATTCCACGGTCGTACGGCAGCGGCTCTGAAGATAACCGCCCAGTCAAAGTACCAGGAGGGTTTCGGTTGCCTGATGGGCGAGTTTGCGGATTATGTCCCCCTCAACGACACGGAATCGCTGAAGGGAGCATTCGACAAGGACACCGCTGCCATGATCATCGAGCCGATACAAGGGGAGGGCGGCGTCCGACCCTGCAGCGAGGAGTTCTTCCGTACCGCCCGCGACCTCTGCGACGAAAAAGGGGCGTTGCTCATAAGTGACGAGGTCCAGACGGGCATGGGACGTACCGGTGAATGGTTCGGTTTCCAGCATTATGGCGTGGTACCGGACATCATCAGCCTCGCCAAGGGCATGGGCGGGGGTTTCCCCATAGGTTGCATATTAAGTTCGGATGATGTTTCGAAGACCTTCTCACCCGGTACCCACGGTACCACTTTCGGAGGGAGTCCATTGGCATCCGCGGTGGCGCTGGCGGTCATCCATGTCATTGAATCGGAGGGGTTGGTCAAGAGTGCCGCCGTCAAAGGCGAAGCGATGATGAACGGACTCAAGAAGCTGATAGGCGACGAGGTCACTGAGGTACGCGGAGCGGGACTCATGATCGGCATGGAGATGAAGACCAAGGCCCAGGCACTCCAGGGTCATGCATTGGAGAAAGGTGTCCTCATCAACGTTTGTGCTGGAAACGTCGTCCGTATGGTTCCTCCGTTGAATGTGTCCCAGTCCTCTCTCGATAAGGTATCTGACATTTTCAATGATTTTATGGAAAAAATTTGACAATGTGTCGGATTTTCTCCAATATCTATTTTTTTTTGTATTAAATATAACATATTAATACTTGAATTACCTTCATTTCACATATGACCAAAATGCAGTCCAAGGAGAGCATCGCTGAGCGGACACGCGTCTATATTGATTCTCATCCGAGCATAAAGGACTGCGTCTCCAAGGACCTGATAAACTACTCGTCTTTGGCCCGTCTTATAATGAAGGAGCTGAAGGTCGGCAACGAGGAGGCGGTGATGATCGCCTGCCGCCGCTATGCGCAAAGGTTGGGCGGAAGCGATCATGAGCAGGACATCCTTAAAATCCTCAAGGACAGCCGGTTGGAGATGAGGACCAAACTCTGTATCATAACCGCTAAGAACGATTGGACGGTCATGCACAAGATGGACAATCTTTTCCGCGATCTTTGGAATGAGAAATCCATAGTCCAGGTAGTCCAAAGCACCAGCGCTGTCACCATAATCTGTGACAAGATGCTCAAGGAACGCATAATGGACACCCTAGGACGATTCAATATAATCAAGGTCAGGGACGATCTGGTTGAGATAGCGGTGAAGAGTCCAGAGGCCATTGTGGAAACAAGCGGCGTCATAGCCTATCTGATCAACAATCTATCCGATGCCGGCATAAACATCGAGGAGACCATCAGTTGTCATACGGACACTATATTCGTCGTCAACAAGGACAGCATGATCGATGCGTACTCGGTACTCAGCCGCACAATACAGAGCGCTGAGGAGACCATAGGCATCAACTGAGGTCGAGATGGCTCCTAAGGGCAGCTTTGGTCTGAATCAGTTACTGGTCATTACCGCCTTGGCGTTGTTCTTCTCGGGATTGACGGTCGTCAGTTTCGATGCCGATCTGGACATGCCTCTTGTCTCCGGTCTGTTCATCGTTCTCATGGCCCTGCCATCATATTATGCGTTCTGGAGATATGCAGGCGCCCGGAGATCGGCAGTACTGTTGATAGTCCTAAGTGTTCTACCGCTGTTGGTGGAGGCCCAAGCGGTCGTCACCGGTTTCCCCTATGGGGAATTCCAGTACTCTGAAACCCTCGGAGGCAAGTTGTTCGGTCTCGTACCCTGGACAGTCGCATTCGCTTATCTCCCTATTCTCTTGGGTTCATTCGCCATGGCATCCCGGTTCTGGTCGGATTCGGTAGCGGTGCTCATTGTCGGTAGCGCAGCCATATTGACTGTGGCCGACCTGGTGCTCGACCCCGCAATCGTGCATGCCGGTCTTTGGATATGGGCCGAAGGCGGTGCCTATTACGGGATTCCCACAGTGAATTTCCTCGGCTGGATCCTTACAGGTCTGATATACTCAGGGATACTGTACGTTGGACTCAAGGATCTGCTCGAGGCCGAGGGTCCCGTGCCTTTGAGTGTGGCCAGCAGCCTCCTCCTCATAATGGCCTTGTGGACGGGATATGTTGTGAAGGCAGGCCTTATCGTACCTGCGTTGATAGGGCTGACTCTGACATCGTACCTGGTCTACACGTTCCTGAGGCCCGTTGAAGAATCTCAGAACTGAAGCTGTGCCGGTGAAGCAGTCACGCCTCGGAGTCGTGAACGAGTTCGACCTTCCATTCCTCATCAACGTAAAGGCCGAGTATCCTTGTCGTTATACCCCATGATTTCAGGACTCCGATACCTTTCATGACATGGTCGATCTGCAGATCCTTGGAACCCGGGTTTCCAGCGCAGTCGTGGTGACCGACGAGGGCCACAACTTTGGAACCATGGGCGTTCACTGAAATCAGCACACGTTCTTGGATGTTGGTCATGCACGGCTCCTTTTCCAGAGCAAGGATACCGTTGGCACCGGCTTCGGTTATCATGTCCACACAGTCAACGCCGAAACGGCCTTTCATCCATTCAATGACAGGAATTTGGACCCTGCCGTCCATACAGTTGATGGCTGTTGCAAAAGTACAGGTCATCTGAAATCACCTGAAAACAGGAAGACGAGATTGGATATAAACTTTCAATTCCAACAATCGAGATAACATGTTGGTTTTTTGGCATGTTGCGGATAGTCTAAGGACAATCCCATAACTAATATCGAAAACACGCATAAGAGTGAAATAAGAGCACTCAAGAGGTTTTCATAGAGCATCTATCGACGCTCAATATCGTCTCACTTACACCATCTTCCTTTTCAAACCATATCATTGCAATGACTCTTTGGGTCCGCAGCTTCGTCTCAGACGTTCAATCCGAACAGCCCAGTGATGCCATCGTGAAGGATCTCGATGGCAATGGCGATGAGTACGATGCCAGTCATCCGCGTTAGGATGTCAAGGCTTCCGCCTAACTTCTGCGCCGCCTTATCGGCGGTGATTATCATCACGTACAATATCGCTGCCACAAACAGCACAATAGCCACGAGTGCTCCGTAGTCAAACAACGAATCGGTCTGGTTGGCAGTGGATATGGCGATGGCAATAGTCGCTCCGCCGATGACCACTGGGAAGGTCAGTGGCACAGCAACCACGGATTCCCAGTCAGACCGCGGCACCGATTCATAATCCGCCCCCCGGAACGTCACATCGAGTTTCTGCCCGGTGGTCATCATCGGCATACCGGCCACAAAAGCGGCTATGCCGCCGGTTATCATCAGCGCCGGTGTTGATAGACCTAGGCCGGCCAGTATGTACTCGCCGATTGTTATGGAGATCAACATGACCAGGATGTAGTTCCTGGTCACTCTGAGGGCGACTTTCTTGGTTATGTCCTTGGGAAAACGGTTGGTTACGGTGGAGAAGACCGCGATGGCCGCAGGTGGGCTCAACAGGGTGATCAAGGTGATGAAGAACAACAGATACTGCGATGAATCCATCGCCGGGGAAAAAACCATGTCGAACACCCATATCACCGTTGAGACCGAGGACCAATGCGGTATAAAAAGATTTTAGTTTATATACTCCCGCACAGGCACAATGTGGGCAGGGACCTATCTTTTCCATTCGAACAGCGACATGAAAGGACGGAATCGCGCGGTCGGCCATTTCCCCGGTCATTCTTGTGAGGCCATCTTCAACCGTGAACCCCGGAGTATCTTTTAACGAAGAGTCGGAGCCCTCCTTTCTGCTAGGCAACGATGTCCGGGTTTTACATCGGCGTGTTCCGGCTCCCTCCGTGACGATATCCACCTTTGTTTTTGACCGAACAAGAGGGCTGGAATGCCATTTCAGAATGCAAGGAGAACATGAAGAAGTCAAGCATCCACGTTTCCCGCATTACGCTTTTTTGGCATGTTGACTGTGGCGAAAAACACAATCAGCAGAATGCACAGGGTTGACGCGAATGATCATGAACTGTGATATCCTGATAATCGAATGTTATGATGTAAAAATGTCACTATGGAAAAATGTGTGATGGAGCCACCAGAGGGATTCGAACCCCCGACCTGCTGATTACAAGTCAGCCGCTCAACCAGGCTAAGCAATGGTGGCCTGTCCCGGTATAAACAGGAACCCCTTTTTATCGTTTACCCTCCCTAGTGTGTTCACAGTAATCGTAAAACTCTGAACACACCAATCAATATCCTTGCGATTCTTTGACAATTAATTATCTACCTGGACTAATTATCCATTAACGATCGTCTTAGTGTGTTTTTGGTATCTGTTTATCTGAACCTCTTGATTCAAAAGCCCGATGGCTCAATTATCTTTGTTGGATGAATGTTTCAAATGAACGATATCTCTCCGAGACTCTTTTCGAACATCACCGAATCGATGTTCAAGTCTGTCTTTGCATCGTTTGTCAATGATCGGACGGTATCCTCATCGGTCAGAGCAAACATGTACACCAATGTATCGTTGGTGATCAATGTGCCGTTGGAAACATAACCACCGAACGCTTCGTAGGTGGTGAATCCCAGATCATAGGATTGGCATAGGTCATTGATGGCATTCATAGCTGTGGTCGCATCGATAGCGTTACCATCGGTGTCTGTGAGGCCAAAGTAGACGGTGAAGACTTCAGTCTCATCCGTGACCGTTGCCGGTTCGTACAGGAAAACCGAGAACAAAGACACGAATGCCACCACCAAGGCAACGAAGGCGATCATCTGATTCTTATCCATACTTGGGTATAGAAATCATGTAGTTAATCCTATTGAAACACTGATCGTTGAGACTTCTTCTCTAGAAATATTCTGAAAATACAGAGTAAATCGCCTGCGTGCTCTTGGCAAGCAGGCAGGTCAAATGCCTTAGGCCACCGTAGCTTAAATATCAAGACCCGGAGTATAGAAAACTCTGAACAAACCACTCCCTTTCAGACCTCCTGGAGCCTCAGGATTCTTGTCTGAGCGTCTTTATGTGCTGAAAGGTCCAGTATGTCCCTGTTGACCAAAACATTTAATACAAACCAAGGATTGTCGGAAAATTGTACCCAATTGTATATTAATATTCGGTGAATCTTATGGCTATCAAAAACGGCGACATGGTCCGTGTGGATTACGAGGCATATCTGGTAGACGATGACATCCTATTCGATACCAGTAAGGAAGACAGTGCACAGGATGCGGGAATTTTCAACGAGAAGTACAAATACGCCCCCATGCCCGTGTCAGTAGGAAGCGGAAAGATATTCCCCGGTTTCGAACAAGCGATCGAGGGTGCCGAAATCGGCGAGGAGAAGGAGGTCACCATACCTCCGGAGCTCGGAGCCGGTGAAAGGGACCCCAAGCTCACTGAGCTTTTCCCGATACGCGAGTTCATAAAGAAGGAGGTCCAGCCCTATCCGGGTCTGGAGGTCAACATCGGCAACCGCCGTGGAACCATCGCCTCCGTCAGCGCCGGCAGGGTCAGGGTCGACTTCAACAACCCCCTCGCCGGTAAGACACTTCTCTACAAGTTCACGGTGACCGAGCTCATCGAGGATCCCGTGGAGAAGGCCAAGGCTATCTTGGACCTCAACTTCGGTACCTCGGAAGATTTCGAGTTCGTGGTCAACGAGGACAGCGTCGACGTCACCCTCTCCGAGGTCTGCAAGTTCGACCAGAGCTGGCCCATGGCCCGTTTCCGTCTGGTCTCCGACCTTCGTGAGACCTTCGGCGTGGACACCATACGCTTCATCGAGGTCTGGAGTAAGATATCCAAGGACGATGAGGACGAGGAGTCCGTAGAAGAGGCCCCTGCCGACGAGTGATCGTCGGCTAAAACCCAATTCAACCTTTTAAACCAACCAACGGGCGCGTGGCCTAGCCAGGATATGGCGGCAGCCTCCTAAGCTGCAAGTCAAGGGTTCGAATCCCTTCGCGCTCGCCATTATTTTCCTATACCGTATATGACATAAGCGCCGAGGAGGCAGAATCCTGCGGTCACAGCGGTGAGGATCAAGAGTTGCACCTTTTCTTGACGGAATCTCTTCTTGGAATCTATCCTCTTCGTAAGTTCCGCTGCCTGCTCGATGATCTTGCGAAGGAAGAAGTCCAAGGTCAACTGTTTCGGCGGAGGTTCGGCCATTCAGATTATGAGTGACGGAGCCGAATATAACGGTTATGCCTGATGACAATTATAATAGAGACCTCCTGCATTCACCCCTGAGTGAGTTAGATGACATCCGACCTTGGATTGGTTATGAGGAAAATGGGCCTAGGGGACTGGTACGACGGCTTGAATGAGGAGGGGAAGCGGATCCTTTCCCGTTATTCTTCACATATAGATGAGTCGAAAGGCGCACAATGGTCCCTGCTGGAGATGGCCAAGCATGCTAATTTGGACGAGAACCACAAATTCGCCATAATATTGGCAACCCAGGGCCTGACCATCGGCGGTGATGCCCTGTTACATTTCCTGATGAATGAGGAGATGATCACAGCCACAGCCGAGATAAACAGGAACGATGAGGCGAAGTGGTACTGCGAGCAGGGTCTGAATATGGTGCCCAAGATCCTCGATGTCCTCAAGGACCATCACGGCGGGGTCCTTCCCAATTACATAGCCTGTCGGAACCGACTCATAGACCTAACAGTCGGCCTGGAAGGAGATTACGACCGGGCAGAGCGTCTGATGTTGGAATTCGTGGACCTCGGACTGTTGGATGCCACGGAGGCGGAGTTTCGCATAAGGAGTCTCAAGATCCACCGTCTTCAACGCACTTTCGATTCCGTCTACTCGGTCCGTTTCACAAAGGATTAGAGTCCTGCCACCTCTCTCCCGGGGAAGAAGGGGTATATGTCTATCCCCGGCTCCTCATAGGGGTGGGCATCGATAATGGCGTCGACAACCCTCCTCATGTCAGGGGCACGGATGGCGAATTCGAGCCGCAACTCCTCCGCCTCCTCGACCTCTCCCACATTACCCTTGTAGGGATTGGCACCCTCAAGCGGCCTCCAACATCCTTTGACCATCTGATAACTGAAGACCATGTCATAATTCGGATATATGGGTTCCATGGAGGCATTGATGGCCCGCATAATCTCGGCTCGGTTCTCGGGTGGAAGGAAAACGACCACCTTGTAGTATCCTTCAATGGCCGATGGCATGATTCAATGAATGATGACCAGACTTAATTATGTTGCCGAATGCCAAGTCTTATCATCAATCGCACCGATATTGATTTCATGGCAAAGCAAGTCAACGCTTCGCACATTCTGGTAAAGAGTAAGAAGAAGGCCAATGAGATACTCGCCATGCTGAATGGTGGGGAGTCATTTGAGGCTATGGCGAAGAAGTATTCAGAGTGTCCCTCGGGAAAGAAGGGCGGCATCCTGGGTTGGTTCGGTCGCAACCAGATGGTGGCAGAATTTGAGAACGCAGCATTCAAGGCCGAGGCCGGTAATGTCGTCGGTCCTGTCCGGACCCAGTTTGGTTGGCACCTCATCTTGGTCAACGAAACCAAGTGAGAATAATAACAAAACAAATTCCAAACCACTTAACTACTCATGGAGGAATGAATCGATTATGGCTGAAGCCTCTTCAGGATTCCGTTCAGCTCTTTGATGCTTATCAGCCTCCCCTTGCTCACGACCTCTCCGTCGATGATCAGTGTGGGAATGGCCATCACGCCGCGGGAGGTCATCACATCGGGGTCGTTGACTTCAAGGACCTCGGCGGACAGGCCCGTCTCGAGCAGGGAGTTCCTAACGTTCCTTTGCATACGTTCGCACTTGATGCAATTACTGCCGAATATCTCGATTTTCATTTTCTATCCCGCCATTCCACGTATGCCTTGACCAGGCTGTCGGTGTAGTCCTCCCTTCGCTCCTTGGGTATGTAGTTGTAAATGGCGGCCTGCTTGATAATCTCGGCTCGTAGGGAATCACCATCGAGCCCCTCAACCGATTCGAATATACCGTTCAGATTAGATATCCCGACGGCCATCCCCTTGACGCGTATGCGTCCCACCTCGGCCGCCGCCTTGGCGATGCAACAATCACTCAGAATATCACCGTTTGATAATCACGAGGGTTGGTATTAAAGTTATTTCAAATCAATTGGGAACGGTGTGAAAATGGCGTTGATAAGAGTCAACATGGGAGTATGTGAGTACACCCATATGGTGAGGGTCACACAGCGTGACGACGGTCTGTTGGATGTGGACATCGAATCGGAATGCGATAAGGTCAGAGAGTACGGGGAGCAGTTGGGAACTCTATGCATGGAGGACCTGGGTTGTATAACACTCAGTAAGATAATGGACCCGATGATAGTCGAACACCTCACACCGACATGCATGGCTCCCGTGGCGGTCTTCAACGCCGCTTGGATGGAGGCGGGCCTCATGTCACGTTCCTTGGCTATAAAGGTCGGCCAGATAGGCATGGATTTCCTGGAGTAGGGGTAAGGGTTATCTATCCCCTGAGGGGATGTTACACAGGTTCCATATGAATAAAGAATACGACATTATCGTAATAGGCTCAGGAGCGGGCCTTAATATCGCCCAAGCCGCCCGTGAGAAGGGGCAGAAGGTAGCCATTTTCGAGAACGGGCCCATGGGGGGGACATGTCTCAATCGCGGCTGTATACCTTCCAAGATATGGACCACAGTCGCCGATGTCATCCGTCAGGCCGAGGACTCGCGATCGATAGGCGTCTCCATGAAAGCAGAGACCGTGGATTTTGCACTTATAAGGCAGAGACTGACGAAGATGACACACGGCGACTCGAAATCGATAGAGAGGTCTGTGGAGGGTGACAAAGGGATAGATCTCTTCAAGAAGACGGCCGAGTTCGTTGGCCCCAAGACGATCAAGGCAGGCATCAAGACCGTCAAGGCCGATAAGATCGTGATCGCCAACGGCACACGCACCATGGTCCCCGCCATCCCCGGTCTGGAAAAGACTGGTTATCTGACTTCTGAGGATGTGTTCGAGATAAAAACACCTCCTCGGAGTCTGATAATCCTGGGTGGAGGTTACAAGGCGGCGGAGTTCGGTCATTTCTTCAGTGCGATAGGCGTCGATGTCACGATCGTGGGGCGCAACTCGAGGTTCCTTCCCTCGGAGGAACCTGAGGCTGGAGAGGCGGTCTTGGAAGGGCTGTCAAAACACGTTGATTTCTATCTAGGGTATGAAGTCAAGGAAGTGAATGTGCAGGGCGCGATGAAGAGGGTCTCATTGAAGTCCGGTGATGACCATCAGGAGTTGGATGCCGAGGAGATATTGGTATGCACCGGTGTTAGGAACAACAACGACCTCCTGCAGCCCGAGAAGTCCGGTGTGGATTTGGACATAAACGGTTACATCATTGTGGACAAGCAGCTACGCACCAACGTGGATGGCATCTACGCCTTTGGTGACACCATTGGAAGGAACATGTTCAGACACAATGCCAACTACCAGAGCATGATCGTATGGCAGAACATCAACGGCCAGACAGTCGAAATGGACGAGTCCGTCATACCGCACGCCGTCTTCTCCTGGCCTCAGATAGCTTCCGTGGGTCTCAAGGAGGCGGATGCCAAGGCCCGCGGCATTGAGGTTCTGATAGGACATCACCGTTATCATGACACCGGCAAGGGTTATGCGATGGATTCCAAGGACGGTTTCGTCAAGGTCGTGGTGGACAAGGAGAGCATGTCCATACTCGGTGCCACCGTATGCGGTCCAGAGGCCACCTCCTTGCTTCAGGGCGTGGTGTACATGATGATGTCAGGTAAAGGGAGTCCTGCCCCATTGATGAGAAGTCAAGTGATACATCCGACATTATCGGAGGTCGTCGACAGAGCGTTCCGTGGACTTCATGTCCATTGAGTTCGTGTCCGGTTTCTCGGCGATGAGCTTCTGCTTTATCCGTTTGGAGAACCAACGCCCACTGGCTATGCTCGCCACGTGGGGAACGGGCGGGAGCAGGTAGAAGAAGGAACCTATCAGGCCCAATATCTTCTTGTGTGTCGGCAGTGCCTGGATCTTGCATTGCATCGGATCCTCGGCATCATGTGACCGAATCAGGCCGAGCATGGATTTTATTATCTGCATGTCAGCCTGCATGACCACACCGATACTCCAGTCGATGGCCTTATCGATCGGAACACAATAGCCACGGGCGTAGCACTCCTTCTTCAGGATACAGCGGCGTAGATCGTCCTCTCCCAGACCGCGATATTCCGTCCAGGCATGCCCCATGGTCGGCATCGAATGTGCATCACTGGCTCCCAGGGTGGCCCATCTACCGTACATGTTGGCGATCCTCTGGGCGTGTGAGTTGGAATAGGAATCTATGTGGCCCGCGTTTATGGTCTCGATTGCATCGATATCAAGTTCGAATATTCGGTCCTGAAGGGCAGGTACGTGAAGACTGAAAGGATGAGGGGCGACCACTATGCCGCCTTGGTCCCGAATGGCGTCGATGGTCTCCTCGGCAGTCATCCCACGGGGGATCTCCTCATTGAGCCAAAGTCCGATTATCTCCCCGTCCGTGGTGTTAATCTCCTCGCCCATCACAAGGTCGAGGTTATCATAGGCCCGGGCGGCGTCCCTGGCCTTGAAAGCCCCCTTCATGGTGTTGTGGTCGGTTATGCATAGGACGTCGTCACCGAGTTTTGTGGCATGTTTTACAACATCCTCAGGGTCAGAGACCGATTCGGGGAAGAACAGGGGGCCTAGGGAGCCGAATCCTGAATATTTCGTGTGGACATGTGTGTCGGCCCTGCCTAGCATATGCGTTGCTATTATGATATTTGAATTTAAGCTTTTCCCGGTATGTACAAAAGTTGTGAAAAAGGTTGAAATATTCATATATGATTGATAACACGAATGTCTCTGGCCTTGCTAGGCTTGCCTATAGGATTCATCCTCCTTTACTTCTCATCCAATTGGTTGGTGGACTCGGCGAAAAAGCTGGCGCTCATATTGGGTGTTTCGCCTTTCGTCATCGGTCTCACCATCGTGGCTTTCGGCTCGTCGTCCCCCGAGGCCGCCCTGGCTCTGATGTCCGGAAAATCCTCCGATGTCGTTCTAGGTAATATCGTCGGCAGCAACATAGCCAACATAGGCCTGGTGATCGGACTCTCCGCCATGGTATATCCACTTGCGACACGTTTCGACACCGTCCGTTTCGAGGTTTGGATGATGCTCGCCGCGATCCTCCTGTTCACGTTCATGGCCTCATCCGGGGCGTTCGATCTCTTCGAAGGACTGGTCATGCTGGTATTGATGTCGTTTTTCGTGTACATCGTTTACCGGTTCTCACGGCAGGATCCGATGAGGGAGATAGCTGATAAGGTTCTGATGGCAGGTGAGACAGGGTCAATTCGCAGGAACCTCATGATCACCGTCGTATCATTGGCCCTGCTCATAACGGGGGCGCAATTTTTCGTCGTGGGTGCGATAGAACTGGCTAACATGGTCGGAGTGTCCGAACTCCTCATAGGTCTGGTGGTGGTGGCCATAGGCACGTCACTACCCGAACTCTCCATATCATTGGCCGCGGCGTACAAACGTGAGACGGAGATAATCCTCAGTAACATCATAGGTAGCAACATATTCAATTCCCTTTTCGTGATAGGTCTCGCCACCGTCAACGCCACCATAACAGTGCCGCGCGGAATGCTCCTTCTGGAGTTCCCGTTGATGATAGCCCTGTCCCTCATGCTCCTCTTATTCATCCGTTTCCGTGGCGGGGTGGGTCGGAAAGCGGGCCTAGTGTTCGTTTTTATATACTTTGGCTACTTGGCGGTATTATTCATCTGAAGGGATTGAGCTCATGTTAGGGGTTTGGGACTGGATCTATCTGGCGTTTCTATCCATGGTGCCCGTGGTGGAGGGAAGATATGCCATCATCTATGCCATACATGAGATGGGCGCCGACCCTTTGAGCGCATTCCTATGGTGTGCGACCTTCAACATACTCGCATCCCCCTTGGTCTATTTCGGACTCAGCGTGGTCTATACCCGTTGGTTGTGCAAGATAGATTTCATACGCGTGGTCTATGATTTCTGTGTCAAAAGGGTCTCCAGCAAGAACAGCAAGCCCTTGGAGAAGTGGCAGGAACTGGGACTGATATTCTTCGTGGCCATCCCCCTGCCTGTGACCGGCGTTTGGACGGCGACACTGCTAGCATGGCTTTTCGAGTTGGAGGTCAGAAAGTCGATAATCGTCATCGGCATCGGCGTCATCATCGCCTGTGCGATAACCACCCTGCTGACTGTGGGGATACTCAGCATCTAGGCGTAGTAGTATTCCCCTTTCCCCTTCTGTTCCCGGTCCAAGCGGGATTCCGGTTTGTTTATGCGCGGACGGTGGGTATCGGCGTCGCGTCTGAATGTTATATCGACCTCGTGGAGGAAACGGTTCATGCCTTTCCTCATTTCCATCGGTCCTTCACCGACTCCTCTGCTACCCGGTTCTCCTCCAAAGACCATCATGGAATCCGAGACCATGTCCAGGAAGTAGATGTCATGGTCGACGACCATGGCGCTCTTACCGCTCTTCTCCATGACCCTACGGATGGTCTTGGCGGCGTTCATCCTCTGATTGGAATCCAGGTAGGCTGACGGTTCGTCAAGCAGATAAATGTCCGCTTCCGTGGCTAAACAGAGGGCGATAGCGGACCTCTGCAACTCTCCACCGGAAAGGTTCTTGACCTTCTTTTCCAGCAGATGCTTAAGGGCCAGAGGCTCCATCACCTCGGTCTGGAAGAATCCGGATTGGGCCACCTCGAATGCTTGGGTGAAGAGTAGGTCCTTCAATGTGCCCTCGAAGTCAGGGGTTATGTACTGTGGTTTGTAAGAAACCTTGATGTCAGCATCGACGATGCCCTCATCAGGTTCCAATACGCCTGCCAGCATCTTGACGAAAGTAGTCTTACCCGTGGCATTGGGGCCCACGATACCCACGGATTCGCCTATCTTTATGGTCCCCTGTCCCACCTCGAGGGCGAATCTTCCGAAATCCTTCTTCAGCCCTTGGTATGAAACCAGGTCCCCGGTCACCCATTCCCCGCGGGGAGGGGACATAGCGAACTCTATGGGTCTTTCGCGGAAACGGATGTTCTCCTCGGGGAGGTAACCGTTGAGATAGACGTTGATGGCGGTACGGACTTGTCGGCCCAGTGTGAATACTCCGTAGGCTCCCTCCTCTCCGTAAACGACGTTGACATTATCAGCGAGGAAGTCCAGGACCGCCAGGTCGTGCTCTATGACCACTACCTGTTTGTCCACACTGAGATCGCGAATCACCCTGGCCATCTTGACACGTTGGTATATGTCAAGATATGAGGAGGGTTCGTCGAAGAAGTAGACATCGGCATCCCGCATTATGGTGGCGGCCATGGCAACCCTCTGGAGTTCTCCTCCTGAGAGCTTCTCGAGGCGACTGTCTATGACCTCCCGTAGTTCGAACACTTCGACGGCCTCATCCAAAGTCATACGCTGCTCAACACGCTCCAGAAGCTCACGGACCTCTCCGTTGTGTACTTGAGGCAACTTATCGACGTACTGAGGTTTGGTGGCGGTCTTGATGTTGCCACCGTAGACCGATGAAAGGAAGGGATGCATCTCGGTGCCGCTGAAATGATCGAGGACCTCATCTTTGCCGGGAGGATCATCGTATCTTCCCAGGTTGGGTATCTCGACCCCGGACAACATCTTGATGGCGGTGGTCTTACCGATGCCATTCGGACCCAATATGCCTGTGACCATCCCCTTCTTCGGGACCGGGAGGCGATAGAGACGGAAACTGTTCTCACCGTACTGATGTACCATCTCGCCTTTCAACTCATCCGCGAGACCGATGATCTTGATGGCATCGAAAGGACACTTGTGAACGCATATACCGCAACCTGCGCACAGCTCCTCGGATATGATTGGTTTACCTCTCTCACCCATGACTATGACTTCCACACCGGTCCTCATCTTGGGGCAGAACCTCATACACTCGGTGTTGCATTTCCTGGTCTGACAGCGATCCTTGAGCAATGCGGCGATGCGCATGTCAACGCCTATGTGGATTTGGTTTATAAGCTTTAATGATTGGAAGGGGCACCAGCCGACCATTGAAACAAACAATAAATAATAAAGTTGCATAAACAACAGTAGTGTTCAGATTCCCCCTGGCAGACAATGAGGACTGTCCGATATCCAGACTGCGTCTGTTATCGACGATCAACCGTGACAGTCACAGCTTCATCAAGTCCCGTCTTGGTGACATCGATATCAACAGCGGACAGTTCCCGTTGATGTTCCTCCTCTATCACCATGAGGGTATCAATCAGGGCACGGCCGCCTTGAAATTGAATCTGGACAAGGGCACCGTCGCTCGTGGGATGATGCGTCTGGAGGAAGCGGGCATGATCGTCCGAAAGAAGGATGATGAGGACCGCCGCAACTACAGGTTGAGTCTCAGCCCCGCCGGCCGCCTGGCGATGGAGAGGCTGCATGAGATAAGGTATGAGCTGGAGGCATCGTTGGTCGATGGGATGTCCGATGAAGAGAGGAGGGAGCTGGACAGACTCCTGGGGCTGATGCACAGGAATGTTTCCGAGGTTACGGATGAATAGTGAGTTTTCCAGTACTGATCGCGTCGACACTCTGGTCGGGGACCCTCGCAGGGCCATCAGACGACTCTCTCTACCGATGATAATAGCCATGAGTCTACAGACCGCCTACAATCTCTTCGACGCCATTTGGGTGTCAGGTCTAGGCTCTGATGCACTGGCCGCGGTCGGTTTCGCCTTTCCGATTTTCTTCGTCATAATGGGTTTCGGAGCCGGGATAGGCATAGGTGGTTCCTCAGCGATCGCCCGGCGCATAGGCGCCAATGATGCCGAGGGTGCAAGGAAGGCCCTGTCCCACACCCTGCTGCTCGCGCTCATCATCAGTCTCTTCCTATCGGTCACGCTGTTCGTGTTCGCCGAGGACATATTCCTGGCGATGGGTGCCGGGTCGGTCGCACCCTTGGCTACCGAATACGGCCGTATCGTTTTCGGCGGTTCGGCGACAATCATATTGGCCAGCGTCCTGTCAGCGACCCTGCGCGGGGAGGGTGACGCTCGGAGATCATCGATATATCTGGCATTGGGTTCTGTTTTGAACATAATTTTGGACCCCATCTTCATCTACGGCCTTGACATGGGGATAGCGGGTGCCGCCTGGGCGACCGTGGTGGCCTTCGGCATAACGACCTTGGCTCTGCTCCGTGTCTATCTCTCAGGACAAACGACCTATCTGAGGCTGGACATCAGAGGATATCGTTGGTACCGTGATGTGAACCGTGATGTGCTGGCGGTCGGTGCACCCGCGTCGCTCCAGTTCATGTCCATGGCTCTGACCCAGTTCGCACTCATATTCCTCATACTCATGGTCGATGACACCGACGGCGTGGCCATATACAGCACGGGATGGAGGGTGGTCTCCATGGCCGTGGTCGCCATTCAGGGTATCGCCAGCGCCGTTACGCCGGTGACCGGTGCCGCCTTTGGGGCCAAGGATTTCGAAAAACTGGGGACCGCCCACATCTATTCCATCAAGTACGCCATGTGGATAGGGGGTTCCCTGATGGTCATCCTCTTCGTGTTCGCACCGCAGATAATGACCCTCTTCACATGGTCCGCGGACTCGGCTCACCTCTTCGACGACCTCGTGGTGTTCCTACGGATATTCGCCTTCATGGTCCCGGGTGTGGCGTTCGGCATGCTGTCATCGGCGACCTTCCAAGGTATGGGCATGGGCGTCAAGGCGCTGGTGGCCACACTGTTCCGGGCCGTGATACTGTCCCTGATATTCTGCTATGTGTTGGGTGTAGTCCTGGGTTACGGACTCATCGGCATATGGGTGGGCTTGTGTTCCGCCAACGTACTGTCCTCGTTGATAGTGTTCGCATGGGTCAGAATCACAATAAGGAAGCTCAATGTATCCGTTCCTGCACCGAGACCTTAATACCGGGTTCATATCTTTGATTTGAGGAGATGGTTGTGAGTACCGACGGGATAGAGACCCTACTAGGCGACCCGAAGAGGGCTGTAAGGAGGATGACCCTGCCGCTGGTCGTGGCTTTGTTTGCTCAGACTGTCTACAATCTCTTCGACGCCGTATGGGTCGCAGGACTGGGACCCGATGCCCTGGCGGCCGTCGGTCTGGTATTCCCCGTGTTCTTCATCCTGATAGGCCTGGCCAACGGTCTGGGGATAGGCGCCTCCGCTGTTGTGGCGAGGCGCATCGGTGCCGGGGACCGCGAAGGTGCCGATTCTGCTGCCAGACACTCACTTATTATAGCCGTCGTGGTGTCAGTAGTCTTGACCATACCTTTACTGGCCTTCGCTGATGTGATATTCTCTTTCGTGGGCGGAGGGGAGGTGGAGACCATGACCCTGGAGTACGGCAGGGTCATATTCCTGGGGACCACAATCATATTCCTGGCAACCCTGACGAACAGCCTTCTGCGGGCGGAGGGGGCGGTCAGAAGGGCCATGGCCATAATGATATTCGCATCCATCCTGAACATAATCCTGGATCCCATATTCATCTACACACTGGGTCTAGGAGTGGCGGGAGCCGCTTGGGCATCAATTCTGGCATTCAGCATCGCTACCGTGGTCACATTATACTGGTACATGCCCGGTAAAGGAAGCTATCTCAACATCGGTATGAGGGGATTCAGATATTGTTCGTCCACCGCATGGGACATACTCCGCATCGGCATACCCTCGGCGGCTGAGATGGTCGTCCTCTCCATATCGGCCTTCATCCTCAACATGGTCGTCATCCAATACGGAGGCGTGGACGGCGTGGCGATATTCTCCAGCGGCTGGAGGTTGTTGCAGATCGCGATGCTCCCCTATCTCGGCATCGCCGGTGCCATCGTGCCGATATGCGCCGCGGCGTACGGAGCCAAACGCTATGATAAACTGGCAGAGGCCTTCCGTTACGCCAACAGAATAACATTCATCTCCATGGCTCTGCTAGCTGTCATGCTGGGCGTCTTCGCCTACGAAGCATCGACCCTGTTCACCTACGCCGAGGAGACCGCCCATCTCGCTGACGGTATGGTGCTTTTCCTGAGGATAAGTGTCCTGTTCCTGCCCTTCATAGGCGTGGGCGGAGTCGCCGCTGCAATGTTCCAGGGCATCGGCATGGCCAACAGGGCATTGGCGGGGACCATACTGCGCAACATGATCCTCACCATAGTGCCGGCCTACCTTCTCGGGGCCCGGATAGGTCTGGTGGGGGTGTGGTGGGGCCAAACGTTGGGGGAGATAGCGGGCTCTGTCCTGGTCCTCGCATGGGGATGGCTGACGGTCAGGGCCATGATGGCCGAGGCTGATAGGGTCCGTGTCAAGGACTGATATCGCTGAGAATGTCCAAACTGAACACAGAGCCAACCCATCAAACTTAAATCGTTTAATCCGTTGTCAAACCGATACAAATGACCAAGGTCTTCATAGGAGTCGCATGGCCCTACGCCAACGGTGTAATCCACCTCGGCCATCTGGCCGGTTCATTGCTGCCACCCGACATATTCAGACGGTACAACCTGTTGAGGGGCAATGAGGTTATGATGGTCTCCGGCTCCGACCAGCATGGTACACCCATAACACTCAGTGCCGAGAAGCAAGAGGTCAGCCCCGAGGAGGTGGCGGAACGTTTCCATGCCATCAACAAGAAGGCCATCGAGGACATGGGCATAGATTTCTCATTGTTCACGAAGACCCATAACCCTCATCACGTGGAGGTCGTTCATGACATATTCAACGTTCTGAGGTCGAAAGGACTACTGTACACCAAACAGACCATGCAGTATTTCTGTGGACACTGTGACCGTTTCCTTCCCGACCGTTACGTCGAGGGTAAATGCCCCAAGTGCGGCTGTCCGAACGCCCGTGCCGACCAATGCGACGAGTGCGGGACGACATTCGAGGTCGGGGACCTCGAGGACGGAGCATGCATACACTGCCAAGGATGCCCAGATATCAGGGAGACGGAGCATTTCTTCCTCAAGTTGAGCGAATTCCAGGACCGTCTGCTCCGTTATCTGGAGCACAAGGATGGTTGGAGACCGAGCGTGAAGACCTTCACCAGGAACTGGCTGGAGGGCGGACTTAAGGACCGCCCCATCACCCGGGACATGGACTGGGGCATCCCTGTGCCGATGCCGGGTTGGGATGGGAAGGTGATTTATGTGTGGTTCGAGGCCGTCATCGGTTATCTGGCCGCATCCAAGGAGTTCTCCAAACAGATCGGTAGGCCGCAACTGTGGGAGGAGTTCTGGAAGGATGATGATTCCCGCCATTACTATTTCCTGGGCAAGGACAACATACCCTTCCACTCCATAATATGGCCCGCCATCCTCATGGGTTATGGCGGATTGCACCTCCCTGATGAGATACCGGCCAACGAGTATCTGACCACGAAGGGCGGCAAACTGTCAAAGAGCAGAGGCACCTCGATAGACCTGCAGTCAGTGCTGCAGGAGTACCATCCCGACCTGATACGTTACTATCTTTCGATAAACATGCCCGATCACCGTGACTCCGAGTTCTCATGGTCGGATTTCATGACCAAGGCGAACAACGAACTGGTCGCTGAACTCGGTAACTACTACCACCGGGTACTCAGCTTCACCCGCAAGAACTATGGTTCAATCCCTCCGGCTTCCGATGAGGTTCTGGCAACAGTCAGGGAGGAGATCGGGCGCTTCTCCGAAGAGACCGCATGCCTGCTGGACGATTGCGATTTCAAGAAGGCCTTGAAATCGGTGATGGAGCTGGCCCGTTTCGGTAACCGTTACTTCGATTCGGTGAAGCCCTGGGCTTTGATTAAGGAAGACCGCGAGGCCTGCGGTGCCGTCCTGCACGCGAACCTGGAGATAGTCAGGGCGCTGGCGATAATAAGTCATCCTTTCCTGCCCTTCTCCTCACAGACGATTTGGGAGGACCTGGGCTTCTCAGGGGATGTCCTTGAGGCCGGATGGGACGCTTGCAAGAGACCCTTGCCAAACGGCCAGGCCCTTCGACCTCCGACCCCCGTTTTCCGCAAGGTGGAAATCGCGGAGGATGACAGTGCAGAGATTGGCTTCTCTGACTTCAGGAGGCTCGAGTTGAAGGTGGGCGAGATCCTGAGTGTCTGCGACCATCCAGATGCCGATAAGCTATACGTTATGACTCTCGACACCGGTGAGGAAAGGCAGGTCGTCGCCGGCCTGAAGTCTCACTACACTCCCGATCAGCTACAGGGTAAGAAGGTCGTGGTGGTATGCAACCTCAAACCCGCCAAGCTACGCGGCGTGGAGTCCAAGGGCATGGTCCTGGCCGCTGACGATGAGAAACTAGGAGGAGGAAGCGTCAGGTTGTTGATCCCGTCCGGAGACCTCGCCAACGGTACACGGGTGGACTGCGGCATGGAGGTCAATGGAGGAAAGCTCGATTATAAGGACTTCCAGAAGACGGATATGAAAGTATACAACGTCAGCCTAGGACAGGAGGAGGTCGCCGGTGTCGCGGTCGATCCGCAATCAGCTGAGACCGCCGTCGTGTTGGTCCGGGACGAGGGTCGTGCGGTGCTTCTGCACAGCGGCGACGTCGCCATCACGGTGGACGGACCCTTGCGCGATGGAGCCATGGTGCGATGAAGGCCGATCTCCATGTCCACACCGACCATTCTTCGGATGGGGTTTCCAGTGTCAAAGAGATGCTGGATACGGCACGGTCCCTGGGCATGGGGTGCATAGCCATAGCCGACCACAACACCATGGCCGGTCACATCGAGGCAACGGAGCTATCTCACGGTCTGATACTCGTTCCGGCGATGGAGATATCATCGGCCGACGGTCATGTTCTGGCATATGGTTTGGAGAAAGAGGTCCGCGAGGGCATGTCTGTCAAGGACACGGTGGCGGCCATACATGCGGTCGGCGGGATAGCCGTCGCCGCCCATCCATACCGCACCTGGTCCGGTCTAGGCGAGTCCAATGTCATCGAGGAGTTCGATGCCATCGAGGTCCTCAACGGACGCTCGGCGGAGAAGGGGAACCGTTCCGCCCTGGCATTGGCGAGAAGGATGGGTAAACCGGGCACCGGCGGAAGCGATGCCCACAATGCCGAACAGATGGGGGATGCTTACTGCATACTGCCTCCGAGTTGCCTTGATGTTGAGGACGTCATAAACGCCATCAAACAAGGGAAGGTATCCACCGCCGGCAGTTCGCGGACGGCAATGGGGACGTTGGGATATGTCTACAAGGCCGTGAGCGAATGGATCGGCCGTGGGTTCAAACGCATGTGATCACATCTGGAAGTCGTCATCCCGGAAACTTGTGGCGGGACAGGGTCCGTCGGTGCATCTATGGCAACCGTCGCAACCGCCGGTGAGCCATACTCTTCCCTCACGCAGTTCCAGACTACCACGGGGACAACGTGCGATGCACAGGGAACATCCCACACATTCCTCGGAACGCAGGACAAGCTCCTGCATCCTCATCGCCTTCTTCCTGACGATCTCCTCGCTAGTTCCCTTGGAGGTTACGACTCCTTCATCATAGACGGTCACGTCGTCGACGGTTATCCATCCGTCCTCCTCGTTGAACTCGACCTCCCCCATTATGGATGCCAGGTTGGCCAGCCTCCGGATGTCGATACTGCGGGAGAAGGCACCTTCGATGCTGTATCCCAGTACACAGGGGCTGACCCCTTCCTGCAACCTCATCTCCAGACGACCCTCGCCCTCCATTTGTGCCCCCTTCCTCAGGGATCGGAGATCCTTACCGGTGAAGGCCTCCAGCTCCTCACGGATGGATTGCGGGACCTTCTTCCAACGCCAGAGTGCATACTCCTCCCACTCCTCGGGAAGACCGCGGGAGACCATGTGCTGCCGAAGGCAATCACTCCACTGGCCGTAACGGGAACTCTCACCCTTGACGATCTCCAATTCCGCCATATCCGACGCGGGGCAGAGGAAACAGCCGATGCGGTCCAGGCCACGGCGGTACCAAGGGTTGAAATCCTCTCCCTTGGAGAGTATGTACATCCAGATATGGAGGGCGTTCCATTCCTGTATGGGCGAAGCACCCACCTGTCCTGGCGTCCAGGGGTTCCTCCACACCCGGGACTTGGACCGGCGGGCCTCTGATTCGTATCTCCTCTGTCCGATGAATGAAAGAACACCATCGGGGAAGTTGCGCATTATCGCACCCACGGTAGGGCCTAGCTTGTTGGTCTTACAGCACCAGCGATAGTCCTTGGCCGGAGGTCCGAAATGTGGTAGGTTCCCGAAGAACGCATCCACGGGAGCGGACTCAATTATCAGCTCCAATCCATGTTTCTCTGCAACCTCTTTGACATGTTCGACCGTCTCATCGAATTCCAGGCCGGTGTCCACGAACAATATGGGAAGCCTCTCCCCGGCATCCATGGTCAGCAGAAGTGTGGCGAGGCTGTCCTTGCCTCCTGAGAATGATACGATGGCCGGAAGGTCATTGGCTGCCATGGTGTTCTTTATGAAATCCACGGCCTCAGCGACCCATTTAGTGAGAACCTCGGAGTTGGCCTCCAGTACCTCGTCCCAAGATGGGTTCCGTGTGATTTCCGGAAGCTCGACGTCCTTGGTCCATTTGCTCTTAACGGCCATGCCTTTTCCGGCGGCCACCATCTCCTCGGAGTCCATGCGCGCCAGTCCGGTGGCTATGGCGTCGCCGTCCGCCACCACTATAACCTCATCCCCCTTCCTGACCGAATCAGATGCGCCGATAACGCCCGGGGCCATCAGGTTCTTACCCTCGCGTATGAATGGTAGGGCACCCAGGTCGGAGACCACTCTGCCTTTGGTCATTACGGGTGCGATCCTTTTGGCACCCTGCATACGGTTGATGAACACATAACCGCGACCGAGGTCATAGCGCAATGCCCCCACGACCATCCCGTCCACAATGACCTCGTCCATCCTGTCGAGGGCTGGGACTTTGTTTAGGAGTACGACCCGGCCATCGGGTATCAAGGCCAGACCGGAACCCTCTCCGAACTGCTGGTCGACGACCTCCCTGACCTGCAGGATGTCACGTTCGAAGGCCGGTCGCACATCGGCGGGTGGCGTAACCTCAACCTCACGGGTATCCGTCCCACAAACGGGGCAGCCCCTCCTCTCCAGCAGGGGTAGGTTGCAATCGTCACACCAACGCAGGTGGTTCTTTCCCAGTCTGACGGCGGCCATCATGTCTTGGACAGATAACGCTTATTTAAGCTTGACGTAGGTGTGATTATACCTGGTCATGAACAGGATTGCCATGAAGGACGTCCTAGGAGTGATTGGCCAAAACGTTGGTGATGCCTTGGTCGGAAAGAGTTTGTCGCCTCCATCTGACTGGATCGCAATCGGAGACTGTACATGCTCGTTGGTTCATGTTATTCAGTGGAGGACGGACTCTCGGAATGGTCCATTTTCAGTGATTCATGAACTCTTCCGGTAGTCAAGACATGTTTTAAGTAATAGCAAAATAATTCAAAATTATTTGAAATACACTCTTTCGTGAATGAAATATCACCGAGGTGAGGAATGGCTGAAAACGAATACAATCTAGGATTTTTTCATAAGTACCTCACGGTATGGGTGCTGTTGGGTATTCTGATAGGTGTCGCGTTGGGAAGGCTCATCCCCGGAGTCGCTGACTACCTGGCTTCAATACAGGTAGCCCAAGTGAACCTGCCCATTGCGGTACTGCTCTTCGCCATGATGTACCCCATCATGCTGCAGATAGACTTCAGAGAGGTGAAGAACGCAGTCAAGGCGCCCAAGCCCGTGCTTCTAACACTCTTCGTCAACTGGGGGATAAAGCCCTTCACGATGTTCGCTTTCGCCTGGCTGTTCTTCCAGGTGATATGGGCTCCTTACCTGGACCCCGGCCTGGCCAATGAGTACATGGCCGGGATGATACTGTTGGGTATCGCACCATGCACGGCCATGGTATTGGTGTTCAGCTATCTCGCCCGTGGCCTGATGGGTCTGACCCTGGTGCTGGTGGCTATAAACTCCCTGACGATGCTGATATTGTATGCTCCTCTCGGCAACTTCCTGCTCGATGTCGGCGGCATCTCCATACCCTTCGAGACCATCTTCTTCAGCGTCATGCTGTATGTCGGTGTCTCCCTGGTCGCCGGTTACATCACAAGGACGCAACTGATAAAGCGCCGTGGCATACAATGGTACGAGACCAGTTTCCTGAAGCCCATGGGCACCATATCAATGGCCGCCCTGATACTGACCTTGGTCTACATATTCATGTTGCAGGGGGACGTCATGATAGAGAACCCGCTCTCGGTGGTCATGATCGCCATTCCGTTGACGCTGCAGATCATCCTCATATTCGCTGTCGGTCTGGGGCTGTCGAAGGTTTTGAAACTATCATACGAGGAGGCCGCCCCGGTGTCTTTGATAGGTACCAGCAATCACTTCGAAGTGGCGATAGCCACCGCGGTGATGGTGTTCGGGATCGGTAGCGGCGCCGCCTTGGCGACCGTCGTCGGTGTCCTCATCGAGGTTCCGATAATGCTTCTGCTGGTGGCCATCCTGTTGCGATTTAGGAACAGATTCCCGCACTATGTAGACTTCAAAGAAGCCGTTTAAGCACCATCAAAGCATGGAGCCGTGCAGAAAGAGGTCCACCCTGGCCCGGTGGACCTCGCTTTCAATCTTCCTTTCCAACACCGGGTCGTGGAAGCTTCTGAAATCCAGATCGTCATATTCCACATCCATGAGGATCAGGTTCCGCGGGTCTGCCAGTCCGAACTGAAGATCCTCACCTTCCAGGGCTCGGGTGACATCCCCGATATCCGCCTTCCCGTTGCCCACGCCCTCGATGGCAGCCACAATGCGCCTTATCATGTTCCACAGGAATCGGTGGGCATGGAAATCCAATGTGACGACCTCTCCAGCATCGATTTCAATGGAACGAAGTTCGACAACCGTCCCCCGCCCTTCGTCACGACAGAAACGACGGAAATCCTGCACTCCTTGGAACAATGCGGCACACTCCCGCATCTTCTCCACGTCGAGATCCTTCCTAGGAAGGATGTACCGGTAGTATCGGCGATCGGCACGACGGATGTTGCGGCCCGCATCGATCTCGGCCACCGAGAGGAAATGGACGTTCTCGCATACCGCGTTCAGCGCCCGGAGCAGAGAAACGTCGTCCATAATAGTGTTGAATGCCACCACATTGCCGAGGGAACTCACACCAGAATCGGTGCGACTGGCGGCCTTGAGTCCATGGTCGGAACCCCTCCCGGCGGGGGAGATGTTGTCCAATGCCCTTATGATGTCCCCTTCGACAGTCCTCAAACCCGGTTGTCTCTGAGACCCATAATACTCCTCACCGCGGTATGCGACCTTGACGGCCACTCTTCTACACGGTGGCGTACTGGCCCTTTCGATGTTATGATGGTGTGAATCCACAATCCTGCAGAACAAAGGACTTTTAAATAATGTCCTGAATTATGTAGGCATTCTGAAGGAATGGGTTTTATGCAGGCATCCAGGCGCTCAATGAAGATGTATTACGCCATCAGACAGGTGACAATACCAGCTGACGAGATGGAAAGCAAGGGCGCCGAGGTCATTAGGATGAACATCGGTGATCCCAACAAATGGGACTTCGAGACGCCGGAGTATTTCAAGGCCGCTCTGCGAGAAGCAGTGGACATGGTCGACAACGGTTACGGCGATTCCCAAGGAAGCCTGGAGTTGCGCAAGGCCATCGTCGATCGGGAGTTCGAGAAGCACGGAGTCCGTATCAGTTCTGAAAATGTCATAGTCACCAATGGTGTCAGTGAATCCGTCCAGGTCATCCTGGGAGCCATGCTTGAAGCCGGCGATGAGATCCTCGTCCCCGGTCCAGGATATCCTTCCTATACGCAATACATCGGGTTCTTCGACGGCGTCCCCGTTCCTTACGAGCAGGTCGAGGAGAACGATTGGCAACCTGATATAGACATGATGAGAGCCCGTATCAGTGATAAGACCAAGGGCATCGTCGTCATAAACCCCAATAACCCCACCGGTGCCGTCTATCCTGAGAAGACCATCAAAGAGATAGCCGACCTAGCTGCCGAGTATGACATACCCATACTCTCCGATGAGATATATGACAAGATAACCTTCGATACCCCGTTCCACTCATTCTCACGCACCTCTTCAGACGTTAAGAAGATAATAATGAACGGGTTCTCCAAGGTGAATCTGATGCCGGGATGGAGGGTCGGTTACAGTTATTTCATGGATGAATCGGGCGAATTGGATGATATCTTCGAAGGCGTCATGCGCCAACTACGGGCCCGTCTCTGTCCCAACGTGCCTTGTCAATGGGCGGCGAGGGCTTCCCTGCAGGGTCCGCAGGATTACATCAATGAGATGAACGACAAACTATCCAGCAGGGCCGATTATTCCTATAAGAGACTCAACGAGATACCGGGACTCTCAACCCGACGGGCCAAAGGCTCCATGTTCATGTTCCCCAAGGTGGAGGCTGACCTGTGGAAGACCGATATGGACTTCATACTCGATGTACTCTGGAACACCGGCGTCCTCTTCGTCCCTGGTACCGGTTTCTGCGAGGAGTTCGGACAGCGTCACTTCCGTACCATAATACTGCCGGACATCCCTACCCTGGAGAAGGCCTACGATAAGCTGGAGACCTTCATGGCCGGTAAGATGAAGAAGGCTTGAAAGGGTTTGTCGCCTACTCGAGGCGCTTCAGCATCTTTATGGCCGAGTCGACGGCGTCGCGTCCCTTCTCGATACGCTTCTCAGCCTGCAGACGGGTCATGCCCGGGCCGGTTATGCCCAAAGACACGGGTTTATCGTACTCCAAAGCCAAGTCGGCGATCTTCCTCGATGCGTGACCGGCTACGATGTCGTCATGCTTGGTCTCGCCCTCGAGGACCGTTCCCAATGTGACCACGGCGTCGATATTTTCCATCTTCAGAAGCTTCTTGATCGCCAGTGGCATATCGAAGACGCCCGGGACGAAGATGGTCTCCACTATCTCCGCATCCAGGAATTCCGCTTGTGACTTCGCTCTCTCCATCATCATAGATGTGATGTCGAAGTTGAACTCCGCCACCACCATTCCCAACTTGTAACTTTTCATAACATATCCTCCTCAATTCACCGGTCCGGCGTCCTCGAAACCCTGTCTCTTCCCCTTCCCTGCGTTACGTCGCAGGTCCTGGGGGCGGAACAGCAGTCTGTGGACGTTCGATGCATGTTCACGACTCCTACGGTCGGCCAAGAAGGCCAGTTCTCTGTCGTCCCTGCCCTCGTCCTCATGGACGAAGACCTCGATAATGTGCGTGTTGGTCATAAGCTGTGCGCGTATCAGGCCGGTGGAGGCCTCATGGGCGCACATCTTGTCCTTGTCCTTGGGGCCCGGCATGCCCAGGGCCATGACTATCTCACAACCCTCCTCCTCTATGAGCTTTTTACAAGCCACAGGCAGATCCTTGATGCCGGGTACCGTGTATCTGATTATCTTGATCCCGTCAGTGATCGATTTGAGCTCGTCCTCGGCGGCGGAGCCCATGTCATAGCGGGCGAATGTGGTGTCAGCGATCCCTATTATTCTCATGGGATTTCCTCCGGTCGTGCTCATCGATTATCTTTTGAATGATCTTCCTGGTGCCGTTTAGGTCCTCGGAGCATTGACTGACTCTGCGTATTTCAACAGAGATGCCCCTCTCTTCCAATCGGGATTTCAGGTCTTCCTCGTCGAAGCTCTGGTCATAACCGAGGGCTATGATGTCCGGTTCAATGTCGCGGACGATGTCGTAGATGTCGCCCTTGCGACCGATTAACGCATCATCGACCACCTTAAGCGATCCAACCATCGTGCAGCGCATATCCTCGGGCGTCACGGGTTCATGTTTGAAACGTCTCACGTTATCGTCACATGCCACTATCACGACGAGCTCATCGCCCATCTCCCTCGCCTGTCTAAGGTAATGGAGGTGGCCAGGATGAAGAATGTCGAATACTCCCGAGGCCATTACCTTGACCATAAACAAATCCCCTCAGTGTTTGGCCCATGCTTCGATGATATCCTTGCCTTCCAGGAACACCAGGCCATTACGTTCAGCGTATTCGAATGCCTTTTCCTTGGATAAAGCTTCCCCATCATCTCCCATCATCTCGCAGATCGTGGCCGAGGGAGTCAGTCCCGCCATCATGGTCAGGACGGTACTCATCTCAGTGTGGCCTTTGCGCGTGCTCAGGAGCTCATCGCTGGTGCGGAGGAGGTGTACATGACCAGGGGCGCGGAAATGTTTTCCGAATTCATTCCTCTTTGCGGACGCATCATCGTTCAAACCGGCGATTTTTGCCAGTTCGACTATGGTCAGCGAGCGGTCCTTGTCGGTTATGCCTGTGTAGGTGTCACGATGGTTTACTGTGATAGAGAAGGCCGATTTGGTGTCATAGGGGATGTCGAAAGGGGTCAGGCCGCTCATCGCCGGATAATCTGTGGAGGCCATTGCGAACAGGTCGGCCAAGAACGGGAGCCCGAGCTCCTCTGCCAATGGTCCGTGCAAGCTGGTGCAAATCAGACCACCACCGTCTTTACGCATGGTACGTATGTGTGAATGATCCACATACTGTGAGGCAACCACCATGTCTGTCTCCCTCTCCCGGTCGTCAAAGTCATAGACCAGGACCATCTTTCCCTTCTTTAGTTCGTTCAGGGCTTTTTCCACGATGTCCATCGTAATCTCCATCCCATCCGAGGCTTGAAGCTCTGGATGAATGATGAGTACATCGGGCCGAGGTTAAAATATCTTTACTCTACTACCAAAGTTTAGATTGGTCCCATCAAACATTCCTGGCTTTATGATTCTGATGAGATATAATATTTATATGAACAATACTATCACATGACATTATGTCGGCATCCGTCGAACCGACACTGTTAGATTTTGTCAACGGTGGGAGCAGGATTGGACGTGCTATAAGCGAGACTCCTGAGCAGTTAGAGATATCTCTTTCCGCGAATATTGATATACAATATGAATTCAACAAGGTATGCGTTTGTGGAATGGGAGCATCGGCGATTGCCGGTGATATATTCGCTGATTTCGCCAATGAGACCTCGTCAATGCCTATCAACGTCGTCCGCGACGTCATTCTGCCACGATGGGTCGACTCTGAAACCCTCACTTTGATCACGAGTTACTCCGGAAACACCTGGGAGACCTTGGAGCTTTACAAGCAGGCCCAAGCCCGGGGATGTCCGATGGTCTCCATGACCTCAGGAGGGGAACTGCAGAGATTGGGTCAGAGGGACGGTGTGCCGACCTTCAACGTTCCCAACGGCATACAGCCAAGGGCCGCTCTGGGCCACATGCTTGGCTTGACCGCAAACACATTGGAGTCCCTCGGCGTATGTCCATCGAGGACGGAGCTCATTAGGATAATACCGGAACTCAAGGTCCTGAGGGATTCGATGATGCCCAACTCCGGTGACAACGAAGCCATAAACCTCGCTGAGTCCCTTTACGGTACCGTACCTGTGATATACGGCCATCCCAACATGGCCGCTTCCGCTCTGAGGTGGAAGACTCAGATCAACGAGAACTCGAAGATGTTGGCCTTCTCAGGAATAATGCCGGAGTTCAACCACAACGAGATAGTGGGTTGGGTGGAGGGTAGCCCCTCTATGAGGTGTTCCCCCGTCGTCCTGTACGACTACAACGCGCCGGACACTTTGAAGAGGATAATCGACGCCACTGTGGAAAGTCTACGTGAATCGGGCGTTGAGGTACACGAGGTGCAGGTGGAGGGCGAAGGCAGCCTGGAGAAGAACCTCAGGTCATCCATAATCGGAGACTTCGTCTCCCTGTATCTGGCTTTTCTGCGAAAGGTCGATCCCGAACCGGTCGCATCCATAATGTCCTTGAAGGAGAGGCTTCGCCTCTCCCTTCGCCTATGAGGCCTGTTCAGGGATACATTAATAAAAGAAAAGCGTATGGGAATTCTGAGCATCCATGATAAACCAGGAAGCCCTTTGGATTCGTGACAAGGTCAAGACCCATAACAAATGGTTCGAGGAGTGCATCCCCATGATAGCCTCCGAGAATCTGATGAGTCCTCTGGCCAAGGAGATGTTGATTTCTGATTTCGCCGACCGCTATGCCGAAGGGCTACCGGGAAAGAGGTACTATCAGGGCAACATATACGTCGACCAGGTGGAGTCCAAGGCCATGGAGATGGCCAGGGAGTTGTTCGAATGCAACTTCGCTGATCTGAGACCCATCTCCGGGACAGTCGCCAACATGGCAGTCCTTTTCGCTTTCGCTGAGCCTGGTGATGTAATCACCACCTGCGCTCTGGCTCAGGGAGCGCACATATCCACCGCCAAGTTCGGGGCCTTCGGCCTCAGGGCGGTGGAATCGGTCAACTATCCGTTCAACGAGAGTGACATGAACCTGGATGTTGACGGGACCATCAAGCTACTGAAGGAGGTCAAACCCAAGGTTGCTCAGTTCGGTCTCTCCGTCTTCCTGTTCCCGCCGCCGCTGAAGGATTTGCAGGACACTTTCCAGGAGATCGGCTGTACCGTGTGGTATGATGCCGCACACGTTCTCGGACTCATCGCTGGCGGTCAATTCCAAGACCCCTTCCGCGAAGGTGTCAACGTGATGTCCTCCAGCACGCACAAGACATTCCCCGGGCCTAACCACGGCATGCTGCTCGGTCACAACCTCGATGAGGAACAGGAGAAGGCACTGTACAGGGCTGTTTTCCCCGGTGTCACCAGCAGCCACCATCTCCATGCGATGGCCGCTCTGGCCATCACTCTGGCGGAACAGAAGGTCTTCGCCAAGGAATATGCCGCTCAGACCGTCAAGAACTCCCGTGCCCTCGGTGAGGCCCTCTACGAGAGGGGTGTGGACGTACTCTGCCCCGACCTTGGCTTCACCCGTTCCCACGCTATAGCCGTGGACGTCTCCAAGTTCGGAGGCGGTAAGACCGTCGCCCAGGACCTCGAGGACGCCAACATCATCTGCAACAAGAACATGCTGCCCAGCGACACCTCGGCCATAAAACCATCGGGCATCAGGCTCGGTGTCCAGGAACTGACTCGGGTGGGCATGAAGGAGAGCGAGATGGTCCAGGTCGCGGAGCTTGTGGCAAGGGTGTGCAACAAAGACCCCACCGCCAAGGTCAAGGAGGATGTGAAGGAGCTCAAGCGCAACTTCACAAAGATCCGCTACTGCTTCAACGAGGGCGAGGAAGCCTATCGCTTCCACGAGCTGGTCTGATACAAAGATCCAAGCCTTGGACCCCAACCCTTTTCCATTCCATTTTTCAACTCATAGGCGTGTCATAAACTGCTGACCGTCGGATGTCCCAGCGGAATATCCGCAATCACATTGAACACTTGAAAGGCCTTTTTCATTCCAGGCCCGAAAGGAGTTGGCAGGCCTTGCATTTGGCTCCTAGCGTGGGCTCGCCGCAGGAACATTCACTCAAATCCGTCTGTGGCATCCTCTCCCGTAGCATGGGGGCCAATTGATCGTAGGAAGAAAGTATGCTGAACTTGGAACCCGGGGATCTCTTCTCCAACTCATCTATTATGAAACGGTATTGATTGCGGAGGGCCGCATCCGCATATGGGCATTCGCCGTCATGGAATTCAAGGCCGGCGCACATCGCATAGAGGTAGGATTCCTTCTCCGGGATGGTTCTCAGTGGTTGGATCCTCGGAACCAGGCCTGGTTGGACCTTGACGTGAGGCCCCATCCTCGCCATCCTCTCCACATCGCCACGGGCGAAGTTCATCATCAGCGATTGAGCTGTGTCATCGAGATTCAGACCGGTGGCAAGATGTCCGCACTCCAATTCCCTGGCCATGGAGTTGAGGCATTTGCGACGCAGCACGCCGCAATAGGTGCAGGGGCCGGTCGAACCACACACTGGCGCAATGTCGTCCATGCCCTTGCCGAACTCATCGACGAAGGAACGTTCATGATACGGTACGGAATGTTCCCGGCAGTAACTCTGGACGATGTCCAGGCTCGGTCTTCGATAACCTTCTATGCCCTCATCGATGGACAGGCAGTGTATCTCGGCATCCCTGCGTTTACCGAAGGTCCGGCGGATGAGGTCGAGAGTGACCATACTGTCCTTGCCGCCCGATACGGCGACGGCTATCCGCGAACCCCGTGATAGATCCACTTGTTTACGGAGCTCCCTCTTCACCCTCCGTTCCACATAAGCCATGAAATGTGCGGCGCAGAGATGGCTTCCGTTGTAGCGGATAAAGGTCACGGCCTCATTCTGGCATTGGTCACATCTCAATGGCAGGCCTCCGATCAACGGTCCATCATCTGCTCCAGTTTACCCATCAGTACCTTCGCGGGCATGTCAGGGATGGAGATGTATGTGGTCCTACCTCCGTCAGGATCCCCCTGGACCTTGGTATGGACAAGGCCGAGATCGTGAAGGTCGTTGACATAGTTCCAGAATTGGGTGTGTTTCCGGGGGTTCTCACCATACTCCTCCGCGACCACGTGATACGTCTTCTCGGCGCGTCCTGTGTTCACATAGGCCTCGTCCTTGAGGCAGCGGGTGACGGCCAACAGGGTGAGCATACGGTGTCTGTCCAACTGTTCCAGTTTCGATTCCGTGATTGTCGAATAGGTCAGGGCCTTGGCCTCACGGACGTATTCCGGCCTTACCTCGCTGACACCGTCCTCCTCCGCCAACAATGCTGATTTCTCCAGCATCTCTATGGCGAACCGGGCATCCCCCCATTCCGAGGCGATGTCAGCTATCAGATGCATGGAGTCATCTTCGATGGAACCGGGGACGATGGCCATTTCCGCTCTGCTGTTGACGATATCGTACAGTTCATCCCTGTTGTATCGACCGAAACGTACCGTGTTGGCACGTTTGAAGGTGGACATCGATGCCTGGTCCAGGCGGTCGATCACATGTTCCTGCGATATCATCATCAGCGACAGGGACGTGGAGAGGTCCCCCTTCTCCTCATTGAACCTCGATAATTGGTAGACAAGGTCGTCAGCACCCTTCTTGATCAGTACGTCAACCTCGTCCAGAACCACTATGAGCCGCAAACGACGTTTGTCAACATGACGCTTGAGTGTCCGCAACATCTCTGAGACAGAGAATCCGCGGTCAGGATACCCCGGGTCGAAATGCCAAATCATAGACAGCAGGGCGCTGGACTCAGTGTTGCTCTGCCTGCAGTTGACCATGACGTAGTCCATGGGTATGCCCTTTTCAGAAGCGTGCCTCAGGGCATCCATACAGAACCTCTTCGCTGTGGCGGTCTTGCCTGTTCCGACAGGGCCTATCAGGAATGCGGACTGCGGGACGCCGCTCTCCACGACTGGTCGGAAGAGCATACTCAAGGAACGCATCTGGTCCTGACGGTGGATCAATGTGTTGGGCACATAGTCGAAGGTCAGCACCTTGGGGTCACGTATGATGGTCGTCCTTCTCTCAAACATCTTCGGTCCTGCTCACCCTGAGGAATCCCGAGAAGGGTATGACTTCGACCCCTCCCGCCTCTACCAAGTCCGCCGCCAGATTCATCCCGAGTGAGTCAGAGGACATGTGTCCGGCGACGACCACGTTGATATGGTATTTCTTACATTCATCAATATGCTTATCGGGGAAATGCATACCGACGACGGTACC
>PWJQ01000062.1 GCA_003560875.1 Methanomassiliicoccaceae archaeon
CCTCATATCGGTGAACCTTGGAGCCCAGTCCGCTGGAGTTCAAGAACTCGCTGGGGCAGTTCCTGGCCAGTATGACCAGCTGAGCTTTACCGCTCTTCACCGCTTTCTCTGTCTGATCCACGCCGAAACTAACGTCCCCGGTGGATATGGCCGTCTTCAAAGCTCTTCCTAGATCTATCATTCCTTTCTCCCCTTTGGTGTGTAAACCAGCTTCACAGCGCCGGTTCCAAGGGTCACCGGCTGACCCACTATGATGTTCTCCGCCACGCCGTCGAGGTTGTCCACCTCTCCTACTATACCGGCGTGGAGCAGGTGCGCCGAGGTTATCTCGAACGCCGCCCTGGCGAGAACACTTGATTTCTTCCCTGATATTCCGTGTCTGCCTATCGCGCGTATGTCTCCGTCATTGGACATGAGGTCGGCGACGAGCATGATGTGGCGTATGTCGACGTTCAAGCCTTGTTCGCTCAAGGTCGCATGCGCCTCCTTGATGATGGAGTTCCTTGCCGCCTCTATGCCGAGAACGTCGCAGATCTCCACGATGCTGTTGGTGGTGGTACGTGTGCGGTCCACCAGCGGTATGTTGAGAACTTCCTTCAGATTCGAGCCCTCGGTGAACACGACGTATCCGTCGGCACCGCGCTTTCTGATGATGGCTCTCTTGATGCCGTCGATACCTTTGATCTTGGAGTTCTTGATGGCGTCCGAGATCAACTGCAGCTTGCGGTAGGACGGCTCGTCCGATTGAACGACCACGTCGTAACCGTCGATCTGCACCAGTCCCTTCAATGGTCTGAGCTTCGCCAAGCGGTCGTAGATGTC
This sequence comes from Methanomassiliicoccaceae archaeon, assembly GCA_003560875.1. Lineage (GTDB taxonomy): Archaea > Thermoplasmatota > Thermoplasmata > Methanomassiliicoccales > Methanomethylophilaceae > PWHV01. The sequence continues at coordinate 823 of PWJQ01000062.1, forward strand.
CTCCAGGGTGATGGCCTTCTGGTCCATCTTCCTGACGTCCGGCGATATGCGGATGCGCATGTTGGTGATGTCCGTCTCTATCGACGCGATGTCGAGGAGAGTGGTCATCTCGATCTCCGAAGCAACGCGGCGGGCGTAAGCCTCCTCCTCGGAGGCCGGCGGTAGCAGCAGCACTTCCATCATCGGTGTGGACGGTATGCGACGTGCATCGACGATCTCGATCAACCTCGGAAGACCGAGGGTGACGTTGATCTCCGCCACACCAGCGTAGTGGAAGGTACGCATGGTCATCTGTGTACCCGGTTCGCCTATGGACTGAGCGGCAACGATTCCTGCGGATTCGTTGCTGTCCATTATGTGGGAGAGGTACATCCTCTCCGCCGCCTGGAGTATCCCGCGGAGTTTGTCCTCCGGCAGGTCGACGTCCTTGACGCGATTGGAGATGTCGACGATGATCTTCAGCGGAAGGTCGACCTCCATCTCCTCGGCCATGGTCTTGAGGTACTCCTCGGTGTCCGTGAGCTTACGGGTCTTCTCGACCAGGCTCATCTGGATCTTGGGCTTCTCCTCCTTGACCGCCTTCTTCGCCTTGGGCGTGGAGGATTTGGTCGATGAGGCGCGGCCTTTGACCTTGCTCATCAAGGCCTCAGCGGCATCGTTGTCGAAACCTATCTCCACGAGGTCATTGACGGTCGCCTGCGAGATCTCACCGAGTGATGAGAAGGAGCTGAGCAGACGCTCGATGCTCTCCTCGTCGATCTCCCTTCTCTGCAGGGCCTTGATGGTGTCCTTCTTAGCCATCACTCATCACCCCCGAAGTCTACCTCACCAGTATCGTCAGTCTCCTCGAAGAATTCCATCTCATCCTTCTCCTTGGTGGCGTAGTCCTCGCCGGCCGAGGCCTCCTCGACGCGCATCAGGAGTTCAGCATCATCGCCGAGAACCTCAGCGAAAATGTCCTCGAGGTCTATCGCCTTACCCTGTATCGCCCTTGCCGGGTCGACACCGTCCTCACCGTAGCGGAACTCGATGATGGTGTCGGCGGTGTTCCTCACCGTACCGTCGGCCATCAGCTTGAGGTCCTCCATGGCGGATATGAGACGACGCTGCATGTATCCTGAACGTGATGTCCTCACCGCAGTGTCGACCAAACCCTCACGTCCTCCCATAGCGTGGAAGAAGAACTCCGTGGGGTTCAATCCACTCTTGTACGAGTTGGAGACGAAACCACGGGCATCGGCACCGAGGTCGCCACGCGCGAAGTGCGGCAAGGTACGGTCCCAGTAACCACGCGTCAAACGTTCTCCACGAACCGCCTGCTGACCGACACAACCGGCCATCTGCGACAGGTTGAGCATCGAACCACGGGCTCCGGACTTGGCCATGACCACGGCGGAGTTCTCTAGTCCAAGGTGCTTACCGGCTATACGTCCGTCCTCGTCCCTGGCTTCTCCCAACGCCTTCATGACCTCCACCTCAAGGGTCTCCTCGAGGGAACGTCCGGGCATTTGGTCTAGAGTACCGTCCTTAAAGGATGCGACGAGGTTGGCCACCTTCTCTATCGATAGGCGGTTGAACTCGGCGATCTGCAGTTTCGCTTCCTCGGGTATGTCCTCATCGTCGATACCGGTGGTGAAGCCACGGTTCATGATGGCACCGAGTGCCAGTTTTGTGACTTGGTCAATGAACTGACGTGCTCTCTCGGAACCGTAATCACGAGCGATACGGTCCAGGATTATGCCCTTGGAGTTACCTACCGCTTTGGCGTCAATGGTTCCCATGAGCAACGTCCCGTTACGTATCTTGACGTACGAGTCGGTCTCACAGTTCTCCTTCTTACAGCCGTCCTTGCACTGTTGGCAGACGGATGACTTGAAGGTAGCACGGAAGTCGGAGGGTAGAACGAGAGAGAACAGCTGTTTGCCGGTCCAATATTCAACGCCGTCCTCCACGATAGGTTCGGGGACCTGACGGGCACTGAACTTTGACAGGATTGTCAGAGTTTCGCCCTTATCGTAACGGGGGTTGTTGTGCGTCAGGTAGAAGACACCGGTCACGTGGTCGTGTATGGAACCGATGATCGGTCCGCCGTAACGCGGGGAGAGGATGTTCTCCTGCACCTGCATCATGATGCGTGCTTCGGCACGGGCCTCATCACTCTGCAATACGTGAAGGTTCATCTCATCACCGTCGAAGTCAGCGTTGTACGGCGGACACACGCAAAGGTTCAGGCGGAAGGTCTTGCCGTCCATCACCCGAACGCGGTGGGCCATCATGCTCATCCTGTGCAACGAGGGTTGCCTGTTGAACAGGACCACGTCACCGTCCATCAGCTGCCTCTCGATGGTGAAATCCACCTCTAGCGCTTCAGCGACGGTCTCAGCGTTACGGTCGGTGACACGGATACGACGACCGTCGCTCCTTATCACGTAGTTGACGCCAGGACGATACGGCCCTTCCGGCTCGGGGCCGGAGACGACCATTGCCCGTATGACTTCGATGTTATGCTCGTTCACATGCACCGGAACGGTGAGTTCACGGGCGGCGGTAACGGGAACGCCCACTTCGTTGATGGACAGCATCGGGTCCGGAGAGACCACGGTACGAGCGGAGAAGTTCACACGCTTACCGGAAAGGTTGGAACGGAAACGTCCCTCCTTTCCTTTCAATCGTTGAACCAAGGTCTTCAACGGACGACCGGAACGGTGCCTCGCGGGCGGTATCCCGGACGTCTGGTTGTCGAAGTAGGTGGTGATGTGATACTGTAGCAACTCCCAAAGATCCTCGACGATCAGCTGCGGAGCACCGGCGTCACGGTTCTCCCGTAGACGCTGATTGATCCTCAGGACGTCGACCATCTTGTGCGTCAAGTCATCCTCGGAACGGTCTCCGGAGTCCAAGGTGATCGAGGGACGCACAGTGACCGGAGGCACGGCGAGGGCGGTAAGAACCATCCACTCCGGCCTGCAGGTCTGCGGGTCGATACCCAAGGGGATTAGATCCATGTCAGGTATGCGCTCCAGCCTCTCCCTGACCTCCTTCGGCGTAAGCTTGTGACCGTCCTCGCGGAACGTCGTCGGCTTATCCAAGGTGATCTTCAACTGCTCAGCTGCGCAGTGCGGGCATATCGGTTTGGCGGAAGCGTCCTTCGATGTCTCCTTGGTCAGGAGTTTGAAGTCGATCGTACCGCCGCCCTGCTCGCCCACGGACTGCATGGTGTTCTTGTAGCCCAGGATCTGTTCCTCGGACAGCATCACGCGGCCGCAGCTGCGGCACGTCGCTTGCAACAAGCGCTTGATGTCCTTGATGAAGCCGACGTGTATCACCGGCATCGCCAAGTCGATATGACCGAAGTGACCGGGACATTCGTCGACCTTGTGACCGCAGGTCTTACAGCGGAGACCGGGTTCGATGACACCCAGGTGCGGGTCCATCAGGCCCATGTCGATGGGGAACCCATCGTCATCGTAGGTGTCGGCGGTGATTATCTTTGTGGCCGACATCTTCCTGATCTCCTCGGGGGAGACAC
>PWJQ01000006.1 GCA_003560875.1 Methanomassiliicoccaceae archaeon
GCCTTCTCCACGCCCTGGGACTCCACCAGTGAGATGACCTCCTCTGCGGTCATCACCACGGCGTCGCCTTTCCTGATCTTCTCGTTTATCTCCTCATAGCTTCGTTTCATCTCAATCCTCACAGAAGTCCTTTGGCCTTTGCCAACTCAGCGTTCAAGACCGAGCCTCCCGCTCCGCCTCTCAGGGTGTTGTGGGAGAGCACGAACATCTTGAACCAACCCTCCTCCTTCCTGACCCTGCCCACACTGACCGCCATGCCCTGGGCACGCTCCGGCTCGCCGGCGAATGCGTCGAGGGCCGGTTGGGGTCTGTCCTCCTCCCTCATCACTATGATGGGCCGACGGGGGGCGGAAGGCAGGTCCAGTGCGGGGAATCCCTCCAAGGCCCCGATGACAGTCTCGACGTCCGGATCGTCCTTGAGTCGGAGTATCATCGCCTCAAGGTGGCCATCGACCACCGGCACACGGGCACAGTTGGCGAGTATGGTGAAATCGGCATGTTGGAAGGAGCCCTCATATGAGCCGAGCATCTTCTTGATCTCCACCTCTATCTTCTCCTCCTCACCACCGATGTGAGGCACTATGTTTCCCAAAATATCCATTGATGGCACGCCAGGATATCCCGCTCCGGATATGGCCTGGTATGTGGAAACGGTGACCACATCGAGGCCGAAAGCCTCATTGAGCGCTTTCAGGGGAGGGGCGATACCGGTCGTGGAGCAGTTGGCGTTGGTGACGATGAACCCGCCGTTGGCGAAGCTCGATTGGTCCTTCACGGCATCAAGGTGTTCAGGATTGACCTCCGGTATGAGTAGAGGTACATCGAGTGACATCCTATGGGATGAGGCATTGGAGAAAACACCAAGACCCTCCTTCGCCAGCTCGACCTCGAGATCTTTGGCGGCCTCGGACGGCAGGCCGCTGAATGCGACCCGGGAGGTGGATGCCACGTTCTTGGAATCAAGCTTCTCGATGGTCATATCCATCGTCTCCGGCCTGAACCGATGATCCCTTATCTTCAGGACTTCCCTGAGACTCTTACCTTCTGACCTTTCAGAGGCGTACAGGCCTCCGAACTCGAAATAGGGGTGGTCCTCCAGAAGCTGTATGAACCTCTGTCCGATCATCCCCGTCGCACCAAGAACCGCTACCTTCATCTTATCCAAACAAAAAACCTCCTGAACATGAGTTGAATGAAATTCCCTAATCGTGGGAGTATTTAAAACATCTTTTGTCATAAATATTCCGTTAAGAATACTATGAGCGTAGCAAAATGCGCTATCGGAATAGCTTTTTCTGACGTTCCAAAGAGATCTCAAGAATGGTCGATGCTATCTTCCTGGCATCCTCTTCGGAAATGTCCACTTCCTTGGACAGTGCCAGGTACCTTTCAACGACTTTGGACTCCACATCGGGGTCACGATGTCCTTTCTCGAGCCGGTTCTTCTCCTTACCAAGCTCGTCCGCGACCTCCATACGCGTGGCTATCAGTTCGACGATCTCGCGGTCTATGTTCTCTATCATCTCTCGAAGTTCGTCTATATCGGTCAGTGACAGCCCCCCAGATAATCTGGTGTTATCGGCTTTAACGTCTTCACCGTAAAAAAGCTTGTTCCTCTCATCGATCATCCATTTCCAAACCCAACAGGGACATGTGCCTTAGGAATCCAGGGTATTCGTATTCGCATACCTCTGGATTACTGATGATACAATGCCCCTCGGCCCTACAGGCTGCTACGACCGCCGCCATTGCAACCAGCGGATCCTCGAGATAACCGAGGTCGGCGCCTCTAAGGTCGCAGTGCGGGATTACGGCCCCATCCTCCGTTGCCCTGACGAGGCAACCCATCCTACGGAGCATCTTGACGGTCGGGGTTATGATGTCGTTTCCCGGTATCCTTGCGGAATGCAGCACGGTTCCCCCTCCCGCCGCTGTCGCCAGGACGGCCATGGCGGGGAAGGCCCGGGGACAGCGGGACAGGTCTATATCGGCGCCCCTCAATTCCGACTCCTTGACGGTGGTCTTCGTCCTCGTGACGGAAATATCCGCATTCAGAGCCCTCATCACCGAGACCACTGGCTCATCGGCCATGTCGCCGCTGACAGTGGTCCTCCCGCACAAGGCGCCGGCCACCAACGGGTAGGCTGCCAGCTCCGAATCGTTGTTCATCCTCACTGTCGATGGTCGTAACGGCTCCGAGCCGGATACCCTTACACTGCCTAGTCCGGTGCTCACCCCCACTCCGAATCCGGTCAAGGCGTCCTCAGCAATCGTCATCATGGCCCTGCTGTGGTCAGGGGGAGATATCACGATGTCGCAGTGCCTCATCCTCAATAGACAGGCCAATGGGAGGGAGCAGACGTATGCCGGGGGCATGCCGCCTGTGATATGTGTGCCCCCGTGCCGTGACGGTCCGCGTATCAACCACGGTGATTCCCGGCCATGTGCCTGGGATGAGACGCTGACCCCCAGCGCCATAAGGGCGTTCAAGAAGGGATAGGGGTCGCCGATGCGGGATTCGAAGGTTATCCGACTGTTGCGGGGGAGGTTCGCGGCCACACCTGCGAGTAGTGCCAGATTGTCCTCGTGTTCGGCGGCTGCGATGTCTCCACGGGGGTGGAAGAGTCCGCCGTCGACCATGATGACATCGCCGCTGATATCGAAACCCGCGCCCATGGCCTCCAAGGCCTTGACCAGAGATATCGTCACATCATCCATGGCGCATCTTTCCAGTCGGCTGCGTCCGAATGCCAATGATGCAAGTGCGAGACAGAACTGGGTGTGCCAGCGGGATGGTGTCGAAGGTATCGCCCCGTCCAATCCTCTCGATCCAATTCTCATGGCCTCAATCTTCGCCGTTGTAGAGGTCGACGACCTTCAGGTCTCCGTTGCGGCACTCAAAGAGGTTGAGGAAATCCTCTACCCTGTTCTCCTTCACGAGTATGACGGTGCTCGGACCCGTACCGGTGAATCCAGCTGCGGCCGCGCCATGCACCAGGGCGTTCATCGCCACCTCCTGGTCAAGGTCCAAGGCCGCTGATATGCAGAGGCTGTTGAGCATCATCGCCCGGAGGTAGTCTCTTGTGATGGCCATCCCGAAGGCCAGTTCCATCAACTCGCTCCAGGCCGAGATGCGGTGCAGGGGGATGTCCCTCTTCCTGACCTTCTGGCTGGGGACATGTATTATGACGCGATAGTTCTGATTGAACCTACCGCGTTTCAGAAGCGATTCAGTGGAGTTATCGGTTATGCAGATCCCTCCGAACCAGGAGGCGCAGGCGTCATCGAAGGCCCCGGTCTTGGAGAGGCCGGCATCCCGTGAAGCCTTGGTGCCGATTCTGATGGCATCGAAAGGGTCCACATCCATATCCAAAGCGTCCAGGGAGGCCATTATGACGGCATTGGCGGCCGCTGAGGAGCTTTTCAACCCTCTGGAAATGGGAATCTCGGACCGGGTGAATACCTTGGCGCCGTACATCTCCTGGGGCGCATAAGTGTCCAGGACCTGTGACACGCAACGGTGCACGAGGTACTTGTCCTCGAAGTCGTTACCTTCGATGACGATTTCGATGCGACCACTATCGTTTATCTCGACCTCCGCCCACGTCTTAAGGTCCATCCCGAAGGACCCTCCTCTACCGGCGACGATGGCGTTGATGATGCTGCCCGAGGCGCGGGCCATGCCCTTTCCTCTCATAACCAAACCGAAACCTCCAGGCCACAGACCTTCTGGGAAATCGCTGACCATGTATTTTATTATTTACAGAATCGGCTCATAGTTCGTTCCGGTACTATGTTGGACAATGATGTCCATTGATGGATAGGATTATTAACGGTATGACACATTTTGACATGATGAAACGCAGCCTGTCAGACTATTTCACCGGTTATCCCTCACAGGAGAAGGTCGCTCGGCTCATGTTCCGCTATGGTATGCGAATATGCGAGGGCAGGGTATTCTCCGGAACTGTCGAGGTCTCCGATTCCGCTATCGGCCGGGCGGCCAAGGTCGACCGTCGGATAGTCAGGTCCACCCTGTCACGCATCGAGGACAATCCAGAGATGAGGGAGTTCTTCAGCCTTCTGGAACCGATCCCGTTGCTCGCCACCGTGGCCCCTGTGATGGGCTGGAACGTGCTGGAGATCATACCCACAAACGCCAGCGCCCCGGGTATATTGGCGGACGTGTCGACGGTGATATCGGAGGCCGGTCTGAGCATACGTCAGGCGGTGGTCGACGACCCCGAGCTGACTGAGGAGCCACGGCTGCTGGTCGTTATGGAAGGACCAATCCCGCCGGAGTACATACCCTCCCTGAAGCGCTGCCGCGGAGTGAAGAGTATTATCATCCACTGAGCGTGAAGGAGCGCATGTCGCGGACGCCGATCAGATTCTCCTTGGCAGCCCTTATGCCGCCCACCGCCGCGATTCCGCCCTGGGCGGTGGTCATGAAAGGTATCTCCAACTCGACCGCCAGCCGCCTCATCATGAAACCGTCCCTACGGGCACCGGAGCTCTCCGTCGGTGTGTTGATTATGAGGTTGATCTCCCCACGCCGCATGAGGCCGATGGCATCGGGCGGCATTTTCTCACTCACCCGGAAGACGGTCTTGGTGTTGACACCGTTCTCACGCAGATAGGTGGATGTGCCCTTGGTGGCGTATATCGTGAAACCCATCTCCTGTAACATACGTGCCGATTCCAGCATACGAGGCTTGTCCTCGTCGTTGACAGTCAGGTAGACACCGCCGCTCATCGGCAGTCGGTGGCCGGCTGACATCAGGGCCTTGTAGCAGGCCACACCGAAATCCTCGTCGATACCCATGACCTCTCCGGTACTCTTCATCTCCGGGGTGAGGATGGAGTCCACACCCGGAAGTTTCAGGAACGGGAAGACCGAGGCCTTTATGGCAAAATGCGAAATATCGGACTCCCCTACGTAACCCTGCTCCTCCAGGGACTTGCCCATCATGACCTTGGTGGATATCTTGGCCAATTGGGCGCCTACGGCCTTCGATATGAACGGCACCGTACGGGAGGCGCGGGGATTGGCCTCGATCATGAATATCTCGTCATCCTTTACCGCCAGCTGGATGTTCATCAGTCCCTTGATCTCCAGTGCCAAGGCCACCTTGCGGGACACATCGACCAGACCTTTGATCGTCTCGGGAGACAGGGTGAATGGAGGTAAGACCATCGTCGCATCTCCGGAATGCACCCCTGCATACTCTACGTGCTCCATCAGTCCTCCGATGTACACGTCCTTGCCATCGCAGACCAGGTCCACATCGACCTCGATCGCCTGGGTCAGATACTTGTCGACCAGAATGGGGTGTTTCTTGGAGACCTTGACGGCTGTCGCCACGTAGGTCTTCAACTCCTCTTCGGAGTACACGATCTCCATGGCCCTCCCGCCCAGCACGTACGACGGCCTGACCAGCACCGGGTATCCGATGCGGTCGGCGATCACCTTCACCTCCTCGAAGGAGTACCCGGTGCCGCTCGCCGGCTGACTGATGCCCAGTTCATCGATGAGTTTGGAGAAGCGTTCGCGGTCCTCGGCCATGTCCATCATGTCCGCCGAGGTGCCCAGGACCTTGCACTTATGGTCGCGCAGAGCGCGGTCAAGGTCCACGGCGAGGTTGACGCTTGTCTGTCCTCCGTACTGCACGATGACGCCGTCAGCATCCTCGCGCTCTATTATGTTGAGTACATCCTCCAATGTCAATGGCTCGAAGTAGAGCCGGTCGGATATGTCGAAGTCGGTGGAGACCGTCTCGGGGTTGTTGTTGATTATGACCGCATCGACATCCTCGTCCTGCAGGGCCATGACCCCGTGGACACAGCAGTAGTCGAACTCGATGCCCTGCCCGATACGTATAGGACCGCCGCCGACGATGACCACCGTTCTCCTGCCGCTCTTCTTGACCTCGCAATCGTTCCCGTACGTCGAGTAGAAATAAGGGGTGACGGCCTCGAACTCCGCGGCACAGGTGTCGACCATCTTGTAGGTGGGGATAACGCCCATGGATTTGCGTAGCTCACGGACCTCCATCTCCTCCATGCCGGTGAGCCTGGCGATCGTGGCATCGGGGAAACCCATACGTTTTACCTGTTTCATGAGCCTCTCATCGAGCTCTGCGGCTTCGGAGATCACATTCTCCATGTCCACTATGTTCTTGATCTTAAGGACGAAGAACGGGTCCCATTGTGTGAGTTCGGCGACCCGCTCCACGGACCATCCCCGTCGGATTGCCTCCGCGATGACGAACAGGCGCAGGTCGGTAGCGACGCGTAGTTCCTCTTCGATGCGTTCCTCGCTCCAATCCTCGCCTTGGAGGTCTATGCGGTCGATCTCCAAAGAACGTATGCCCTTCATCACCGCCTCCTCCAGGCTCCGGCCGATGGCCATGGTCTCACCCGTGCTCTTCATCTGAGTGCCGAGCCTGCGGTCCACGGTGCGGAACTTGTCGAACGGCCAACGCGGAATCTTGACGACCACATAGTCGATCGTAGGCTCGAAGGCGGCGTAGGTGTTGCCGGTGATGCTGTTCAATATCTCGTCAAGGGTCATGCCCACCGCGACCTTGGCGGCCACTCGCGCTATGGGGTAGCCGGTGGCCTTGGATGCCAGTGCCGAGGAACGTGACACACGGGGGTTGACCTCTATGAGGCGGTAGTCGCCGTTCTCGGGGTTGAAAGCGAACTGTACATTGCAGCCTCCTTCGATCTCCAAGGCCCTGATGACCTTGATGGATGAGCTGCGCAGACGCTGGTGATCCTCGTCCGAGAGTGTCTGGGCCGGGGCGCAGACGATGCTCTCGCCGGTGTGGATGCCCATGGCATCGAAGTTCTCCATGGAGCATATGACGATGCAGTTGTCATTACCGTCACGCATGACCTCGTACTCGTACTCCTTCCATCCCAGGACGCTCTCCTCGATTAGCACTTGATGGATACGGGAATATGCCAGACCGCGGCCGGTTATCTGTTCGAGTTCCTCCTCGTCATGGGCTATGCCTCCCCCCGTGCCTCCCAGTGTGTAGGCGGGACGGATGAGGACGGGATATGATCCGATCCAATCCACTGCCTCCTTGGCCTCTTGGATGGAGGTCACGGTAAGGCTTTTGCATACGGGCTCGCCGATCCTGACCATGGTCTCCTTGAAGAGTTCACGGTCCTCGGACATCTCTATCGCATCCGGCTGGGTCCCGAGGAGCTTGACCCCCAACCTGTCAAGGTCGCCGCTGTCGGCCAGTTCCGAGCAGAGGTTGAGGGCGGTCTGACCTCCCATGCCCGCCAGGATCCCATCGATGTTCTCCTTCTCCAGTATCTTGACGATGGTCTCGGCGTTCAATGGTTCTATGTATATCTTATCGGCGGTGTCCAGGTCAGTCTGGATGGTGGCCGGGTTGGAGTTCACCAACACCACCTCGTAACCCTCCTCGCGCAGGGACTTGCAGGCTTGTGAGCCGGAGAAATCGAACTCCGCCGCCTGACCTATGACGATGGGACCGGAACCGATGACCATCAGTTTACCGTACTCGCGTTTCATTTCTTAGCCTCCATCATCTCGCCGAGACGGTCGAACAGGAATGAAGTGTCCAAAGGCCCGGGTGAGGCCTCAGGGTGGTATTGGGTGGTGAACACAGGCAACTCATCATGCCTCAGTCCCTCGATGCTGCCGTCATTCACGTTGAATTGATCGGCTATGAGCCCGGTCCCTTGCAGGGAGTCGGGGTCCACGGCGTAGCCGTGGTTCTGTGATGTGATGTAGACCTTGCCGTTGTATATCACCGACTGATTGGCACCGCGGTGGCCGAACTTCATCTTGTAGGTCTTGGCCCCGAAGGCCAAGGCAGTGAGCTGGTTGCCCATGCAGATTCCCATTATCGGCAGGTGGTCGGCGACGGCGCGTATGGTCTTGATGGTGGTGGCCATTATCTCTGGGTGGGAGGGGTCGCCGGGTCCGTTGGAGACCATCACCCCTTGGACTCCGGATTCAATTATCTCATCAGCGGTCGTGTCGTAAGGGAAACGGATCACGTTGTACCGGGACCGCAGGTCGCGGACTATGCCCTCCTTGGCGCCGCAATCTATCAGGCCGACGGTGAACTCCTTGCCCTCGTCATAACGGGTGACGCTTTTCGGGGACACCTCGGCTATGAGGTTCCTCTCATTGGGGAACGGCATCCTCTTGAGATCATCGATAAGGGAGCCCGGGTCATCGATGTAGGTGAGAGCACCACGGAGGGTGCCGTGCTGGCGTATCTTTATGATCAGTTCCCGGGTGTCGATGTACGATATGCCGGGTACATCGTTCTCCTTGAGGAATTCATCCACGCTACCTCCGCCGTACATCATACTCGGCTCGCGGCAGGCCTCCCTGACCACATAACCCCTTACATGCACCCCGCCGGACTGATTGAAATCGTCCTTGATACCGTAATTGCCGATAAGCGGGTAGGCCATAACCAGGATCTGTCCGCGGTACGAGGGGTCGGTGAGGCTCTCCTGATAACCGGTCATACCGGTGTTGAAAACCACCTCTCCGAATACCGTGTCCTGATGGCCAAAACCGACACCTTCCAAAATAGTGCCGTCCTCCAACACGAGAAAGCAACCTACCATCAGAATGCTATGGAAAAAGTGGATTGTACTTAACTGTTATCGTCCGCCATCGACAGCAGGCATTACAGGTTGTCGGATTACGGACAGAACTGATAATCTGCCATGGTGAAATGGCTTGTTAACGGATTCCGACCGTCTCAGCCCCTGCCGAGGCGCAGGTCCCCTGTGGACGAACGCTCCACAGCCCCTTTTCTCACCATTTCCTCCAGGACATGTCCTATCCTGTCCCTGATCACATCCCCCAAACGGCTGAAGCCCAATATCCGGGCCGTCATCCTCACAACCTCCGATTCCTCACCCTGCATGTGTGTCAGAGTCAGGGTGGCCGCCGAGGATATCTCCTCCTCCGCCACCCATTCTATCCTGGCCCCCGGCTGGGTACGGCGACGGGGGGAGACCTCCCCGAGTCCCTTCGGCCAGAGGAAGTCGCCTCTGATATTGATATTGGCCCTCTTCATCAGCCCTCCGATGCGCTCCCGCATCGAGGGGCTCAGACGGCGGACGCCGAAATCGTCACGGACCCTGAACATGACGGCATCCCTGTGCACCGGGCCCTCGAACGAGACTATGCGCTCAATTGCCACCAGTATGAGCCTGTCGTCGATGGCCGAGAGGTCGGGGGAACGTGGCATACCCAGGGGAGGGCATGACTGATAATCCTTCACGAGATGCGATATCCCTCCCTCGGGCCTCTGCTCGACGACACCGGCGTCCTCGCCGCCGACCTCGATCGACGCCGCAACGTTCATCGCGGTGAGGATGGAGCGTTTGGCGTTATCAGGACTCTGATACCAATCAGTTGACCAGACGCGGTGCGTATTCCAACCCAGGCCGAGCAGTATATCCTCACGGATGCGGTCACGGTCGCGAGCGACCTTGGACGAATTGTACTGCGCTCCATCACTCTCTATGCCCAGCATATACCTTGCCGGGTCAAGGGGGTCGACGACGGCGAGGTCGATGCGGTATCCGGCGCTCCCGATCCTGCGATGTACCTTGTGACCCATACCCTCAAGGTACCTAGCCACCGCCTCCTCGAACGCCCCGCCCCTCTCCCGTGCGTAACGGGCGGCGTCCTGCTCCTTACCGTGGGCCGCGTATTCCATGAAGGTCTTTAAAGCTCTGAGTCCGAAGGGCGAGTCCGGGGAGGTCCTCATGTCCGAGGGCAGGAAATTGGCGATGATGACACATTTCTCCCGGGCCCGGGTCATGAGGACGTTGAGGCGACGCTCGCCGCCCTCTTGGTTGATCGGCCCGAAATTGTTACTCATCCTGCCCTCGGAGTCGTATCCGAAACCCACGCTCACTATGATGACATCCCGTTCATCACCCTGTATGGTCTCTATGTTCTTGACGAACAGCCTCTCCTCAGCTGAATGATTGAACTTGGCCTCCAGAGAGGGCTCCTTCCTGACCAGCTCCTCGATCTCCCTGAGTACCGCCTCCTGCTGACGGACGTTGAAGGTCCCAACTCCCAGGGACTTTTCGGGATGCCGTTTGTAATGTTCCTTCACCATCTGCGCCACCTGTTCGGCCTCGAGACGGTTCTCGCCACTGCCGCCGCGGTCGTAGACGGTCTCAGGCAAGCGTATAAAGCTCAGGCCCATATCATCGGATCCCTGCATCGGCGACGGGTAGATGAACAGGCGGTCGTCGTAGAACTCATGGTTGGAGACCTTGATGAGCGATTCATGCCGGGAGCGGTAATGCCACCTCAGGGTCTTGGACATGAAACTGCGGCGGCAGAGTCCGAGGATGCTCTCCATACCGGTCGACATCAGATCCTCCTCGTAACCGTCCTCGGTCACATCGGTGATGCGGTCGAAGAATTGGGTAGGGGGAAGCTGTCGGGCATCCCCCACCACCACCAGCTGATCCCCGCGGAATATGGCTCCCAACGCGTCCTCGGGCTTGACCTGGCTGGCCTCATCGAATATGACGACATCGAATCTGACCCCTTCGATGTCCAGGAATTGCGCCACCGACAGGGGACTCATCATGAAACAAGGTTTCAATCGCTGTATCAGGCCGCCGCTCTGTCCCATCAAGCGGCGTATGGGCATGACACTTCTCTTTCTGTCAAGCTCTCCCAGTAGAATGCCCATCTCGGATTCTGGTGACACCGCCTCCCCAACGGCGGGACGCAGTGAATGGACCTTCTCGGCAACACGCCGACGGTTGGCTTCTATCATACGCCTGTCAAGGTCCCGGAACTTGTCTATGTTCCTTTCATGTATCTCTTTGACGAAGCCCCGTAAGCGCGGGTTCGATACCAGCACATCCTTGAGGAGTGAATCGGCGTAATTGCCCTTGAAGGTCTTCAACACATCCTGGGCCGCCAAGGCGCCCTCGTCCATCAGTTCGAAGACCGGTTCGGATATGGTACCCTCCATGGCGGACCTCAGCTCCATATATCTGGCCCAGCGGTTCAGTTGGTTCGTGGAGCCCTTCCAACGGTTCACCTTGCGTCTGATCGAATCGTGAGATGCATCGGCCAGGTTCGAACCCAGGACCTCTTCGGCATCGGTGTTGAGGACCACGATCAACTCCGCTATCGAATTCTTCAAGGCCGCATCCTCCTCGGCCACCCTCTCCGCAGCCACGACGGCATTCCCCAACGACCCTCCTGTGGCGACGGCGCGCAATGAGCGCTCATCGAATTCCCCGGCATTGAAGAGGTCCCGGAACCCCTTTATCCAACGGGCGTGGGAATCCAGTAGATCGGGATCGGAACCACTCGATTTCCAGAGGGGTCCGAACATGGCCTTAGCTCGCCTGGAGTTCTTGACCCTCTTCTCCAATCTCTTAGCCTGCAACAGTTCCGCCAGTAATTCACTGCCCATCGAGAGGCTCGTTACTTCAGACGTTCGCTGCTGTGGGGCGAAGGTCATAGTGAGGGCTTCGGTATTATGGGTCAAAGTCGTGAGGTCCTCCTCCATGCCGGGATCCGTCATGGCCTTCTTCCCGCCCTCAATGCCGAGGTCTTCGATGATACGGTCACCCTCTGCCGCCAGCAGGGACCAGGATTGCGATCTCACCAGGTCTATCAAATCCTGATCGTCTGGAATCATCCCGCTGTCGTGTTTCTTGGTCACGTCGTCAGGGTCTGTCTCGCCCCCTTTCCATCGCCCTCGCGACAATCGGTCACCCAAGGACCTTAGCAACAACAAACGGTCCCTGTTGTCGGACACCGCCCTCACATGCTGCAGTTCTTGGACCAGCCTCTTAGGCCCGATCCGGCGTCTACTTTTGGAAAGGATGTCCCGCCGCAGGGTCCGCCAACGTCGGGATTTTTGAGGGAACCTCCTCCGGGACAGCGCCTCGAACTCCTCGATATCCTCCATCGGGATCTCGAAGACCGAATTATGGAACAAGGAATCCACACGAGAGACGAGTCGGGAGTGTCTCCTCAGAGTTATTCTGAGGACGGCTCCCATGGCATCGAGGGCCGCTGAAACGGCTCCGCCCGTCTCCGTGCGCATTATATTCGATGCTCTTCCGAACTCCAGACGGTCCTTGGACTGCTCAAGGGCTCGCAGGTCCTCGATGAAGTCATCCGCCACCCAATCGTTCTCATCCCAGTCCTTGTTCTTCAAAATGCCCTCTTCGGCAGGAGGGGATTCCGCCAGCAGTCTGGCGGCACGCATCATAACATCGATACCGATACTGTTGTCCGCAGGTCTGATGCCGTATTCCGAGGACAGGCGGGCCTTGGCATCCCTGAGGCGCCGCAGGGAATCCACAGCATCCTTGAGGACGCCATCTATCCGTTCCAGGTCGGGGCCGAGGATCAGGCCGGGCTCGCAACCTTTCCATGGGTTGTCGTGAATGCTGCCCAGTGCCTCCAGGAGTTCCGCCGCCTCTCCCAACCCTATGAGCGCCTGCGACCACTGCGCCTCATCACATTCGAAGGGATCCTCGAGTGCCACCCTCCTCATATGCACTCCGCGGTCCAGGAAGTGGGTGTCCGCAGCTGTTTTCATCGAGTACAGGTCGTAGACGGTGAGGTCCCTGACTCCTATCTCGGAATGGAGTTCGGTGACATAGCCGTTCAATTCATTCCTCAATCGAACCAGCTCACTGAGGTCCCTGTCGGCTTTGCCCTTTTCCGGAGGGTCTAGGTGAAGGGATGTTCTCAATTCGCTCAGAAGGGCGGACTTACGCATCTTATCGCTGTGTATCTCCAGGCAATAGTCTCCCAGGCCACAGGAGTCCAACCTGCCCTTGACGACCTCCAGTGCCGCCATCTTCTCACTCACGAACAGGACCTTGCGACCATCGGCGATGAGTTCGGCGATCATGTTGGCTATGGTCTGGGACTTACCGGTTCCCGGCGGGCCCTCCACCAATAGGCATGAGCCCTTTTTCACCGTCTCTATCACCGCGACCTGCGATGAATCGGCGTCCAGTATGCTGAACGATTCGAAAGGGTCGACGATCTCGTCGACTTCGTGTTCCTGTATGGAATCGTTGTTACAAGGAAGGACGGGATTGAATATCGATCTCACCAGGTCCCCTCCCTGGGATGGTTTCAGCTTCGTGGGGTCGAGGTCACGGTACATGATGAAACGGCGGAAGTTGAAGACATCGAGATGCATCTCGTCGAACACCTTCCAGCCTTTCCTGCCCTCGATGGCCTCCACCACTTGATCCAGATAGCGGTCGATGTCGTGCTTCGACTCCGGCATCTGGAGGTCGGGTAGGGCAAGGTCGCTTTCAGCGATCAGACGGGCCTGCAGAGTCAGATTCGTGGTCACCTCCTCACCGGTCCAGGTGACCCTGAACTCCCTGGTCCTGCCCATCCTCCTCAGCTCCACTGGAATCAGTATCAGCGGGGCCTTCATCCATTTCTTACCCATCCTCCCCTCGCTGTAATGCAGGAATCCCAGTGCCAGATAGAGTACGTGAAAACCCTGCTCTTCGAAGATCGCCCGGGATCTGTTGTAGATGTTGAACAGCCGGTCCTCCAACTCATCCTTGTTGTACGGTGCGATCAGTTCGATATCGGTGTTGGAGGTGTGGTCGGAGTCATCCCTGACAGCGGCATGCCTTCTCTCCATGACCACGGTGCCGGACCCCTGCCCTCTCTCCCAGACGTTTGTTTTCGGGGATGAGCCTCCCTTCTTGTTGGTGGATCTGAAACGTAATGAGCGCTCCTCTTTGACGAGCGCATCGAATATCTTCCGCGGCGAGCCGTCCGTCAGGGAGACGGTCCGACTCAAGGGCCGGTGGTTCAGCAGGCCGCTCCTGGTACTCTGGTCCAGTAACCTGGATCGTATGGCCTCCAGCTCCCTCTCTATGTCCACCATGGCGTTTTACAATGAACCCCAGCGGATAAATATTGTTCTTCCACGAATTCCACGTCCAATAGCTGACGACAACTGGCCACCGGTGCGTCATTCCCCGATGTCCCAGTCCGTAAAAATTCGCCCGATGGGGAACGAAACATCGATATAAGCCTGGAAGGATTGCCATGGGATGAGACTGTTGAACCAGGACCCTGCTGTAGGCGAGGTGAGGATCCAGATCGAGAGCGAGGACGATCTGTGGCATCTATACAATGTTCTCGAGGATGGGGACCTGGTCAGAGCATCCACCCATCGCCGCGAGGAGAAGAAGGGCGATAAGATAAGGGCTGAGAGGTCGGAGAAGAGGAGGATGAGCCTCGGTATACGGGTGGAGAAGATAGAGTTCTCGGACTTCGACATAAGGCTCCGTGTCCTAGGGACCATCGAGGAAGGGCCTCAGGACATCGGTCAACATCACACCTTGAACTTCGAGACCGGTGAGACCCTCACTGTGAGGAAGGAAATCTGGAGGCAGTCCCAATTGGACCGTATACAAAGGGCCGTATCGGATTCCAAAAGACCCAAGGTCGTCTTCGTGGCCATGGACCAGGATGATGCCACGGTCGCCGTCATGAGGCAGTTCGGGGTGCGTGAGCATGCGACCATACGTTCGATGAGGTCGGGAAAGCAATATCAGGGCAAGGATGAGGGTGATTACTTCGGAGAGGTCATCTCCAAGGTCGCAGGCATCGCAGAGGAAGGGACTCCCATAGTGATACTCGGCCCCGGGTTCGCCAAGGAACAGCTCATGGAAGAGGGAAGGTCAAGGACTCCGGAGTTGTTCCGTCATGCGTACTCCTACCACACTGGACAGTCAGGCATGCAAGGGATAAACGAGATGATGAAGAGGGGCCTGGGTACCGACGTCCTCCGGGACTCCCGCGTGGCCTTGGAGGTCAAGTTGGTGGAAAGGGTTCTGGAGGAGATAGCCAAGGACGGTCCCGTGGCCTACGGTCCCAAGGAGGTGTCGGACGCCTCAGCCGCTGGTGCGGTGGAGACCTTACTGGTGCTGGACTCCCTTCTCCGTGAGAAGGATTTCGACCGTATTATACGGGACGTCGAGGCCCAGGGAGGGGATGTGGTGGTTGTTTCCGAACAGCATGATTCCGGTAGGGAGTTGGAATCCATAACCGGGTTGGCGGCAATACTCCGTTATAAAGTGTGATGGTGAATTACGTTGTTCTCTACGAAAAGGTTTTTTATTGTTTAGATTATGAGATGTTTGCATATTAAGTGCAATCATTGATTGTCATCCGGTCTGCCAAGGCCAGTTTCCATAGGTATGAACCGATAGAGAAGGATATGAACGGAGGATTAGTTATGAAGGATAACTCGTTGGTATTGGCCAAATTGAATAACCCAGTCATATTCTGCGACACCACTCTGCGCGATGGTGAGCAGGCCGCAGGAATAGTATTCGCTAACATTGAGAAATTGAGGATAGCCAAGCTTCTGGACGAACTAGGGGTGCAACAGATCGAGTGTGGGATACCCGCCATGGGCGGGGACGAGAAAATGGCCATACGCAAGATAGCCCAGATGGGCCTGAACGCATCCGTACTCGGTTGGAACCGTGCGTCATTGGAGGACATCGAGCACAGTCTGGACTGTGATGTGGACTCCGTGGCGATATCCATGTCCGCATCCGACATCCACATCGAGCACAAGCTCAATAAATCCCGCGAATGGGTTTTGGACCGTGTCCAGGAGGCCGTCGAGTTCGCCTCTGACCACGGTCTCTACATCTCATGTAACGGTGAGGACGCCTCACGGGCCGATCCGGAATTCATGGTGGAGTTCGCCAAAACAGCGGCCGCTGCCGGTGCCCACCGCATACGATACTGCGACACGATCGGCATAGACGAGCCATTCTCGGCATTCAAGAATGTGAAACGCATCGTCGACAATGTCGATGTGGATGTGGAGATGCACACCCATAACGACTTCGGCATGGCCACCGCCAATGCCGTGGCCGGTATCAAGGCCGGTGCCAAGTTCGTGAGTACCACCGTCATGGGGATAGGGGAGAGGACGGGCAACACTCCTTTGGAGGAGATAGTGATGGCCTGCAAGCACCTCCTCAAGATCCATACCGGAATAGAGACGGAGCGTCTCAAGGAGGTCGCTGAGTTCGTTGCCAAGGCATCCGCCCGTGACATACCTCCTTGGAAACCCATCGTTGGTGAGAACTGTTTCGCCCACGAGGCCGGTATACACAC
>PWJQ01000071.1 GCA_003560875.1 Methanomassiliicoccaceae archaeon
TATTTGTGCAAATAATGTGCAAATGCTTAGACATTTGTCTAATGTCGAGGTAAATGCGCAGGAAGGAAATATTCCATGAAGTACGGAATCGCAAAGCCGATAGCCGCCCTGGGCGTGCTGACGTTCATCGTCAGCATGGCTCTTCCCAGCGTATCCGCGGCCGGATACGACCTGGACACAGCAAGCATGACGTGGATAATGGTATCCACGGCACTCGTCCTGCTGATGACTCCAGGTATCGCACTCTTCTACGCGGGCATGCTCCGCAAGGAGAGTGTGATGTCCATGCTAGGTCAGACCATGATGGTAATGGTCGTCGTGACCTTAATATGGGTAACACTGGGATACACCTTAGCCTTCGGGCCCTCGCAAGCGGGCCTGGTGGGCGGACTTGACTACCTGCTGTTGAACAACACCCCCTACGGCGAGAGCTTCCTGGTCGAAGGGATACCTGATGCGCAGTTCATGCTCTTCCAGCTGACCTTCGCTCTGGTAACCGCCGCACTGGTACTAGGAGCCGTTGCCGAGAGGACCAAGCTCAAGGCACTGTTGATATTCATTGTCATCTGGTCTATCGTCGTGTATGCTCCCATAGCCCACTGGGTATGGGGAGGCGGATGGTTCGAGGACTACTTCGTATCCCTCGACTTCGCCGGCGGCACCGTGGTCCACATCTGTTCCGGTGTGACCGCATTGGCCCTCGCAATCGTCGTTGGCCGCCGTGGATCCAGTATCCAGAAGGACCGCCCCCACAACTTGCCACTCGTGTTCATAGGTGGCGCCCTTCTATGGTTCGGATGGTTCGGATTCAACGGTGGTTCAGCCCTCGCCGCCGACGGTATAGCCGTCAACGCCATGGTCGTCACTCAGATATCCGCAGCCACCGCTGCTGGTACCTGGGGCTTGATCAACTATCTGCACCTCGGTAGGCCAGGTGTCCTCGGTATGGTCACCGGGGCCGTCGCCGGTCTGGTGGGCATAACCCCCGCAGCCGGTTTCGTCGGTCCTATGGAGGCCATAATCATCGGGGCCGGTGCCGGAGCGTTCTGTTACGCTACTGTCGCCCTCAAGCACAAGCTCAAGGCTGATGACGCCCTTGATGTCTTCGCCGTCCACGGTGTCGGTGGCATATGGGGAGCCTTGGCCACTGGGATACTAGCTGTCCCGGCCATAACCTCCGATGCCGGTGCCGATGGTGTCAAGGGTCTGATATACGGCGGATACGATCTGTTCTTCGGACAGATTGCGACCGTCGGTGTGACTGCGATCTACGCGTTCGTGATATCCTTCATCATAATCAAGGTCATAGCCATGTTCATGGACATACGCCTTGACAAGAAGGAGGAGATGATCGGACAGGACCTCATCGAGCACGGGGAGGCTGCATATGACATCTGAGGTGGACCTATGATTAAGATCGAGGCTGTCATACGCCCGGAGAGGCTCAAGCCGGTGAAGGAGGCCCTGACGGAGATAGGCATCAACGCGATGACCATCTACAACGTCAAGGGTCGTGGAGAACAGGCGGGACTGGAGTTCACTGCCAGGACCGGTCTGTTCCGCATCGATGAGCTTCCCAAGGTGAAGATCGAGATCGTTGTGGAGGATCAGGACGAGGAGAAGGTCGTAGATTCGATCCTCCTCGCCGCCCGCACAGGAGAGATGGGTGACGGTAAGATATTCGTCACTCCGGTCCACCGTGCCGTCAAGATACGCACCGGTGACGAATGGCGATACTCCTGATGTAGGGTCGGATACTCACATCAAACCCCTTACCAATCCTTTTTCTACTGCTCCACCACGCTCTCTGACCGAAACAGTCGTTTCGAGAACGTTAACGAGATGAACGCATCACACGATCTCATTAAACGGGACGGTCATTGTTGCGAAACTCTGGACAAGCCGTGTGCACAGCGCCAATAACGACCGAATCATACAATGCGCAACGGTGGAAAGGTAACGGTGCGACTCAAGGCTCCTCCTCGAACGCCTCCTTGTATTTCCTGAAAGCGTACGACTGTGCCTTGTTCATGGCTATCATGGAGCCGATCATCATGGCCTCCATTATCTGCTCACGGTCGGCACCGAGGCGTATGGCATGCTTTATGTGCACCATCATGCAGTGCTCCGCACTGGATGCGGATGCCGCCCCCAGGGCCACGAGCTCCCTCTCCCTCTCAGTGAGGGCGCCGGGTTCGTTGAAGATGGATTTGCTCAAAGTGACCTGCGGTATGAAGAACTCCGGCCTTTCGCTGAGTACCTGGTTCACCAGAGGTACGAAGCCGTAGGCCTTCTCCATGGATTTGAGCATCCGTTCCACCAGCTCTTCGTTATCATCGAGGTCTTCTAGATCGCTCATGGGCAATGCAGAGGATTGGAACGATAAAAAGGATTAGGGGTTGGACAGTGCCAGAAGCTCCCTTATCAGTCTATAGGAACTGGTCTGAGGGATACGGGCACCAGCGCTGTTGGGGTGCCCTCCGCCGCTGATGCCGTGACGTCGGGTGAAATCATCGGTGAAAGCACCAAGATCCAAGCCGTCCGGCCTCAGCCCCCGTAATGATATCGATGTATGGCCCTCGCGGCGGTGCATCAATGCCGCGTAGCCCAGGTCCTGTTTCTGGGCCACATGCACCAAGGCACGGGTGCCGAAACCGAACAGGCTGTCGCGACCGTTCAGTTCCAGGACGCCGATGTCGCCGATACGCCGCATCCTGTCCTTCACCAATGACACGGCCCTCGGCCATCTCCTTTCATTCTGGACGGTCAGGAAACGCCGCCAGATGATGGGGACATCGGATGGCCATGTGGCTTGGGACAACCTCAGCGCGGCGCGGTAACGGAACACATCATCCTTGATGTTGGCCCGCCATGAGAAATCAAGGACTTTCGCCTCTCTCACCATCCTCTTGACCCCATACTCGGACCACACCTCCTCCATCAACGGAGTCTCCATAAACTCCACGCTGTCAGCGATGGCTATCAACGGATCGAAAGCATCCTCGCTTCCCAGATGTCCGGCGAGTACAGATGCCGCACTTCTACCCTCATCGATGACCATCGATGCACGTCCTTTGGGAGGACAACGGAGAGGGTGATGGTCGACGATGGTGACATCCCTCCCCTCGCAATGACTGAACAGGCATTCGTCCGGTGCCAGGTCTACGACGTAAACCTCCCGGGAATGTCTGTCCTTCGACAGTACAGACGAGGCCGCGGACGGTGACGTGACGAATGAGACACGGCATAAGGGGTCGTGGCGTAAGAAGAGGGCTGCACATACAAGACCGTCGACGTTACCTCTCGTAATGAGATGGGCCTCACGCAGGTCCTTGTTGTTCAACATGGACGAAACATAATCTACCTTATGGCATATAAACAGTCCTGAAGAAGGGTTAATCTAGCTGTACTCTCAGCCGTTATATCTCTTCCGTGCCGCTCTGAAAAACAATCGAGGTGTGAAAATGAGCAGTGAGATTTGTCTACAGGATGCGTTCCAGAAAGCGGGAAGGGATTTCGGGTATAGTTCGGTAAGGGCCGAGTTCACGCCCTTCAAGGAGTTCAAGGTCCGATGGCAGAGGTCTGCCGGATGGGCGGAATTCCAGGTCTCCGATTACCTGATGGATGCCGACGAGGTGATGATGGAGGGTCTGGCCAGGGTGCTGTTCATGCGCATAGCCAAGGGTAAGAGGTCGAACTACCCCGACGAGCTCCGTGATTGGATGACCTCTCAGAATTTCGTGAAAAACAAGCAGCCGGTGTATCTGCGTCGCAGTCGGAACCTGTCCCGCAACTGCAAGGGGAAACATTACGACCTGCAGGATTCCTACGAACGTCTGGCAGAGGCCGGCCTGGTGGAGAGGGATGATGAGGCCTTCCTGTCATGGACTTCACGTCCCAACCTGAGGAGGGTGGGTTACTGCAGTGTCCTTATGAAGGTCGTGGCGGTCAGTTCGGCCTTGGACGATATCGTCGTCCCCGAGTTCGTTACCGAATATGTGCTGTACCATGAGTTATTGCATCTGGCCAACGGCCTCTCCATGGAAGGCCAGGCCCACGACGAGGAGTTCCGTCGTAAGGAGAGGATGCATCCCCGATGGAAAGAGGCCGAGGATTGGCTCCGCCGCCTGTCCCTCAATCTGTGA
>PWJQ01000025.1 GCA_003560875.1 Methanomassiliicoccaceae archaeon
TGATACAGATGGCAAGGAAGCCCGCAGTGATGTACAGGCAGATAAAGGGACAGGCTTTCACTCGCAGGAAGTACATGGGTGGAGTCCCGAACTCGAGGATTAACCAGTTCGACATGGGGAATGCAAAAGAGGAGTTCCCAGTCCAGGTCTCGCTGCGGGTCACGACCCGTGTGCAGGTCAGACACACCGCCCTGGAGGCTTGCCGTATTGCTGCCAACAGGGTGATGAACAAACAGGTGGGTGTAGCTAACTACCACCTGAAAGTAAAGCCTTATCCCCACATGGTTCTGAGGGAGAACAAGCTCGCAACCGGCGCCGGTGCCGACCGTGTCTCCAGCGGGATGAGGAACTCATTCGGCAAGAACGTGTCCATCGCTGCCCGCATGGAGCATGACCAGGAAGTCCTGACCATACGTTGCAACCCTCAAAACTTCAATCAGGCCAAGAGGGCACTGTGGAAGGCGTCCATGAAGATACCTTCCGTATGCTACATCGAGGTCGACAAGGGTAAGGACCTTCTGATCTGAGATGTTCGATTATGCTTTGGACGAGCTCTGCGCCTGGATCGAAGGCAATGGCTGGTCCGAAGTTGCCCTGCAATTCCCTGAGGGCGTGAAGTCCCAGGCTCAGGGCATCATCGACGCGCTCTCCGGGCGCACCGATGCTTCTTTCATCATTCTCGGCGATCCCTGTTACGGCGCCTGCGACCTGAATCAGGGATTCGAACAGTATGCTGACGCCCTGGTCCAATTCGGCCACTCGCCGATACCATCCATGAAAGTCGGAGGGAACGTACGTTTCGTGGAGATGAGGGCGGACATAGGTCTTGGGGACCTGTTGACGGACGCTCTGCCCCGCTTGAGTGACAAGGTGGGTCTGCTGGCTACACTACAGTATCTGGACCTCCTTCCCCAAGCGGCTTCTTTCCTGGAGTCCCAGGGTAGGGATGTGGTTATAGGTTCAGGTGATGGACGGATAGCCTATCCGGGGCAGGTCCTGGGATGCAATCACACCAGTGCAGCATCCGTGGCCTCTCTCGTTGATTGTTTCCTGTACATCGGGGAAGGCAACTTCCATGCCCTCGCCGCTGCCCTTGGCTCAGGCAGGCCGGTCATAGTCCTGGATCCAGTACGGGGGGAGTTGAGGGATATGGAGGAGTACCGTGACCGTCTTCTCCGGCAGAGGTTCGGAGCCATCACTCAGGCCAGCGATGCCCAGGCATTCATAGTCATAATATCCGGGAAGGTCGGTCAAAGGCGATCGGAGAAGGCCAAGGAGGCGGTCTCATTGATACGGTCCAAAGGACACAGGGCCTATACGCTGGTCCTGGAGGAGATATCGCCAGCATCCCTCATTCATTACACGGCAGACGCCTTCGTGAACACCGCCTGTCCGCGGGTGTCGATCGATGATGCGGGGCTTTACAAGAAGCCGATGCTGACCCTCCCTGAGTTACAGATAGCACTGGGGGAGAGGGACTGGGATGATTACGTCTTCGACGTCATCGAAGGTTGAGTGGGCTTTTCCTCGTTTGAGATGAAATATTTTTATATGCATTCATTTTAGCATCAATCGATGAAACTCGTACGTGTCGGAAAGGTGAAAGAGGTCTACGAGGTGGACCAAGGTACATTGGAGTTCGTTTTCACGGATAAGATCTCCGTCTTCGATAAGGTGATACCTTCCAGTATACCGTTCAAGGGAGAGGTCCTGTGCAGGACCGCCGCGATTTGGTTCCAACTGCTCAAGAGCAACGGAATACGCACCCATTTCACCGAGTACATCCCTCCTAACAGGATGAGGGTCAAGCGTTTCGAGGTCATAGAGGACTATGATAAGATCACATCCGACACTGTGAACTTCCTCATCCCTCTAGAGGTGATAACCAGGCACTACGCCGCCGGTTCGATGATGGATCGTCTGAAAACCGGTTCGGTCAAGCCCGAGGACCTGGGATTCCCCGCCGGTCATTCCGTCCAATACGGAGAGAAGCTCCCCACCCCTTACGTGGAGGTCACGACCAAATTGGAGAAGGTCGATCGTCTCCTGGACCTAAAAGAGGCGTTGGACATCTCCAGCCTCAGCAAGGAAGAGTATGACGAGATGGTCTCCACCGCGCTCAGGATCGACGAGATAATGGATAGCGAAGTCGAGGAGCGTCTGCTCATACACGTTGACGGGAAAAAGGAGTTCGGATATGACGAGAACCGCAAACTGATCGTCATCGACACATTCGGCACCATGGACGAGGACCGTTGGTGGGACAGCGATTCATATGCTGTCGGCGGCAACTCTGAGGAATTGTCGAAGGAGTTCGTGCGCCGTCACTACCGTGATACAGGCTACTTCGATGAGTTGATGGCGGCCCGTAAAGAAGGTCGGCCGGAGCCGGAAATACCTCCTCTACCTGAGGAACTCGTCAAGAAGGTCAGTGACCTCTATGTCGATATGTTCGAGAGGATAACCGGGGAGAGTTTCCGCTGAACCTCAAGCGACCTTGGCAAGTACCAGGCGGTGCCCTGCGGGGCACTCCACATCTCCTTCCAATGTGTTGATGGTTATCTTGGTACCGCTCTTCATCCCTATGGGGTGACAATGGCGGTGGTTCTTACACCCCAGCTCATCGCATTTGGGCTGATCATAGGTTATGGTGCTGCCCTCCAAAGCCATCTTGACAGGAACGGTGAGCTGCTTGGGTCGCTTTTCGACAACCACCACCCTGACATTCTCATCGTGAACTTCGCAATCATGGACCTTGTCCCTGAGTCCCGTGACTTCGTAGAGGACTCCCTGTTCCAGGTTTAGGCAGACGCCCTTCAATTTGCATTCCTTGCATTCGCCGAGTGGGCCCATGTATACGAAGCGGGAACCCTCCTTAGCCTGTCTTGAACCTATTAATGTGATCAACACCATCGATTGACACCTCCTTATACGACCTTGGTGATGGTCGCGACCTGTTCCGCAGCCTCGTGCGTCAGGCCGTTGTCGCCCAGGATTGTGAACCTATCCTGGCGTATACGGTGGGCCTCTGTGAGGGCATTGACCACCTGGTCACCCTTGAGGCCCAGCTCCTTGGCGCTGGTTGGTGCGCCTATCAATTTCAAAGCCTCACGGATGCGTTTCCAATCGCCGCCGTGAAGATACATCATCATAATCGAGCCCACGCCGCATTGTTCTCCGTGCAAAGACTCGTTGGGATAAAGGATATCAAGTGCATGTGAGAACATGTGCTCGGCACCGCTGGTTGGACGGGAACTGCCGGCAACGCTCATCGCTACGCCAGATATTATTATGGGTCTGATTGCGATCCAGACGCTCTCCTCAAAATTCGGTCTGATGAATTCGGAATTTTCGATTATCGTTTGTGCTGAGTATTCCGCCAGAGCGAAGGCCGAACGGCTGAATTCAATATTCCTCAGCCTGCGGGCGAACTCCCAGTCCATAAGTGCGGTTGAGTTGGAGATGACGTCCGCACAACCTGATGCGAGTAATCTGTACGGCGACTTCACTATCACCGCGGAATCAGCGATAATGGCCATAGGTACGACGGCATCCACCGATTTCGGACCGAGGTCCCCCTTCATGGACGCCCTTCCGGATGCGATACCGTCGTGTGCGGCGGAGGTGGGGATGCTTATGAAAGGCCTGCCAAGTTCCTTAGCGGCCATCTTACAGAGGTCTATCTTGCTCCCGCCTCCAACAGCTAGAATGAATCCGGCATCCATCTCCCGAGCATGTTCGACCAGAGGTTCAAGGTTCTTGAAGGTGGCTCCTCCCGTCTCATGGGTCTGGATCTCGTATCCGTTGTCTTCCATGAGATCTTTGACCATATATCCTGCGACCTTCATGGTCTCGGGGCCCCCTACAATCAGACCCTGACCGCAGAGGTCGAAGTCACGGCAGACATCTGGGACCTCATCGATCACGCCATGTCCTGCGATGACATTACGTGGAAAAACCATGGCCTTGGCCCGCTTGAAAATATGCTTATTCATAGAGATGAACCGCCACAGTTCAATCGCTATCCTCACTATTCAAACTATCGGTAGTCCAGACACTCAACGGCTGCAATTATTTCATGATATTAGCGAATATAATCAAAAAAGGCGTCAACCGATATCAGTTGAAAGTTGAGAAATCGATTAATAACGGATTAGGCTCTTCCGGGAAGGAGGATTGCAAGGCGGAACATGTTACGGTTTAGGAGGAGAAAAGATTTTTCTCCTTCCCGGAAGCACAAGCCATGGTAAACACAACTAATATTTAATAATTGTTAAAATACATCATAATTATTGAAGATAATGGAGTTAATTATTAATACTAGAACATGGAAAAAATATCCTTCAACTGATTAATTACGAACTGTCTTTATAGATCAAACCAAACAAGTAAAAATATCATTCAGGCAGAGTTACAGCCAAAGAACCATTATTTAAACGGGTTATTCATTATATTATTGAGGATCATACTCCGATGACTAAAAAATACAGTCTGCTCCTTGTAGAGGATAACCCATCCCATCTGGAGCTTATGCAAGAGCATCTTGCCGGAGATATTTTTGACATCGATACTGCCATGACCAAAGCGGAGGCGTTGCAGAAGGCGATGCGGAAGGACTATGACCTCATATCGATCGACTATTATCTCCCCGACGGTAACGGTTTAGAGGTCTTCACCGAGATCCATGACCGTAATCCCAAACAAAAGATGATAATGGTCACAGCGGTGAACGATCCCGAGATCAGTTTCGCCATAATGAAGGGAGGGGCTTTGGACTTCATTTTCAAATCCTTCAAATTCTATACAGAACTAAAAGAGAGGATAATCGAGAACCTGGAGGAATGATTCAATCAAGGTATTGGGAGTAGGTGGTAGCCCCCGCCGTCATGGTAACACGGAAATCCTGCTGGAGAAGGCCCTTGCGGGAGCGTACGAAAACGGTGCCGATGTCGAGTTTGTGAGGGTGGGAGACCTGTCGATAGACCATTGCCAGGGTTGCAACTCCTGTTTCAATGGGGGAGAATGCCGTATAAACGACGACATGATCGGTCTCTATAAACAGCTCGATGAGGCCGAAGTCATCATCCTGGCGTCACCTGTTTACTTCTCAGGGCTCTCATCCCTCATGAAACAGATGATCGACAGATGCCAATGTCTCTGGGCAAGGAAAGAGGTCCTGGGAGGGAGTATCGGTGGGCCTGGACGTATAGGAGCATTGATATCCGTGGGTGGACAGAACCCGCCCACGTTCAGGAATTCAATCTCTGTGGTCAAATCCTATTTCAACAGCATAGACGTGGAATACAGTGCTGAGCTTCTGGTTCCGGCCGTTGATGAGAAGGGCGATATACTGAACCAACCCGAAATCCTTGAGAAGGCCTATGATATGGGAGTATGTCTGGTGTCGGGCCGTAGTGGTTCATAGTCCGGTCCAATGGCCCGAATGCCTCGGTTTTGAGAT
The DNA here is from genome assembly GCA_003560875.1 of Methanomassiliicoccaceae archaeon. Taxonomy (GTDB): domain Archaea; phylum Thermoplasmatota; class Thermoplasmata; order Methanomassiliicoccales; family Methanomethylophilaceae; genus PWHV01. The sequence goes on from PWJQ01000025.1 coordinate 5,462, forward strand.
GGTGTGCTCCGTTTCCAGAGGCCTTATCGAATCCTCATATTGAGGTTTTGAAACTATCCGAGGGTCAAAGACAGCCGCCTTGTAACCCGTCCTTGCCAGATAGGTGATGTCCTCTGGGTCGATGCCTCCCGCGGGTATGCATGAGATATCAAGGGAGGATACGCGGTCCCAAAGTTTTTTATCCATCGGTCCTCCCAGGGAGTCAAGGTCCATGATGATGCACTCATCATAGCCCATATCAGTCATGGAACGGCACACCGCATCCAAGCCGTCCATGTAAGTTTTGAAATGCACATCTCCGTCCTGGAGGTAAAGCATAGGGATGCACGCATCCGATATCTCCATCGCTTGTTCGAATATTTCCAGACTTTCTGCCCTGAGGCTACCTAGGGCCGCGATCGAAGGGTCTAGTGTCAGAACGTCGAAGAGATCATCCTCATCCTCAGCACCGGCCTCCAGCCAATAAGGCCCTCCTCGTCTCAAAGCCTTCTTCAACCCTCCAAAATCTGCGTTGGAGTCATTGACGCCTGCGATGTCAAGGATGAGTTTAGTGGACCTGTCGTGAAAGTCGTCCAACTCCGATAGGTGTTCCGCCCATCTAGACGATCCGCCCTTGGTCTGAAGACGTTCACCATCCCAATATATGGATGAAACCCTGCCATTATCTGTGGGGTTCCCTCCATCCAAAGGGCTGCTGATCAACGGGACGAGATGCACTTGGAGGAAGTTTTCGTAATCCATGTTGAACTCACAGCCTCTCGATGAAGGCCGGTATGTTCTGTTTGAACGTCACGGATTCCATGACGTCCTCCAGCTTGTTCGTGCCTGGGATGATGAAGGATGCGAAGTCTTCGATACCGAGGAGCCCCTTCAAGATGCTCGTGAACCTGTTGGTCAGATAATGATAGATTATGTGACCGTCCGGGGACCCGCAGACCAGTATGGCAGTGGCGGACTTGCCGGCCGGGAGCCTGCTGGTGAAACCGCCCCCCTCCTTGTATTCCAGGAATGCATACAGACGGTCGATGAAACAATTGAAAATCCCCGTCTCTGAACCCATTTATATGGGGCTACTCAATAAGATATGGTCTGCGACCTTGATTTTGTCATAAAGGGCTGACATGTCGTCATCGATTATACAGGACCCCTCCGTTTTGCAACTCCGGCATCCTTTGCAATCGCTGTAATCAAGATCGACAAGGTCTATACGCTCAACCTCGTAACCCTTTACCTCGGCTTCGGCCAATAAGACATTCAAGGCCCTGGAGGTGTGACCGTCGGAGCGCGGACTCCCGTTAATCGCCAACATCTTCATGAGTCCGAATCGTCCCATATGATAAATGGTTTATTGGATGTTGTTGGATGCTCATCTTTTTATGCCCTTCAGTTCAATGTATGGAACCATTGGAACAATTCATTCGCGGATTGGTCGATGATCCCGGTTTCTGACCAGGAAAGGCGTTTCGGTTCAAGCGAAAGGATTTGGAGGTATTGGATATGGCAGCAAGGAACGAGATATATCTGTGCGAGAAGTGTGGGAATTTGGTTGAGGTCCTGGAAGGTGGGCCCGGAAAACTAACCTGTTGCGACATTGAGATGGAGCTCATGGCGGAGAAGACCGAGGACAAGGGGATGGAGAAGCATGTGCCGGTCATGGTCGAGAAGGACGGCGGCGTCATGGTCAAGGTCGGTGACGTCCCCCATCCTATGGAGGATGAGCACCACATAGTATTCGTGGAGCTCTTCCAAGGAGAGGACTCCTGCAAGAAGTTCCTCAAGCCCGGAGAGGCTCCTGAAGCATTTTTCGAGGGCGCCAGCATCAAGGGTGCCTCTGCTAGGGAATACTGCAACATACACGGTCTGTGGAAGGCATGAGATACGAAGGAGAGATGCCGAACGTCGGTGACAGGGTGGGCCTCTATTTCTGTGAATGCCATTCGAGCCAGCTTTGCGAGCGCTTCGACTTCGATGACCTGGAGGCCTTCGCCAAGGAGTTCCCGCAGATAGCGGTTATCAGACGCGACCCCAAGATGTGCAGTGAGGAGTCCATGGATGTGCTGAAAAAGGACATCAAGGAACTATCGCTCGACCGCATATTGCTAGCAACATGCGCCCCTGACAAACATCTCGAAGAGTTCAGGACTGCGGCTGTGGAGATGGGTATAAACCGTTACCTCGTCGACGCCCTGAACATCAGGGAGCAGTTGGCGGCGATACATGCCAACGACCCCGATGGTTCGAGGATCAAGGCCCGTGACCAGTTCGCCATGGCCATGACGAACATATTGAAGGCCCGTCCGGCCAACAAGGTATTCGCCATTGTAGATGAGACGCGCTGCAACGGTTGTGAGATATGCTACACCGTCTGTGATAAGGGCGCCATAAGCATGGTGCCCGACCCTTACGGCAGGGTGCAGCAGGTGTCACACCCGGAACCGGAGAAGTGTTGGGGATGCGGTGTGTGCGTCACATCCTGCCCGGTGAACGTGATGGACATGACCGTCTACTCCAACGAGCAGCTGGAAGGCCAGGTGGACTCATTCCTGGAGAGGTTGCATCCGGATAGGACCAACGCTCTGGTCTTCGCCTGTCATTGGTGTGCTTACCAGGCAGCTGACGCCGCCGGGGCTAAGGGGCTATCGATCGACCCGGATTTCCGGATAATCCGGTCCCTGTGCTCAGGCCGTATCGACCCCGATTCGGTCCTCAAGGCGGTCAGTCGCGGTGCCGACGGCGTACTGTTGATGGGCGGGAAGCCCAACCAGTGCCACTTCAAGAGTGGCAACATACGGACGATGAGTCGGATGAAGCTCATCAAACTGCTCATGGACCAGATGGGTCTTGACGGTCACCGTTTCCGTGTGGAGTGGGTTAATCCGGAGGAACCGGAGGAGTATGCCCGCGCTGTGAACGAGGTCATCGCTGACCTTCGCAAACTGGGACCTAATCCGTTCAAGTCACTTGACACGGACTATTCCCACGCTACGCAAAGGAAGAAGTGAACCACCGGATCCAAACCCTTTTCCTTTTCATTCATCGCAGTAAGAAGGGTGTGACTTTCGTTATGGAGAAAGGATGGAAATGGTTTCTGTTTTTTCCTCATGCCTCTTCCTGCTTGCCCGCCTCCAGGTATCTCAGCGAGATGATGAGGCCGACAGCTCCCAATGCGGCGACTATCAAAAAGAATGGCTGGAAGTCCCCCAAGATGTCCTTGGCCTGAGCGGAGACTATCCCACCGATGATGGCTCCGGCGCCGTAGGCAGTGAAGATGATACCGTAGTTCTTGGCATAGTCCTTCATGCCGAAGAACGATGCGGTTGCCGTAGGGGCTATGGCCAACCATCCTCCCAGACATCCCCACAGGATACTGAAGCAGATGATGTATGCCCAGACGTTGTTGTATCCGAAGTACATTATCAGACAGGCGGCGATGATGAGCAGGAAAGTCGCCGACGATGCCTTTTTTGGTGTTATCCTGTCCGTCAGGGAGCCGAAGATCGGCCTTCCGATACCGTTGAAGATGGCGAACGGGAGTATGAGTGCGAAAATTAGGGCACTGGCGGCGTCCCCCTCCATACCAGCGTTGGCGAACACCTCGGCACCCACCGGACCGGAGATGCCGATGGCGGTCAGTCCGGCGAGGGCCCCGATGGTGTAGCAAACGTACAGCCCCTTGAAGTTGGTGTTCCTCTTCATCACATGACGGGTTATCTTGATGCCAGTAGCCTGACTGGCAGTGACTGTCTTTCCATCAGGTCTCCATCCCTGTGGCGGGAACCTGAGCATCATCGAGATCAGGATGCTCACAGTCAGGAACACGAAACCGAAGAGGACGAAGATGCTCATGATGTCCCATCCGATGTCGAGCAGGAATCGTGAGGTGTACGTTATAACCGCTGATGAGAATCCGAATCCAAGGACGGTCAGCCCGACCGCCAGTCCTCGTTTGTCAGGGAACCACAGGGCCGAGGCCGCGATGGGGGCTCCATAGGCTATGCCCACTCCGATACCACCTATGATGCCATACAAGGGTATGAGCATGAGAGGAGAGCTGGCGAACGACGCCGATATCCACCCGATCCCGCACAACAGACCTCCCACCATCGATACGTTCATAGGTCCGTATTTCTGGATGTAAGGTCCTGCCAGGGGCATGGTGATGGAGAAGAATGCCAGGAATATGATGAAAGGCCAGGTCATCTCCATGGCGGTCGGTGCGAGCCCCATGGACTCGAAGTGCTCCTGCAGCGGGTTCCTGAGCACCCCGTAGGCGTATATGGATCCCAGGCACAGGTGTATCATGATCCCCGCCATGACGATCCTCCACCTGCCGCCTACTGGTTCCTGATATGTTTCATCCAATTCCATGTTAGACATCACCTTTGTACATTGAATCGTCGTTAATCCGCGGTCCGGGTCGGCATAAGCGTTGAAACCGTGGGTCCGATGTCAACAGGCGCATCCGCGGATGCATATGTGACAGGAGGCCTGAGAGACACCAGCAATCGGATGAACCCCGAAAGTTATGATTATACAAAAAAGCTACCGTTGAATCATAGGGCGATAGTCCGGATTGTAAGAGTGAAACTTCGAATTTCGAAGTATTAACACCCTTTAATAGTAATTAAAGTAACATTATTGCGATTTCTTCATCCGCTCCTGGCGGCGCAGGAAGTTGGCCAGAGATCCCTCGGCAGGGCCGTCCTCATCGAACGACACCATGATGCCCGCATTACTGAGCCGTTCATAACCATGCGGCCCTATCCCACCGACTATCACCGCATCCAGTCCCAGGCCGATTATGGCATCGGCCACCAGCATCCCCGCTCCTTCAGCCGCATCCTTGAATTCGTTCACCACGACCTCATAGTCCATGGTGTCGGAGTCCACGATGAGGAAGAAAGGCGCCCGTCCAAAATCCTCAGCGACGAAAGATTCCAAATCATCGCCCTCGGCTACTATCCCGATCTTCATGGGCGGTAATGCGGTCTAAGGATGCATAAAGGTTTCATCCGTTCCGCGGGTATGGTTGAGGGTTAAAGGGTTTTCACCGGTCAAATCGGACCGGAGGCCATCAGAAACTGGCGCGCAACTTGTCCACTATCTCCATCATGGCTTTGCCGCCCGGTTTGCTGCTGTCCGTGACCATCGGCTCGCCGCTGTCTCCGCGCAAAGCGATGTCGGCATCGAGGGGAAGTTTTCCCAGGAAAGGCACGCCCATCTCGGCGGCCGCCTTCTCGCCGCCGCCGGACTTGAACACCTCCACCGACTCGCCGCAGTGCGGGCACTGCATGGTGCTCATGTTCTCCACCACACCGAGCACAGGCACATTCATCTGTTTGCAGAAGTTGATGGATTTGCGACTGTCGAGGAGGGCAACGTCCTGGGGGGTCGTCACGACAACCGCACCGTCGGCCTTCGGTATCAGCTGCATGATGGACAGGGGCTCGTCACCGGTGCCGGGGGGAAGGTCCACGACCAGATAGTCAAGGTCTCCCCAGCGGACGTCCTCCAGGAACTGCCTGATAGCACCCATCTTCACTGGCCCCCTCCATATGATGGGCACGTCCTCATCAGCTATCAGGAATGCCATGGACATCACCTTCAGGCGGGGAGGGAGCTCCACCGGAAGAAGGCCGTCGTCCTCGGCTATCACCCTGGCGCCTTCAAGGCCCAACATCTTGGGTACGTTAGGACCGTGGATATCGATGTCCATTATACCGGTTGGGTGGCCGGACATGGCCAATCCCAATGCGATGTTGGTGGCGACGGTACTCTTCCCCACGCCTCCCTTGCCGCTCATGACGATGATCACGTGCTTGATGCGTCCCAGGCTCTCGTTCAGTTTGAAATCTTCATTGGTTATCATGGGTTTGGATGACATTTACTCTCCGACCGGTGAATGGAGGACTAGGACTTGATATTTACCCTGTTAACTGAATCTATACCGGATAGTCCTGGTCGCACAAGGATAATCCTGGTCCATGCAGCGGCATGACGGAAAACCGTTTATCGTCGGTAGTGCTTGATAGTCCCATGCCGATGGGCGATCCGCAAGGCGCGAACTTCGTTTACACCGACGAGGGCAAACCCACGGGCCTGGTCATGGCCACCGTAAGGGTGAGCTCGCTGGATATGGCGGTGGAGTTCTACCGTGACCTTCTGAAGATGACACCGTTGCAGGAGACGGACACGGAGGTCATAATGTCCTGTGGTGAGCAGATGATCATGCTCAAGAAGTCACCAGCGGAATGGGTCGGTGGCGACACCGGTCTGGTACTGAGCACCGATAGCATATACGATCTTCACCGCCGTCTCATCGACGAGGCGGTGGTCTTCGCCCAGCCTCCGGAGAGGCGTGAGCTGGGATTGACCGCGGTGCTCAGTGATGACGACGGCAACCTCCTGACCTTCATCGAACTGCCCTCAGTTCCCTAGGTTGGCCATGTTGACAGCTTCATCGATCTCCTGACGGAGACTCTCCGGCAGGCCACGTATGCTGCCCTCCAGGAAACCGCGCACTATCATACCCACCGCGGCGTCCTCATCGATACCGCGGGCCATGAGGTACTCGACCTGTTCGCGGGCGATTTTGCCCACTGCGGCCTCGTGGGTCATCTCCACATCGGGGAACATGGCCTCCAGCTCGGGTATGGCGAGGGTCCTGCCCTCTTCAGACATTATGAGGGAACGGCATTCAAGGTGGGCACGGATGTCCGTGGCGTTACCGACGAGACGCCCACGGGCGATCATCTCTCCTCCGAGCGTTATGCTCCTGGAGAGTATCTCCGCCGATGTATGGGGGGCGTTCATGACCACCTGTGAGCCGAGGTCTATCTCCGAACCCGGGTGTGAGATGGCGATGCTGTTGAACTTAGCCGAGGCGCCTTCGCCGTTGAGATAGCAGGTGGGATAGCTCTGCACTGAACCCGCAGGCTTCATTATCACGTAGTTGTTGACGAACTTGGCGTTCTTCCCCAGCTCTATGCCGGTTCGGGGCCTGACGCCGGTCTCTTTACCCCAGTTGTGTATCATGGAGAAGTTCAGGGTGCCGTTCTCATGCACGTAAATCTCCGATATCCCGAGGTGCAGTGATTCGGAGGCATGCCCACTGGTGGCGCAGCCGGTGATGATGTCCAGGGAAGCCCCTTCTTCGACAATGATGATGTTGTGCACGTTCTGGGTGCGCTTGTTGCTATCGATCATCATGCAGGTCTGCACCGGCATCTCCACCTTCTTACCCGCCTTGGCGCGTATGAAATAACCGTTAGCATCCTCCAGGAACGCACGGGCGGTGTATTTGTCCTTGTCCACCGCCACCGCCCTCCAGGCGTAGTCCTTCAACCAGTCGTACTTGGCCATGGCCTCCTTGGTTGAAATGAGTTCCAGTCCCTGGTCGGACGATGCGCTGTGGACCACGGAGTTGTCCATGTAAATGAGGCTCCCGGAACGTCCCTCGGCGTTGGGTAGCACTCCGACGTCGGTCATCGTCTTCCTCTGCTCGGTGGCGATGTCCTCCAGGCTCTCGTACTGCTCACGGTCGGTGCTGGCCGTCTCGTAGTTCTCCAGTTCGTAATCCCGTCCGTAGGTGCCACGCACCTTGAGGGCCTCTTCGGCCTTCTTCCTCAGAACTTTACCATCCGGCATTTTATGCACTCTCCGTAACCCTTCTCCTGTATGTCCCTGAGTATGTCCCGCGGCCTGCCTTTGCACATTATCTTGCCACCGCGGATGACGTAGGCGCAGTCGGCGTCGATGTAGTTGAGGATCTGACCGGTGTGGGTGATGACCAACGCTGATTTGCTGCGGTTACCCTTCTCCCATCCGCAGCCCTTCTTGTCGTAGAGTAGGTCGTGTATCTTCTTTCCGATCAGGTCGATGCTCTCCATGTCCACTCCTGACTCCGGCTCGTCAAGGAGCAGGAAGCAGGGCTCCTGCATGCTGAGCTGCAGAAGCTCGGACCTTTTTATCTCACCTCCGGAGAAGCCGACGTTAACGTCCCGCTCCAGGAAGGGACCCATCTGCAACCCTTTGGCAGTCTGGTCGATATCCAGGTGGCCGTCCCCGGCCGCATTCACCAGGTCCTTGAGTTGCAGCCCGACGATGTTGGGAGGCCTCTGCAACAGTATCCCCATGCCCATGCGGGCCCTCTCGTGTATGGGGAGGTCTGTGACATCGCGCCCCATAAAGAATATCTTCCCTTTGGTAATCTTGTACTGGCCGAATCCCATAAGGGTGTGTAGCAAGGTAGACTTGCCCGATCCATTAGGACCGAAGAGCACACAGGTCTGACCGGAGGGAACCTCCAAGGAAACTCCCGACAGAACCTCTTTACCGTCAACCTCGGCATGTAAGTCCTCAATTCTCAACAATTAGAACGCCTCGGATGTAGATGGTTGCAATGTTTATTAAATTACATGCCCTAATAGCAATCGACATGTCACCGGACCAGAAGGAGCATTGGGACAGAACATATGCCGACAACCCTGTTTTCTTCGGCAACGAGCCCAGTTTCATTGCCAGACGGGCGATGGAGTTGATGAAGGAGGAAGGATGCCGGGAGGTACTCGAACTCGGTCCGGGTCAAGGGAGGGACACCGTTCATCTCGCTGCCGCCGGCTACAATATCGCCGCCGTGGACTACAGCCCGGTGAGTTGCCAGCAACTCAGCGACGTCTGTGACAACGTCGAGGCCGTGTGCTGCGACATCCGTCAAGGCCTGCCCTTCCCTGACCGCTACTTCGACGCCTGCTTCTCCCATATGTTCTTCACCATGTCCTTCCGGTCATGGGAATTGGATGGGATGATGAGCGAGGTCTACCGCGTGCTGCGCCCGGGAGGTCTGATGTTCTATTCGGTACGTAATCATAAAGACCCCCATTTCCGCAAAGGCAATCACGTTGCCGAGGAGATATGGGAGAAAAACGACTTCGAGGTCCGCTATTTCTGCGAGTACGACATCAGGAAACTGGCGCAGAGGTTCGACCTCGTATCCATCGAGGAGTTCGAGGAGGGCCCTCTCCCCAGACGGTTGTACGCGGTGACCATGAGGCGACCTTCTCGTTAAATAAACGGAAACCGTTCAGGGACGGCATGAAGATCATCGGTGTCAATGGCAGTCCCCGTCTGATAGGAAACACCTCGGCGGCATTGAGGGCACTGTTGGACGAGATGGAGAAAGATGGTCATGAGACCGAGCATCTGCAGATCTACGACGAGGAGATGCTGCCTTGCAATGCGTGCATGTCCTGCCGACTCCGCGCCGACGGCCGCTGCATCAATGAGAACGACCGTTTGAACGAGTACCTCGAGACACTCTACTCCGCTGATGCCGTGATATTGGCATCCCCGGTGTACTTCGGTTCGGTCACCTCGCAGATGAAGGTCTTCATGGAGAGGGTCGGCCTCTGCGCCAAGTATGCCGGCAACAAGCTGCGGAGGAAGGTGGCGGCAACGATGGTCATACAGGGCAACAGGGGCGGAATGATGGCTCATGCCGAGCTGGTGAACTTCATGCTAGATTGTCATATGATCGTTTGCCCATCGTCGGAGTGTGCGGTACTCACCGCCGAGGGTCCCAAGGACCTCGAGGGCGATGTTAGGAATATGAGGGTCATCAAGGACTTGGCCGTGGAACTAGATTGGCTACTGAATCGCTTGAAAGAATGATGTTGTTTCATAGTCAATTGGAATTCTTTATATAGCCTCAGGTCTCTGAATAATAAAAAAGGTGGAAAAATGTCAGCCTTGCCTAGGAAGTCCCGGCTCAAATTCAACGACCGGAGGGCGGTCTCCGAGATATTGGCCAATATACTCATCCTAGGGATCACTGTCGTCCTCTTCTCCACCGTGATAGGTTTTGTGAGCA
>PWJQ01000008.1 GCA_003560875.1 Methanomassiliicoccaceae archaeon
ATGGCCTCAGGCAGGGAGGTCTATGAGCACATCGGTGATGACAACGTCACGCTGCCTGTGCCCATGTTCAACATCATAAACGGAGGCAAACACGCCGGAGGGGAACTGCGCATACAGGAGTTCATGGTGATACCCACCGGAGCCCCCTCATTCGCTGAAGGCCTCCGAATGGCGGCTGAGATATACGCCTCGCTGAGAACTCTTCTTAAGAACCGCTACGGGGTAGCTTCCGTCAACATCGGTGACGAGGGTGGCTTCGCACCCGCCCTGGACAACTCCTCCGAGGCGTTGTCGACGATAGTCACGGCGATAGAGGACGCCGGATACCTCCCGGGTAAGGAGGTTTTCCTGTCCTTGGACGCTGCATCCAGTGAATTCCATAAGGCCGGGGTGTACAACATCGACGGTATGGAACTCAGTTCTGGCCAGTTGGTCGACCATTACTCCCAGATGGCGGAGGATTTCCCTCTAATAAGCATAGAGGATCCTTTCGAGGAGGACGACTTCTCAGCCTTGGCGGAATTGACCAGGAAGATGGGCGACAAGATCCAGATAGTCGGCGATGATTTTTTCGTCACCAACACCGAACGCTTGTCCAAGGGGATAGAGATGGGAGCGGGTAACGCCCTGTTGCTCAAGGTCAATCAGATCGGGACGATATCGGAGGCCGAGGATGCCGCCCTCATGAGTTTCAAGAACGGTTACAACGTCGTTGTGTCCCATCGCTCCGGTGAGTCCGAGGATGTGACCATAGCCGACCTTTCCGTCGGATGGGGAGCGGGACAGATCAAGACCGGGGCACCTGCCCGCGGCGAGAGGACCGCCAAGTACAACCGGTTGCTAAGGATCGAGGAGCGCCTCGGAGAGAAGGCGGTATATCCGGGTCTGAAGGCTTTCAAGCGTTGAAGCGATGACCTCCGTGCCGATTGAAAGGAGGGGTTGATGTGCAGAGTTTGTTCGTAGCCACAGAGGAGGATATCCGCCAGGGTAGGACCATGGACGTTTATTTCCAGCGCAGCCTGGCGGTATTGAAGGCTCTGGATCTCGAGGAAATCCGTGTCAAGGCGGAGTTCAGTGCCGGTTCACTGCCATCTGATTGGCCTTGGGCGGTCATATGTGGCACAGAGGAGGTCCTCCGCCTGATGGAAGGCCTCCCAGTCGACATTTACGGCGTGCCTGAGGGTACGCTCTGGCGCCCCAGGTCGTCACGCGGTCCACGCATACCTTTCCTGAATATAGAGGGATCCTACTGCGGTTTCGGTGAGATGGAGACATCGATACTGGGTATGCTATGTCATTCCAGCGGGGTGGCGACAAAGGCGGCCAGATGCAAGTTGGCTGCTGAAATGGGACACCTCATGGCTTTCGGGAACCGCCGTATGCACCCTGCTCTGGCCCCGATGCTGGACCGTTCCGCATACATCGGCGGATGTGACGGTGTGGCGTCCCCCATAGGCGCCGACCTCATAGGCGAGGAGGCCTTGGGAACCGTGCCCCATGCGCTGATATTGATGATCGGCGATGAAGTCAAAGCTTACCAGGCATTCCACGACCATTCACATTCCGCAGTTCCGCGGATAGTTCTGGTGGATACTTACTCCGATGAAAGGTTCGGAGCCTTGGAAGCATGCCGGGTCATTCCGGGGTTGGAAGGCATCAGGTTAGACACCCCGGGATCGCGCCGAGGCTCCTTCCGCGAACTGATACAGGAGGTCAGGTGGGAGATGGATATGGCAAGCCATCAGGATGTGAGTATAATCGCCACCGGCGGCCTCGACGAGGACAGCATCCGGCAGTTGTCAGGAGCGGGCGTGGACTCCTTCGGTGTCGGCACGAGTATCAGCAACGCTCCCACCGTGGACTTCTCCATGGATCTGGTGGAGAAGGAGGGCGAACCGATATCCAAGAGGGGTAAGTTCAGCGGTCGCAAGTACCCCTTCCGCTGCCCTAGATGTCTGTTGATGGATGTGTCGCTCGATAAGGATGATGAGATACACTGTCAATGTGGCGTCGCGATGGAGATGATAGAGGTGAGGATGATGGAGAACGGAAGACGCACATCCTCGGCGGAATCCGCGCAGGAGATCAGGAACCGTGTCCTGCGACAATTGCGAATAATTCATGACATCGACAGTAATCATAAGATATGATTATATATCCGATACAAACAGCAATCCTACATTTTCGATTATCAGGCCGCAGCCGGGGTTTTCCCATCGATCCTTTTTATACTGTATGGAACTATCGACCTACTCCGTTTCAACATCCGTATATATGGAAGTGAATGGATTTCGGTAGCTTAACGAAAGCATTAAAAGTCAAGCGTCGTTTTGCAATCATCGTCTTCGGACGAGCGCCACCGTTTGGAGGGACGGGGGCAACTGGCTTCTAGCCAGGTCGACGGGAAGGGTAGAAATTGAAGTATGATTCTTCAGCTTATGCTCTATACTTGTTGGAAAAAGATGAGAGGTATTTGAAGGATGATGGGTTCTTTGGCAGAAATGGGAGGCTACTACTCCCCTGATATCGGCAAGGTGTATTGCGAATGTGGTAGCATCGTTGACCTGGACCGTTCATTCATAAATCTCAAACGCAAATTGGGAAAGCCGATAGAATGCCCCTCCTGCCGTAACAACCGGATCTCCCAAGACATTGAAAACCTCGACCGCCATTTTACCGGCGAGGATGAGGAAGACTGATATCCCTCTAAAAATTATTAAGTTGATGACCAATCTTTAATAACATCGTTCATCAATGCAATCAAAGGTGAGAAATTGCACTTCGTTCTGGTATCTGGTCTGTTAGGAGTGGGTAAGACCACTGTGATTATGAACATGATGGAGGCCCTCTATGAGAGCAAAGGCCATCGCATAATGGTCATCGAGAATGACTTTGGTAACAAAGGCATCGATGGCGAGGTCATGAGAAAGTACGGCATGGATGTCCAGGAACTCAAAGGAGGTTGCATCTGCTGCACCCTGAAGACCGGACTGATCGATACAGTCAGAGTCGTACAGGCCAATATGGACCCCGACATCATAATCGTTGAGCCCACAGGGATAGCTGACCCTGAGATAATCATCAACGCCATGCAGGACTGCTCCGGAATAGAGATAGATAGACTCAGCACGATAATAGTGGTCGATGCGGAACGTTTCGCCAAGATCTGGAAGATGTTCGAGAGGCCTCTGCGCAACCAGTTGAAGGTTGCCGATATGGTGTTGGTCAACAAGATCGACACCGTTTCTGAGGCGGACTTGGATGATATCAAGGAACGTATCAGGGCTTTCGGTTTCGACGGCCCTGTAGAGGCTGTGCAGGCGGATCAAGGCATCAACATGGACCGATTGTTGGAGTTGTTCCCGTGACCCAAGACCAGGAATTCATACCCACCCCACTCGCGGCGGACCTCAATGGGACGTTCTCTCCCGCGCTCGTCGGCAACGAGGCCTTGCAAAGGTTCTCCGATTTCCTCAAGGCCCTCACCATAGGCGCTGTCGACGTTGGCGCATGGTCCATAGGTCACGTGAAGGCCGTGGTGGAGGCCGGTGACGGTTTCCTTTCCATGAGCAGCACGACCGAGGACGGTAAAGTCCGTACAAAGGGAGAGCTGCCGTCTGTTGATGAATGGACGATGACCGTCAATGTTATCGTCTTCGGACCTGATGCTGATAAGCTCGAGTCAATGCTGATGGACAAGGTGGATGCCGTACTTCCCGGCAGCAAGGTCAATGTGTATCACGCCGAGGGCTGTGAAGACCCCGAGTGCTTCGACCCCTTCTGCCGCCGTCCCGACCACGTCCATGAGGACGACTGCGATTGTGACAGCTGCTGAGTTCAAACGGTCTTCTTGACCGTCTTCACCTTCTTGGTCGAGGGTTTGGCCTTCTTAGCGGTGGATGTACTGGCCTTCTTAGCGGTGGATGTACTGGCCTTCTTAGCCGCCTTCTTAGGTCTCGTAGGGCAATCAGGGTTGATGCACTGTTGTCTCTCTCCGAGGCCGATGATAGGGGAGTTACACTCGCCACACTGCTCGTTCAAAATATCGATCCTACCTCGTAAAGGCAGCGGATATGTCTGGTCGCAGTCCGGCCATGTGGAACATCCTGCGAAACGTTTGCCGGCACGGGAGAACAACATCCTGATGGTCCCCTCGTTACACTTGGGGCATTTCCCGAGGTCGGTCTTCTCCTTGTTGCTACTGCAGTCCGGATCGACGCATTGCTCCTGAGGAGGCTGACCGCGTCTGATGACGCGTAACATAGGCATAGCGCATGCAGCGCACTCCTCCTCCGTGGGTTGGACCATTGCGGAACGGGGCATGGGGAAGGCCTTGCTGCAATCGGGATAGGAATCACAACCGATGAAGTTACCCTTTCGGGACCTCTTGATGCTAAGGCTCCCGCTGCATTCAGAGCATCTCCCGATGTGTGACTGTTCATGCAGAGCCTTGCGGATCTCCTCGCCGATGTCGTTGCGGTTGGCCTTCATGACTTCGACCGCGGCGGTAAGCATCTCCTGGGACTCCTTGACGACGAAGTCGAGGGACTTCTCACCCTCAGCAATCTCCTCCATGTCGTCTTCCAGTCTTGCGGTCATCTCCGCATCCGTTATCTGCCCGCCGTACCTCTCCAACGCCTTTATCAGGGCTATGCCGCTGGGAGTAGGTATGAGGTTCTTCCCTTGGACGTAATTACGGGAGTACAGCTTACCGACTATGTCGTGTCTGGTACTCTTGGTCCCCAGGTTCAGGTTCTCCATCTCCTGGATTATCGAACCCTGGTTGAATCTGTAGGGAGGGCGGGTCTCATCCTCTTCCATCTCGATGTTCTTAACATCGACCATGCTCCCCTCTTCAAGGTTGGGAATCAAGTTCTCTGTGAATCTGTAATGGGGATAGTACCTCCTCCAGCCCTCGAACAGTAGTTTCTGTCCTTTGGCTTCGAAGGATTCCCCGCCGACATCCAGTTTGCAGGTTTTATCCTCGACTTTCCCTGAGGGCGCGACTGTGGCCAGGAAACGTCTGACCACCAGTTCGTAGAGTTTCCACTTGTCCCCTTTCATCTTCTTGGAAGATGCCACCCCTGTGGGGTATATGGGAGGATGGTCGGTGGTCATCCGCTTGCCTCTGGATGGCCTTATGGTCTCCTGGGCGAGGATCTCACCGATCTCCTTCGAGAACTCGGAATCGGAAAGACGGTTGAGCACACCCTTGAGACTCAGGCTCTTCGGGTAGACGGTGTTGTCCGTCCTCGGGTATGATATGAAACCACTGGTGTACAGATCCTCAGCCAGCTTCATCGCCACCCCCGGTGGTATGCCGATGCGGTTGGCCTCGGTAAGCATTATCGTGGTGCTGAACGGGGAGGGGGGGAAATCATCCCGCTCCTCGACGCTGAACGACAGGACCCTCGCCTGTTCGACGTCTTTACACCTGACCATCCTTTTCTCCGCCTCGGCCTTGTCCCAGAACGGATTGTCAGTATGTTGGCCAACGAATCCTTCCGCGGCGAAACCGCCTTTTATAAGCCAAAAGGGGTCGGGAACGAAATCCTCAATCTCTTGATGGCGGTCTATGAGCAGCCTCAATGTGGGACTCTGGACCCGTCCGACGGAAAGGAAGTTCCTTCCCAATTGTCCGGAGTATATCGAAACCATCCTGGTCAGCACCGCTCCCCATGTCAGATCGATTATCTGTCTGGCTTCAGCGGCGTCTGCCAGTTTTGCGTCCGGAATCGTCAGGTTATCGAAGGCGTTCTCGACCTCAAACTTGGTCAAAGCGCTGAAGCGGGCACGACGCACGTTCTCCATGTTAACGGCCGCCAGGCGCACGGTCTCGAGACCTATCAATTCTCCTTCCCTGTCGTAGTCAGTGGCGATGATTATCTGATCCGCCTCCGCCGCCAGGGTGCGTATGGCACTAAGGATGTTCTTGGCCTTGACCAGTTTCTCCTGCGGAGCGGTTATCAATTCCTCAGGTGGTACGCTGGACCAGTTGTTGAAATGCTCCGGGTAGTCAAGCTCGATTATATGCCCTCTAAGTCCGATGACGGAGAACTCATCCCCTCCACGGGTGAAGTTGATGACCGTGGCCCCATCCACTTTGGTGGTCTCCTGTTTATCGTCAGATAATATGGTGGAGATCCTGCGGGCGGCATTGGCCTTCTCCGTAATCACTAGCCGGTTCATCGACCCCGACCAATATTTCAGGGATATAAAAAGTGTGGCTCTGCCGTCATCTCACTTGTAATGACGGGGGCCTATATGGTGCATATGGGTGCTGGCAGGGGACGCCATCGTCAATTTGGACCTTAACACTCCCTTGATGCTCATAAGCTCGTTTGAGAAATCCTGCAGCTCCTTCAATGTACCGCTAACCAGAAGTATCTCCATACAACGGTCGTGATCGAGATGTATGTGTATGGTGGTGCTGACATGGTCGTGCTTCTCGTGTTGTATCGTGGTGAGCCTCTCCTTGACGCTCCCGGTCTCATGGTCGTACATCAGGGTGATGGTCCCCACCATGAACTGCTCCGGATTCTTCCACTCTTCCTCTGCCAAAGCATCGCGGATAAGGTCCCGGATGCCCTCTGACCTGCTACTGTACCCTTTCTTATCCAGGGATTTGTCGAATCTTTCCAGTAGCTCAGGTTCCAGCGACACTCCTATACGCGTTACGTTGTCCATATTACCCAGGTATCTCGATATGTATTAAAATGGTTTTACATGAATGATAGATGCTACACGATTAAGAGATTAAAAATAAAACATGTTATTATAGACGAAACCATAGCTTCGGATGGAGTTGGACCATTGAACGATGCTCAGAAACTGCTCGAGGCATTCCGGACGGCAACAGAAGCGACGATTGATGAGCCAGAAGTCGGGGTGCTATTCTCAGGTGGCCTGGACAGCACCATTATCGCGATATTGGCCTCTGAGATATCGGATGTGACACTGTACTCTGTGGGCGTGGAAGGTTCTCATGATCTCGAGGCCGGGAGGAGCGCCGCCGAGGAATTGGGTCTGGATTGGAAACCAATCATTGTAAACGAGGAAGAGGTCGTTGCAGCAGTGCAGGAGATGGTCGGTCTCACTGGCGCCTGCAACCCGGTCAGCCTATCCTTCCAGATCCCCATGTATTTTGTTTCCCGTCACGCCAAGGAGCACCTCCTTGTCAGTGGGCAGGGGGCGGACGAACTTTTCGCTGGATACGCCCGTTACTCCGTCATGAGCGTCGAGGAGAAGGGTAAGCAGATGGAGACTGACATGGCGAAACTCATGGAGGACACCCTGCATCAGGAGCAGAAGGTGGCATCCGCGGCAGGGAAGGACCTTCGCTACCCCTTCCTACACATGGTATCGGTGGAGGCGGTCAACAGTATACCTCTGGATCGGAGAGTGGGATTCGAGACATCCAAGGAGTTGCTGCGTGAAGTGGGCCGGGTCATAGGAGCCGGTTTCCTGGCGGAAAGGAAGAAGAAGGCAGCCCAATATGGTAGCGGGGCGATGCGCGTGCTCAAGGCCCATGCCCGTGGCAAGGGAATCACCGTCCGAGCATTGATCGCGGGAATGGGGGAGGGTAATTGAATCATCTCCAGCAGAGCCTGGCTTGGCTTTTCTCCCTTAATGCAAGGGGCATGAAATTCGGACTGGAGAACACCCGTGAACTTTTACGGAGACTCGGTGACCCGCAGAGGGATTTCAAATCGATACACGTCGCAGGTTCGAACGGTAAAGGTTCGGTCTGTGCACTCATCCATTCCATCCTGACGGAGGCGGGTATCACAGCAGCCCTTTACACCTCCCCTCATCTACTCAGATTCAACGAAAGGATGGTGATAGGGAGGGAGCAGATAAATGACTACGAACTCTCCGAGTTGATAGACCGCTGTCGACCCATCACCGAGGAGATGGCTGCTGAAGGAAAAGAGTTGACCTTCTTCGAGATAACGACCGCGATGGCGTTCCTTCATTTCTCAGAGAAAGGTGTGGAATACGCCGTCCTCGAAACGGGGATGGGAGGGCGTCTCGACTCCACCAATGTTGTGGACCCGATGCTAAGCGTAATAACTCCCATAAGCTTGGAGCACAGTGAGTATCTGGGACGTACCCTTTCAGAGATTGCATCCGAGAAGGCCGGCATCATAAAGGCGGAAACTCCTGTGGTCGCCAATTGTTCCATGGACGTCAGGGATGTGATATCCTCCCGTGCCGTGGAACTCGGCACGGCTTTGCATTTCCTCGAAGACGAAGATTACTCCTTGTCATCAATGGACAGAGGGGGGATAGTCCTCGAATATCGTGGAACGGAGTATAAGGTTGGCATCAGTGGCTCCATCCAGGCAGGAAACGCCGCCACTTCTCTTCTGGCTTTGGAGATTCTTGGAGATGAGAGGGTCAAACAGGAAGATTTGAGGGAAGGTCTTGCAAAGTGCCGATGGCCTTGTCGAATGGAGCTCGTGGTCAAAGATCCGCCTACCGTGGTGGACGTCACCCATACCACGATAGGCGCGAAGTCGTTGGTCAAGGACTTCCCGGCGGTCTATGGTCCGGGGAACATATTGGTGATAGGCGTTCTGTTGGACAAGGACCTCGCCGGTATGGCATCGACCATGGGACCGGTTTTCCGCAAGGTGGTTGCCACAGAGCCTGACAGTGACCGAGGGATGGCTGCGGACGCCGTCGGCCGCGCCTTCATGCACCACTGTGACGATGTGACTGTGGAGGAGAGGGTCGGGGACGCTATCGACCTAGCATATGACAATATGGAGAAGGGGGAGACGGTGCTTGTGACGGGTTCCCTCTACACCGCGGGGGATGCACTCAGATGGTTGGCGAAAAAGACCCAGTTCTGATATTGGACGGCCTCCGGCCCCTTTACGGCGAAGGTGTCTACCCTGGAAGGTCCGACAAAAGGACCAGGCCGGAATGGATGGAGAGTCCTTTCCATGTGTTGATAGCCACGGTCCTTTCTCAACGTACCAGGGATGAGAACACCCGTGAGGCATGTGACAGTCTCTTCACCGTCCTGCCGACGATAGAATCCCTTTCCCTCGCCGATGCAGAATTGATCGAGCCCCTGATAAGGAAGGCCGGATTCCCGGTGCAGAAGGCTAAGGCCATCAAGAGGATCGCGACCATCGTCCTAGAGGAACACGCTGGGATACTCCCTGCGGACATGGATCTGCTTCTCAGCATGCCGATGGTGGGGCGAAAGACCGCCAACTGTGTGTTGGCTTATGCGTTCAATGTCCCAGCTATATGTGTGGACACCCATGTACACCGAATATCCAACCTCTTGGGTCTGGTGCGCTCCGACGATCCGGATGGGACCGAGATGCAACTCAGGGAGGTCGTCCCCGATCATCTATGGAAAGACATAAACGCCTTGATGGTCAGGCACGGTCAGGTCGTCTGCCTTCCCCGTCGGCCAAGATGCAGGGAATGCCCTGTCAGGAGGCATTGCGACCACGGTTCCACAACGGACAGATAATAAATACTCTCGTGGTGTTTTGAGCCGGGATGCATGAGGTCTCAGTCATGGCAGGCATCGTCGAATCGGTGCTGAGGGAAATCGAGAAGCACCAGGTCAGCAAGGTCGAGGAGGTCGAGCTTGTTCTGGGGGAACTCACCCGTCTCGGTCGGGACCAGATGGAGTTCGCCTTTGACATAGTCACCAAAGGGACCCTATTGGAGGGTTCGAGACTGAGCATCGTGGAGGAGGCCATCGAGATAAGATGCCCTGCCTGCTCCTTTGAAGGTGAGGCCGGACGTTTGGAAGAGGACGGTTTCAACCATAGCATACCGATTCTCAGCTGCCCAGATTGTTCCAAACCCGTCGAAGTCATCAAAGGCAAATCATGCGTGGTCAGATCGTTGAAGGTGTTGGAATGAGTGTCTTCAAACTCCGTGATGGTGGAACAGCCAAGGAGATACTTGAATCGATAGCCAAGTATGAGGTCGATTACAAGTTCATGCACGTCTGCGGAACGCATCAGGACACCATGGTGCATTTCGGCCTTGAGGAACTGCTCAAGGATGTCGGCGTGGAGATCAGGCAAGGACCGGGTTGTCCGGTGTGTGTTACGACCGGTACTGAGATCGGAGCGGGTATCGCCCTAGCAGAAGCAGGTGTGGCGGTATGTGTCTTCGGGGACATGTTGAACGTCCCAACTCCCATTGGGTCTTTGGATGACGCCCGTTCCCGTGGAGCCGATGTCCGCATCGTTTATTCGATAACCGATGCGGTGGAGATGGCCGGAAGGGAGGACAAGGAGTTCGTGTTCATGGCCGTCGGGTTCGAGACCACCGCACCTACCACCGCCGTGCCATTGATACGAGGGGTTCCTGAGAACTTCAGCGTGTATAGCTGTCACAGGGTCGTCCCTCCCGCCCTGGAGGCGATATTCCAGATGGGCGAGGTCAGTGTGGACGGGTTCATACAGCCCGGCCACGTCAGCGCTATCACTGGGACTGAGATGTACGAACCGTTCTCTCAGAAGTACAAAATGCCGCAGGTCGTCGCCGGGTTCGAGCCCTTGGACATCCTGATGGCCTGTCACATGCTCGTACGTCAATTGGCTGATGGCAGGGCCGAGGTGGAGAACGAGTATCGTCGTCTGGTCAGAAAGGAGGGTAATCCCAAGGCGCGCGCCATGATGGCCAAGGTCTTCAAGGAGGAGGACCGTGCCTGGAGGGGATTCCCGGTCATTCCGTTGAGCGCCCTCGGCCTCAGGGATGAATATTCAGCCCATGATGCCAAGTTGGTCCACGAGGATTTACTCAAGGACCTCCCGGCGATGGATGAGGAACCGAAGGGATGCCGTTGCGGGGAGGTCCTCAGAGGAATCATCCGTTCAGAGGAATGTCCGATGTTCGGCAGGGCATGCGAACCCAACAGCCCGAAGGGTCCTTGCATGGTATCTCGTGAAGGGAGCTGCAACATCGCCTACCGTTACGGCAACCTACAATCCTTGAAATGATAAAAAGGGTTTAAGCGGTTTGTCGTTTCTTTTAAGCGGTACGCATCTCAGCTATCTTCATCAGTGCCATCAGTACGCTGACGAAGAACACCACAGCAAGCGATATTATGAACAGCAAGATGATGAACATCACTTCGTGGCTGGTCATGGGATCGTTCCAGATCATGAAGTTGTTTGAGGCCCATGAGAAGTACCTCGTCACCATTATGGTCAGGAAGAACGCGCCTATCGACAATATGGTCGCAATGGTCAATTTGGTGTTCAACACATCAAAGTGACCCGTCTCCTTCAATTTGGCTATGAGACTGTCGCTGGAACCTATCACCAATATCATGTATGAGATCACCATGGCGACCAGCAACAATATGAGCGTTTGAGGGAAATTCAATAGCATTGTATTGAAACTGCCATATGAATCCGGAGTAACTTGCCAAAGAAGCAGAGCGACCACCGCGGCTGCGATTATGTGTTGAAGGTATTTCTCCTTGATCTCGCCCACAATGGGTTGGATCTTCGTCGTGTCTATGTTCAGATTAACTGCCATATGTATACCTCTGGACATATTCAATTTTTGGATATATATCATGATTGGTAGAAAGCAAACATCTGTATCCGATATGGTAAACCAGTTAATGTGTCGAGTTCTTTACATGTGGGATGAGGGTCATATGCGTCAGCAACGATTCTGAGATGTTCATCTTCCCAGAGCTCACCGGTTCCAGAGGGATAAGGCCCCGGGACCACGGGCCCTATGTCAAAGCGTTGGAGGGATTGCGATCGGACATCCCGGGTTGCATTGGGAATGATGACCGCGACATCTCCCTCGATGAATATCGAATGCCGATAGGAAAGACCCTCGGAGGACGTTTCACCGAGGTCAGACGCTTAAATGAGTCGATCGTCGGTTCCAGACTCGCGATAGTATCCGGAAGGCATGGTCTAATCGATTCTGAGACGAGGGTCCTCCCTTATTCATGTGCTGTGGAGAGTAAGAGGGAGGCTGCCAATCTCGATGACCGTACCGGATTCGTTGAATCCTTGATGGAAATCCATCAGATTTCGGATATGGTGTTGGTTTTTTTGCCGCGCGCCCATACGGAGGTGTTAATTGAGAGATGGCATGGGGAAATGGAGGATATGTTGTTCGTAACATCCCATTCATTATTCCCGGAACTCTTCAGAAGAGGGGCGACCGTACTTTCGCGCAGAGGCGCTCGGGTCGGAAGGCACAACATCGGACCGATAATGGAAGAGATAAAGAGAAGAGATGGTGCGGACGCCGGGATTTGAACCCGAGTTCTAAGCTTGGCAAGCTCAAGTGATAACCAGCTACACTACGTCCGCTTCAATCCTGGGGAACAATTTTCCCCATATAAACTTTATCATCTCATAACGACGAACCTTGAGAAATCGACCCATCATCATTGAAACGCAACGTTAATTACAATGTTAAAAACGGTTTAGCATGGGTAGGTAATAAATGATAGGAGAGAATAGGGATTCCAATATTCGTTACGAATCAGTGATTACAATGGATTCAGAATTCAAACCATTAGGCATCGGGAATGAAGTAATGAAGGCGATCGAGGAGATGGGCTGGAAGACCCCGACCCCGATCCAGGTCGAATCAATACCGTATGGTCTGGAGGGCAGGGATATACTTGCCCAGGCTCAGACCGGTACGGGTAAGACCGGTGCCTTCGGCGGTATTATACTCGAGAAGATAAAGCCACGCATGAAGATCCCCTCGGCCCTTATACTGGCACCAACACGGGAGCTGGCCATACAGGTCTCCGAGGAACTGGAGAAACTCTCCAAGCATTCAGGCCATGTCTGCCTGCCGGTCTACGGCGGTACCGACATCGAGCGTCAGTTCCGGGCTCTGAAAAAGGGCGTTGACATAATCATCGGAACCCCTGGTAGGGTGAAGGACCACATCAATCGCGGCACATTGAACCTGAGCAAGGTGCAGATAGCCGTCCTTGATGAAGCAGACCGTATGCTGGACATGGGTTTCATAGAGGATATCGAGGACATCCTCCGTAAGACGCCCAAGGTCCGCCAGACTCTACTCTACTCCGCCACGTTACCGGAGGGCGTTAGGAAACTGGCCTATGATTATATGCAGGATCCCAAGGAGATAACCGTCTCCAAGGACGAGATGGTCCTTGACCTCACCAAGCAGTTCTACATCCAGGTGGGACGCCGCAACAAGATGTGGGCTCTGTGCCGTGTATTGGATGTGGAGAGGCCCAAAGCCATAATATTCTGCCACACCAAGCGCATGGTCGACATGCTGGTCGAGAAACTCCAAGGACTGGACTACAAGGCAGAGGCCATACATGGCGACATGACCCAATCGAAAAGGGAGAAGGTCATCAAGCAGTTCAAGAATGACAAGATAGACCTCATGGTGGCCACCGACGTCGCCGCCCGTGGCCTGGACATCGATGATGTCAATTATGTGATAAACTACGACATACCCGAACATCCGGATGTCTACGTCCACCGCATCGGAAGGACCGGACGTGCCGGAAAGGAGGGTGTGGCCATCAGTTTCGTCACCAAGGATGAGAAATACTATCTTCGCAGCATCACCGCCTACACCGGCATGGAAATCATAGAGATGGTTCCTCCTGAGGCGGATGGAAGGGACACGGTCCGTGAAGTCACGGACTATGACCAGCTGTCGGACATCTTCGGGATGGTCGTGTTCAGGATCAACCTCGGCGACAGTGACGGCGTTAAGAAGAATGAGATCGTCGAGACCCTGATACGTGAGTTGCGCATCAAGGACCATTCAATCGGCAAGGTCAAAATAGGCGATACCACCAGTACCGTCGAGGTGCACAAGGACTTCGCCCAGCGGATGGCCAAGGAGATGCCGAAGATGAAATACAGTGGAAAGAGTTTGAAGGTCGAGGCCCTGTCTCGCTGATCAGAGTTCTATAGCCACTAAAACCTCTCCGACCTGCACGGTCGCGACCTCGCGGCCGTGCAGCATAAGACTTTTTTCCAGCTCGACATGCTCTGGACCTATCTCCATACCGTCGACTGATACCTTTCCCTCTGACAGGGATGCGGCTAGAACCTGAGGGTCCATGGCCTTTATGGCCTCAACGACCTTCTTGGCATCGGCTTTGAACTCCGGGCCGATCCGGGAGTGGACCGGCTTGGCGGCCACAACCTTCTCCTCCAGCTCGGCGGCGGTGACGACCCGCATGTCCTTGGCCTTCAAAGTCCCTATCACATCAGCCTCGTGACCGATGAGTACGGCCGCCTTTTCGCCGATTAGTTCCAAAGAGGTTATCTCCTGGTTCAAAGCCATCTTGTTGTTGGCCTTCCAGCTGCGGACAGCGGAGATTATGTCCCTCATCATCTCCCCGATGACGACCGCTTCCGGTTCCAGAGGGAACGTCTCCGGCCAGGGGCCGATATGGATGCTGCGGTGGCCTTCATGGACCTGGAAATGGTTCTGGAAGACATCCTCGGTCACATGGGGCATGAACGGTGCCAATATCTTTATCAATCCCAGATAGGCGGTGTAGAGCGTATAGCGCACCGCATCGTCATCCCGGTGCTTGACCATCTCGATGTAATGGTCAGCGAACTCGTGCCAGGCGAAGTTCTCGATCTCACGCATGGCCTTGTCGAACTGATAAGAGGCATACATACGATCGACGTTCTCCACTGTCTCGCTGAAGCGGCTGAGTATCCATCGGTCGGCGGCAGGCAGCTCAGATGGCCGTTGCGGTTTACTGTCGATCTTACGTCCCACGAAGTTGCCCATGTTGTATACCTTGTTAGCCAGCCTCTTTCCGCGTTTGACATCCTTCTCGCGGAACGCATGGTCGACACCCAGTGAGCAGGTGCAGGCGTAATAACGCATGGCGTCAGCGCCGTACTCCTCCAATATCGGCATGGGGTCGATGACATTGCCCAGAGACGAGTGCATGGGTGTGCCGTCAGGGGACATTATGAACCCATGGACCATTATGTCCTTCCAGGGTATACTATCGGTGAGCTGGTGCGATCTGAGCAGGGTATAGAAGGCCCATGTTCTGATGATGTCATGGGACTGCGGCCGCATGGACATGGGATAAAGCTTCTTGAAGAGTTCCTCATCCCTCTCCCAGAAGGAGTTGTACATGGCCGATCCGGAG
>PWJQ01000022.1 GCA_003560875.1 Methanomassiliicoccaceae archaeon
GATACCTTTATTAACAAAAAGGTAATCTCCCGATTCACACGGGCCCGTAGCTCAGCTAGGTAGAGCGATCGGCTCTTAACCGATCGGCCAAGGGTTCGAATCCCTTCGGGCCCGCCAGTATCCTTCTGGTTCCCTTCTCCCGTGTCAATGGTATTTGATGCTTAGTTCACTCGGGTGAAGTCCGATCACGCATCGAGCCCATTCAGAAAACGCTTATCGATATGCGATGATATGTCCGGCAGGGCGGATATCCTGCCGAATTCCAACATGACCTGGGCCGCCATCTCCAGGCTCTGCAGGTCGCTTTCATCGAACCCCACCTCGTAGTTCTGCAGCAAGCTGCACGATTCCTGCTCCGTCACATTCGCCGCGCCGGTACGTGAAGCACAGATTTCCATGGCCTCGGACCAGTTGTCGATGATGAACTGGTTGCTTTTGACGAGAATCCCGATCATATCGGAGACGGCGGCGGGATTCCTATCCATTATCCTCTGAGAGGCCACAAGCACCATGGGGAAGGTCGTGCCCTGGCCAGATGAGTTGCCGATCTCATAGACCGCGCTCCCGCACTCTCTTTCCGTGGCTATCGCCCACGGCTCGCTGCCTGCCATAGCCACGATCCCGTCGCGGTCCGGCCCCGAAACCCCGATCTGCATGGCAAGGGGGATGTTCTTTGGGTCCATGGGCACAATCGTAACCTTGTCGGGATCGACCCCGTTCGCATCCATCCAGCGCAGGAATGCTCCATGACTGCTCGACCCTTGCTGCAACCCCACCTTATTACCCTCCAGTTCTTTGGGTTCCGAGATGTCTGTGTGGGCGATGAAACGGTGCATGCCTTCGCCGTTGATGAACCGCGCCACTATCATGGCGCCGTTATCCTTAGCTATGGTACTCACCGCCGGCCCGTCCCCCATGGCCGCCATGTCTGCCGATCCGGTCACCAGAGCTTCGGCCGCTCTTATCCCCCCTGTGACCAGGAGTGGCCTTATCCCCGCATCCTCAAGCATGCCCGTCTCCTTGGCGATTATCAGTGTCTCGTAGTTCGACTTATCACTGAATGCGACCGTGACCGTATCGTCCTCGATCATAGGCAGCACGACCGCCACCCCGGCCAGGAGGAGAGCACCGACCAGCACCAATGAGAAAAACCGTACCGCGTTCATTCTTTCACTCCCCTATGGTCACCAATCGCGCGGGAGCGGCCCCGTTGGCACAGGCACAGGCCTGCAACATCCCTATGATCACCCCCTTCAACATCACCATCGATGGGCTGGACAGGTCCCGTGGCCATCCCGGTTCCAATGTCCACTCCTTCTCGATCCTCCCCGGCGATGCGGACATGAGCACTATCCTGGTCCCCAGCATCAGAGCCTCTTCGATGTTGTGGGTGACGAAGACCACCGTCTTACCGCCGTCCTTCCACAGCCTCAGGACCTCGTTGTCCAGCTTCCTCCGCGTCTGCTCGTCGAGGCTCCCGAAAGGCTCGTCCATCAACAACAGGTCTGGTCCCATGGCCAGAGCGCGGGCTATGGCCACACGTTGCTTCATGCCGCCGGAGAGGTCGCTAGGACGGGATGCGGCGAAACCGTCCAGCCCCACCATCCTCAGGTACTCCATGGCGACCCTTTCCTTGCCCTCATCCCCTTGGACGGAGAACATCACGTTCTGCAGTACCGACATCCAGGGATAGAGGCTGGGCTCCTGGAATACCACGCCGCGTTCAGGCGAAGGGCCGTTGACCTTCCCGCCCTTGAATGACACATCTCCTCGGGTGGGGGACTCGAAACCGGCCAACAGGTTCAAGGTGGTGCTCTTCCCACATCCGCTCGAGCCCACCAGACACAGAAACTCGCCCTCTTTGATATCGAGGTCGATGCCATTGAGGGCCACCAGGCCCCGCCCGTTACGGGTGTCGGTGAACACCTTGGACACGTTCCTCATGGATGCCAGTATCATCTCAGTCCTCCCTGTCCAGGCCGAGGCGGTTCCGTACGCGGTTCTCCATGCTCACGAAGAGCAGCTTCTCTATCGTCAGTCCGATCATGCAAATGACCATGATGCTGACAAATGAGGCGGTGAAGTCCAGGCTGTAGCGTGACTGGTATATCGAGAAGCCGAGGCCGAGGGCCACACCGACGACCATCTCCGCGGCGATGAGGACCCTCCAACCGTTGGCCAGTCCGATACGCATCCCATTTATTATGGACAGCGAGGCGGCGGGGAGCAGGACATTCATGAAAAGAGCGCTATCATCCTTGCCCGACATCCGGGCTACTCTTGTGTAGACCTCGGGAACCTCGCGGATCCCTCCGGCGGTGTTGATCACCAAGGGAGGTATGGCGGTCATGACGATTATGAACACGGTGGCCGTCTCACCCAATCCGAAAATCAGCATGGCGATGGGTATCCACGCCAGACCGGGTATCATCTGGAACACGTACACCGACACCATGCCGACCTCATGAAGGCGGGGCATGGTGCCGAAAGCCAGCCCCAGTGTCAGTCCCAGTACGAGGGCTATGAGGTACCCCTGTCCCCAACGCTGGAGGGATGCGTTGGTGTGGGCGAAGATGCCCTCGCCATGCACATCGGCACCCATCAGCGCCTGCCAGAAGGCATGGAATGTCTCAGGCGGGGTGGGGAAGGGAACTCCGCGCAGGAACATCATCGCCTCCGCCACCGACCACCATATCAAAACCACCACCAAGATCCCCAGGAAGGCGTTCCAGGCGTTCTTGCCCATCAACCTCGCCGTCTCCGGCCGGAACTCGAACTGTGCCTTGCCGCCGTTCAATGCGGCTGCAACCGCCTCGTCCCTGGAAACCCCATCACCCTCTGGAATAACATCACCTTGATTATGGATTTGATTATTTGATTTTATTATCAATTAATACTAGTTGATTTCAAAACAGATATTTAATGACGTCTGAGAAAACTTCAAAGCCCCGGCTGGGAGGTGTTGCGGATAGAAGGTTGGGAGAGGTCCGTAGGTTTAAGCGAACCAGTCACGCATGGCATCAACCAGGTCAATGCGCTCCCAAGGCAAGTCCAGATCGTCGCGGCCGAAATGGCCGTAACTGGAGGTCTGGCTGTAGATGGGCGCCTGCAGGCCCAGCCTCTTGATTATCGAGTAAGGCCTCCAGTCGAAGACCTCTTTAACCATCCTGTTGATCTCACCCTCGTCGACCTTGGCGGTGCCGAAGCAATCCACCCAGACGGAGACGGGGTTGGCGATGCCTATGGCATAGGCCACGGCGACCTCGCATTTGTCGGCCAATCCGGCAGCGACGATGTTCTTGGCGACGTAGCGTGCGGCGTAGGCACCGGATCGGTCCACCTTGCTGGGGTCCTTGCCGGAGAAGCCCCCTCCACCCACCCGGCCCACGCCTCCGTAGGTGTCGACGATTATCTTCCTACCCGTCAGGCCCACGTCGGATTGCGGTCCGCCGATGACGAAACGCCCCGTCGGATTGATGTGGTAGCTGGTCTCTCTGCCTACCAGCTCAGCGGGTATGACCGCCGCTACGACCTTCTCCATTATGTCCTTACGTATCTCCTCGTGGGTGACGCAGTCGCGATGCTGGGCGGAGACCACGACGGTCTCCACGCCCACCGGGGCACCATTCAGATATCTGACGGTGACCTGAGCCTTACCATCAGGGCGGAGATAATCTATCAGACCCTCCCTCCTGACCTCTGTGAGTCTGCGTGTGAGTTTGTGCGCCAGGAGGACGGGCAGGGGCATCATCTCGGCGGTCTCTTTGCTGGCGTAACCGTACATCATGCCCTGGTCACCAGCACCCATGCTGTTGGCCTCGTTCTCTCCGGGGCTTGCCTTCTCCTCCTCGGAGCAACCCACGCCCATGGCGATATCCGCGGACTGTTCTTTGAGCAGCACATGGATATCACAGCTGTCGTAGCTGAATCCAACCCCCTCATCATCGTAGCCCATGTCCTGGAGGGTTTTCCTGACGATGGCGACAACATCAACATCGGCATTTGAGGTGATCTCTCCCAGGACGATCACCCTGTCGGTGGTGACCACGGTCTCACAGGCCACACGGGCCATCGGGTCCTGTGTCAGATGGGCATCGAGGACCGAATCCGATATCCTATCGCATACCTTGTCAGGGTGGCCCTCGGTCACCGATTCCGAGCTTATGAGATAATGGGAATCCATTTTTATCGGCTATGAATCCAGTCCATAATATTTGATAGGAACGCCACGTCACACTTTGTTTCAACGCATACCGTTGTGAAATCGACAATGAAAAATATCGGACATAATAATCTTAACACCATATAGGAGGTAAACAATGCATCACGATAAGGAACAGAAGCAGGGAATGCCCCTGATAGGGGACAAGTTCCCCGAGGTGGAAGTGAAGACCACCCATGGGATGATGAAGTTGCCGGACGCTTACAAGGGAAAATGGTTCGTGCTCTTCAGTCACCCCGCCGACTTCACCCCAGTGTGCACCACCGAATTCGTGGCTTTCGCCAAGAAAGCCGATGAGTTCAAGGCGCTCGGCGCCGAACTCATAGGCCTTTCCATAGACCAGGTGTTCTCACACATCAAATGGGTGGAGTGGATAGCCGACAACCTCGATGTGGAGATTGACTTTCCCATAATCGCCGACCACGGCGATTTCGCCAAGGAGATGGGGATGGTCCATCCCGGAAAGGCCAGTAATACCGTTAGAGCGGTGTTCATCATCGACCCTCAGGGAATCATCAGGTTGATAATCTACTACCCTCAGGAGGTCGGCAGGAATGTCAATGAGGTGCTGAGATCACTCAAAGCATTGGTGACCGCTGACGATAAGAAGGTCGCCATGCCTGAGAACTGGCCCGAGAACGAGTCGCTCTCTCTGGGGAGCAAGGTCATAATCCCGCCCGCCGCGACCATCGAAGAGGCCAAGAAACGCCGCGGTCAGGGATACGATTGGTGGTTCACCACCAAGGATCTTTAGGTTCGTTATCAAACATTTTTCTAATTTTCTTTAACATAAGAAACATCTTATCACAGTTTTACGTTATCGAAAACCGATAACGATGTATGAGAGAAAGCTAATTCTTGGTTTCGTCCGTATCCATATTCTTCATCACGCAACATCTCCAGAAGGGACGTACGGTCTGTGGATGATACAGGAGCTGAAGCATCACGGTTATCAAATCAGCCCGGGAACGATTTACCCGATCCTTGCCGATATGGAATCTGCGGGGTTGCTTTCATCAAACGAGGAGAAGTCAGGAGGTAGCATCAGGAAAGTGTACAGGGCCACGCAATCAGGACGCTCCGTCCTAGAATCGCTCAAGAGTAAAGTGGAAGAGTTGTACAAGGAGCTGAACGAATGAACCTCTATTCACTGCGAGGGGTTGGCAAAGCGTTGTCAGGCCGAATGGTTCTGGATAACGTGAACCTCGACATCGTTGCAGGGAGAATAACATCGCTGGTGGGCCCCTCAGGGAGCGGGAAGAGCACTCTGTTGCGACTATTGAACCGTCTCATGGAGCCGGATTCCGGTCAGTTGACCTATCGCGGTACTGCGATCACATCAAAAGATCCCGTATCCTTGAGGAAGGAGGCGGCCCTCGTCCCCCAGGATAGCACGATGTTCCCCGGCAGCGTCGAGGACAACGTGTGCTATGCAACCAGGATACACAGGATCACGGATTTCAACCCTGCAGATGCCCTGGAGGCAGCGGGACTATCGACGGGATATCTGGAACGTGATGCGGAAAGACTCTCGGGAGGGGAACGCAAACGGGTGGCATTGGCACGGGCCCTTGCATTATCGCCGCATGCTCTCTTGCTTGACGAGCCGACGTCAGGTGTCGACCCGCGAAGCTCAGATATCATAGAACAGAGCGTCATGCGTATGAGGGACGGAGGAACCACGGTCGTTTGGGTCACCCACGACATTGAGCAGGCGAAGAGGGTGTCCGACCACATAGTCCACGTCAAGGACGGTGAGGCCGTGATGTCAGACGGCCGGGATTTGCAAGGAGGTGGCGTATATTGAACCCGGGTTTCGCGCAGACACCTTTGGAAGGACTCGTAATCCTAGCATCCGTGTCCATACTGTTCTTCCTGGTCGTCTTGGTATCGTCTTGGAAGCGAGTGGGGATTGGGAAGGACATGACCAAAGGGTTCATGGTCGGCGGAGCGCAGCTGGCTCTGGTATCCATTATCTTGATGGCCCTCATCGAATGGGAGGGCGAAGGTACGATGTGGCTTCCCGCCGCCGCGGTGATGATCACAGGAATGGCAATCATATCAGCAGCACGGTCCGCGAGGCGCTCACCCGACATGCCATCTGCATTCCGCACGACCGCGGCATCCATATCTTTAGGTTCCGTACTCTCACTGTCGGTTTTACTCGTTGCCGACGCGATTCCGCTCCGACCGGAATTCGTGATACCTTTGGCGGGAATGGCTTTCGGGAACTCGATGGACATATGCTCCCTGACCCTGGACCGCATGACTCGGGAGTTCCAAACGGGGCGAGGAATGATTGAGACCCGATTATCCCTGGGCGCCACATCGTCACAGGCGGTAGAGGAAATAGACCGCATGGCTATCCGAACAGCGCTGATACCGACCATAGACCGCATGAAGACCCTAGGGATAATCTTCATCCCTGGTGCCATGGCCGGTCTAATCATGGCCGGGGTTCAACCCCTGGTGGCGGCGCAGTTCCAGTTGGTGATATTCCTGATGATAGTGGGTGGTGGAGTCATAACGTCGTTGGCAACGGTCACATTGGCCCGGGAATCGTTCTTCAACGAGCAGCATCAACTACAGGACTGGGTCTGACGGTCGGGCCATTTATTTAAACGGAGGGAGGCATTATCTGAATATGAGCACGATAGGGCAAGATGAACTGTTCCTGGCGCTTTTCTTCGTCTCCCTGCTCCTGGCGGTGGTCTCAGTGCCCCGGATGGTCGCCACGGTACGTCACTCCCGCAAGGAGATCGGCCGCTACCGTGAACTCCGGGGGATCAAGGACATCGGCGGACTGCCGGTCTCCGCCATTGCGAAACAGGAGTGGGAGAGGGCCCGCTCCTCCGTCGGCTACAGCGCCTTGTTGTTGGGGGAGATAGAGAGACTCAACGACCTCCGTCCTTATGTCTTGCAGGCCCAGGCATCGGCCCTGCTCATGCTGGTCCTGGCAGTGGTACCCGGTTTCGAAGGCACGGTACTCATTTTCGCATTGGGCCTGGTGGCGGTGGTGCTGGCCTCGTCGGTCTACTCCAGTCGTCTCAGCGAAGGCTACGTCAACGAGTACATGGAGATGCTGAGCGAATTCGATGACGACTATGCGAACGGTAACACAAGCATCTACGGGTGAGTAAAATATAACTGTCATCACTGATTGGCGGTGGCATGCGCGAAGGCAGACTTGTTAGATTCACCACCACCCGCGGCGACATAGTCATCAGGGTGTACGACGACATGCCCATCACCGGCGGGAACTTCATCAAGCTGGTGTCCGAGGGTTTCTATGACGGCATCCTTTTCCACCGCGTCATAAGCGGTTTCATGATCCAGGGAGGCGACCCCACCGGTACCGGCTGCGGCGGTCCAGGATACAACATAGAGGATGAGTTCGTCAAAGGCCATTCCAACGTCCGTGGCACAATGGCCATGGCCAACACCGGTCAGCCCAACAGCGGCGGTAGCCAGTTCTTCATCAACCTGGGTGACAACAGCTACCTCGACTGGGACGACCAGAGGTATCCGCACATCAAGCACCCTGTGTTCGGGGAGGTGGATGAGGGGATGAACATCGTCGACAAGATCGCCGTCGCCCCCACTGGAGCACAGGACCGGCCCCTGAACGACATCAAGATAATCAAGGCGGAAGTACTCTGAATGGAGAACAGGTTTTAAACCAGGATTCGCATTTACCCACAGGTGTATATATGGACGATAGACCGAAGAATATAGTCATATCCTCGGCATTGGCCCTCGTAGCCGCGGTAGGCTCGATGGTCATGGCATTCTACAGCATAACGGTGCAGGACCTCTACGCCACCGCCGCATTTCTGGGGCTGGGCGTGATGTTGCTCGCCTACGCGGGCGGGTTCATGCAGGGCACCCAGTGGACCTGGGAGCTGACCATGGTCGCGGGAGTTCTGATAATGGTCTTCGGCCTGGCGGCCATCGTGTTAGACTTCGCAAGCGCCCTGGCGGTCTTCCTGATACTGGTGCTCACTGCCGTCTCCCTGTTCATGGCCAGTGATGAGAGCTCCAAGTACTGGTACCTCTACGAGAGGATCTGAGGGCGATACAAACAACATTCGGCCTCTGGCGGCCGCGTTTCCGCCAATGGCCCTGATTTTTTCCCTACCCCGATTTCCTTAACACGGTTAGATAAGGAAAAATACTTGTAAGATGCTTTTTCACCCAGTATGAAACGACGTTCCAAACCGTTGGGCCGGCTGGTGCTGGTAACATTCGCTCTGACATTGATATTCAGTCTGGTCCTGGCCGCTGTGCCGGCGCAGGCCGAGACTGACGATGTTAGCCCCACCTGTTCAGGATGCGAACTCTCCCCACTGATGTCTTACTCCGAGGAGAGGACGCTATCGGCCAACAAACACGTGACCTGGGTCGTGTATATGGAACAGGGCTTCATATTCGAATATCAGGTGAAGGCAATCGCCGGGGGTCCGATGGAGTTCTATATCTTCAACGCCACCCAGTACGCCTATTTCGAGGACAATGACGGCCCCTACGACAATCTGACGTGGGGCGTCGCCGAGGTCAACGACCCTCTGTCCGGCCCATATCTCACCACTGATTCCGGTGAACACTACATCGTACTGTTGAACACCGGCGCCTCCGGCAGCTTCGAGATCCAATCCAATGTCGACCTCATCGATATCTGGGGGCTCATCGAACTGGTATGCATGGTCTGCGTGGGCATAGTCGTCCTGATCGTGGGGCTGATAATAATCGTGGTCATCGTTTCCCGCAAGAAGAAGCGCGGACGAAAAAAGGAGGACGACGACAGTTGGCAGAACGTGAGCTACTCATTGGACGACCAGGCCGCCAAGGACCGCTATGACAGCCGCGACGGCGTCTCTCAGTACGACCCTCGTAATGACATCGATGATCCATACAAAAGGGACAAGTTCTTCGGCAAGCGGCGCTGAGCATATCCCGGCCGCCGTGGAAAGTGGCGGCCTCCCTTCCTTCATCAACCGCCCTGCTCATGGTCTGAAGGCCACGGTCGAAATCGGTCGTTAGAATCCATGGTCCAAGCGATGGACCTGGACACGGATCCCTTTGAGTCTCCGCTAGCCCGGTTCCAGTCATTTTCACTTACCCTACTATCGCCCATGCAAT
This sequence comes from Methanomassiliicoccaceae archaeon, assembly GCA_003560875.1. GTDB lineage: Archaea > Thermoplasmatota > Thermoplasmata > Methanomassiliicoccales > Methanomethylophilaceae > PWHV01. The sequence continues at coordinate 9,362 of PWJQ01000022.1, forward strand.
CGTATCAACGGCACGCGAGGGCCTTAGGCCATACAGGCCGGATAAAAAGTCAAAACGCCTGATGGATGACACGGCTCAAGTCCCGAGGCGGCATCGCCGCCTGAAGTAAAAACGGGAACGGCACTCACGCCTTGAATCGTCGCAGTCGGTGCCGCCCCTAAAGGATCAGGTCAAGAATCCTCAGCAATACCCAGATCATGATGAAGATAACCACTATCGCCTCGGCGAGGGCCAGAGCGACGAATCCTAGTAAAGCGACAGAAACAAAGGCCATGAAGAGACTGGCCGCCGCCATCATCCTCGCCCTGCCGCCACGCTGCCAGTCCCCTGGTATGGATATGATGACTGCCGTTATCATGGTCAGGAAAAAGGCCCAGGCGAACAGGTTGTGCCACAAATCGACGTGTATCGGGAACAGCCCCACTCCGATGAGGAAGAAGGATGCCAAGGTTGCCACGCCGAATGTCAGTCTGAGTATGCGGTTCTCCTGCAACGGCCGCATTGCCAGAGTAAACAGCACCAAGACGATGCCGGCGAGAATGCAGCCGATGTTGAATATGGCATCAGCTGGGCTTGAAGGGTCTCCCAGTTCACTCAGGGTCATCTGCCCGAACACCCACGAACCATCGACGAAAACGGCGACAAGCCATAGGACTAAGAAGCCGAAGGCCCCGATGAAGCCAAGCAATGCAACGTTCCGAGGCTCCCTCAGAACCTGTTGATACATGATTATATAATGCGTTCAGAGGATATAAAAATTATTAGTTATTCCTCAGTTAACCATAAAAACAACAGCCCACATTCATAACCACACAATCCGATGGAGGCTCATGTTTTGGTCAATGGGACGTTCCCAGTCGATGAAAGTGAAGGCGTCCCGCTGTCGTTGCGGACCACAACCGAGGGGGTCCACTGTCTCATGCACAAGGCAGTGTTCGAAAAATCCCCTATCGGTGTGATCGTTCTGGACGCCGATGGTGCATTGATAAGTGCCAACCCCGCTGCGCACAGGATCCTGCCCTGCATCCTCAACAAGGAAATCAACCTCTTCCAGGTGTTGGGGGTCAGTTCCGAGAGGGTGGAGAGCTTGCGAACAAAGAAAGAGGCCAACGTTGAAAGGAGGATAGCCGACATGCTGCCTCACAGCTTGGAGGACGAATGCGGTGGAATGGACCGCATCCTCGATATACACGCTGTGAGCCTAGACGGTGGTCGCGGTTTCATCATCCATCTTCAGGATATCACCTCTTCACGCCGGGCGGAGGCAGTTCTCCGCCATCGTAGCGAGGAGCTCAACCTGGCCATCTCCGGGGCGGGACTGAGTTATTGGGAACGTGACCTTCAGGACATTGCTTACATCGACGGGGTGTTCGTGAAGGACAAGGTTGACAGCGACCCCTTCTATTCCCGGGTGCATAACGAGGACCTGCCCAAGCTGTTGCGCGAGGTGGATGCACACCACCGGGGCCTGACCGAACATTATCGTTGCGAATACCGCCTTAACGTCGGAGGACAATGGAGATGGTTCCTCGGGATGGGCGTGGTGGTGAACGACGGTCAGAATCCCAAGATGATCGGTTTCAACCAGGACATCGAGGAGAACAAGAGGACGGAGCATTGTCTGAGGGCCTCCGTGGAAGAGAAGAGCGAGATGGTCCGGGAGATACACCACCGGGTCAACAACAACCTCCAGACGCTGAAGGCGATGATAGGGTTGCGACTCTTGGAGGTCGGGGACCGCAAGGCCCGCGAAGAGTTGATGGCCATCGAGGCCCGCATAATGGCCATGGCCCTGGCCCATGGCTGTGTGTATGGGCGTGACGACCTGGAGGGTATAGACGCAGAATCCCATTTCCGTTCCATGTTCAGTGAGATAACGGACCTTTACTGCCCCGACGCCGACCTGGAATTGGATGTGAGTTGCGGGGATATCAAGCTCAGACTCACCGAGGCCACCGGATGTAGCTTCATTCTCAGTGAGCTGTTGACCTCGGTGCTGCAGGGGATGAGCTGCGATGACGGATCCACACGGGTGTCAGTGGACATGTGGTGCGAGAACGATGACAAGAAGCTCCGTTTCCGATGCAACCGGCACATGGGCGGGGACTCGAAGCAGGGTTTCGACATGATCCAACGCATAATCGGAAGCCAGATGGGCGGCACGGTGACCCGTGGCGATGATAGCCGTACGGACTGGATATTCTCCTTCCCTCTCTGAGGAGAACCATATTTTAACCACCTCGGGAATAGGGTGATGAGGATTCCAATGTACAACATATACATCATCGGCACCGCTGGAAGCGGCAAGAGCACCCTGGTCAATGCTTTCAAGGATTGGATGGACAGTCGTGACCTGGACTGTGTCCTGGTGAACCTCGACCCCGGTGCGGACTCCGTCCCTTACGATGCGGATGTGGACATCCGGGAGTGGATCCACCTCGGCGAGGTGATGGACGAGTACTCCCTGGGACCCAACGGGGCACAGATCGTATGCGCTGACCTGATGGCCCTGAGTATAGATAAATTGACCACGGCGATGGAGTCGTATCGGGGGAGGTTCACTCTCATAGACACCCCTGGTCAGATGGAACTCTTCACCTTCCGCCAGTCGTCGAACATAATCGTGGATGCCCTGGGGCGGGAGAAATCCGTCTTCGTCTTCCTCAGTGACCCCAGCCTCTCACGGACGCCCAACGGTTTCGTGTCCAATATGATGCTCTGCGCCCTAACGCAGTTCCGTTTCTCGCTACCGGTGGTCAACCTGCTGTCGAAGTCGGATGTGCTCAGCGAGGAGGAACTGGAGGAACTGCGCCTCTGGTCGATGGACCCCTACGCCCTATACGGTGCCCTCCTGGACGACGACATAAACACCCAGACCTTGATGGGGATAGAGTTGTTCAAGGCCATGGAGAACGTCGGCGTCTACCAGGAACTCATTCCGGTATCGGCTCAGACCTTCGACGGTTTCGAGGACCTCTACAATCAGTTGCAGTTGATCTTCATGGGCGGTGACGACGCCGATATGGTCGATGATGCCTAGGCGAACATCAGGCCTGAGGACATCATCGATGGTTGGTCACTGTCAAGGACCTTGCGCAACGCCTGATCGAAGTCCGACATGTTGACCGTGTCGCGGTTGTCGCGTATGGCGAACATACCCGCCTCTGTGCAGATGGACCGGAGCTCAGCTCCCGAAGCCCCGTCGGAGCGGATGGCGAGGTCCTTGAGGTCAAGGCTCTCACCTATGCTCATGCCGTCGGTGTGTATCTTGAATATCTGCAAGCGGCCTTCATAGTTCGGAAGACCGATCTCGATGATACGGTCGAACCTCCCCGGCCTCAGCAGAGCATCGTCGAGTATGTCCGGGCGGTTCGTGGCACCGATGATCTTGACATCCCCGGTAGGCTTGAAACCGTCCAGCTCGGCCAACAGCTGCATCAGTGTGCGTTGCACCTCACGGTCGCCGGATGTGGCGACATCCAGGCGCTTGGCCCCTACCGAGTCCAACTCGTCGATGAAGACAATACTGGGCGCCTTCTCGTTGGCGAGCTCGAAGAGCTCACGCACCAGCCGGGCACCCTCACCGATATACTTCTGCACCAGCTCGGAGCCCACCAGGCGTATGAAGGTGGCGTCGGTGGCATGAGCCACCGCCTTGGCGAGTAGGGTCTTCCCGGTTCCGGGAGGACCGACCAAAAGAACGCCCTTGGGCGGGTTTATACCCACCTTCTTGTACAACTCGGGACGCAGGAGGGGGTCTTCGACCGCTTCCTTGACATCACGTATCTGTTCGTCCAGCCCGCCTATGTCGGCATAGGATATGTCCGGTTTCTCAATGATCTCCGCCCCGGTGACTATGGGGTCCAGAGGTTGCGGCAGGACGCCCATCACCGCGAGGGTCTGCTTGTTCAAAGAGACCCTGGCACCGGCTATGAGGTCCTCAGGGGGGACATACTCTGATATTGAAACAATGAAATCCGGTCCGGTAGAGCTCTTTACGACGACCCTCCCGTCCGGTAACAGGTCCTTTAACGTACCTATGATGAGTGGAGGGCTCTTCAAGCGCTCCATCTCCGCCCGCAGGCGCTTGACGTCCTTCTGCAGACGGAAGAGCTCGCTCTCTACGTAGCGCTTCTCTCCTTCGGCCATCCGGACCTCCTCCATGAGTCTTGTGTTCCTGTCCTCCAGAACCCTTATCTTGTCCCGGAGCTCAGTTACGAACTCATCTTGCTGCCTGTCATCCATGGACCTAACTCCTTTCTAGTCTATCAGATAAGAATATATGATGTTTTCGAAAAAAACAGAAAACTTGTTCCTTGCCAACATCAATTATAAGTGGGAGGATGTAATGTGAGGTGATTAACCATGCGTTGTGAGTTATGCGGAAAGGAGACCGGCGCCTCCAAGCCGATTTTCGTGGAGGGAACGAAGCTGAACGTCTGCCCCGCCTGCACACGCTTCGGCGACAGC
>PWJQ01000003.1 GCA_003560875.1 Methanomassiliicoccaceae archaeon
AGTTCCCCGATATCCCTGACCACTGATATGGCGCCCCTATCCGCCAGTGAGGTGACGGAGACCTCCACATTCACCGTCCTTCCTTGATGCGTAGCAATGACCCTCCGGGACAGGTGATGGCCCTTCTCCTCCAGGTCTTGTATCGGTACGGAGTCCGCATACCCTTCATCTGTCGGAATGAATAATGTTTCAATATGAGATCCCAACGCATCATGGAGGTTAGAAAAGCCAAGTGTATCGAGGAATGATCGGTTGGCGTAGGATAGATTTAGGTCAGGGTCGAATATCGCTATGCCATCGATGGAGGATTCGGTTGCCGACATCAATCTGCTGAGTTCCCGTTCCCTTACCCGGCTGAGGTGGGAATTTCTTATTTTACCCGCCAACTCGATGAATTGTGACCTCTGCCCTCCTCCTCTCTGGACATAGAAGTCGGCCCCTTCAGAGAAGGCCTTCAGGACTACCTCCTCCCTCCTCCTTGCCGATAGGATGATGAATGGTATATCGGAGCCGAAGGACCTGATATCCTTCAAGAGCTCGATACCGTCCATGCCGACCATCATCAGATCGGATACCACCACATCCAAGTCCCCTGACCTGACCCTCTGCAAGGCGATGGTCGCATCATCGACGGTCTCGACCTTGATGTCCAATTCTTTCTCCAGAAATGTTTTGGCCACCGCCCGGTTCTGTTCATCATCGTCTACATAGAGCACTCTGATGATGCCTCCGTCTCCGGCCCGGTGGCGTATCATGTCCGTTCCAACTTTCTTCGTCCTTTTAATGTTGTTGCAGTCATTCGCAGTCATTGATTATGATGTTTTCTGAGTGTGGGGGCCAGGTGTTACATATAGGCCATTGATCATCTGGATCGGACAACTGCGGCCACCAGCTTATGCATAGGGTCGTCATCCGCCAATGCATGGCGGTGCATATAGGTCCCTATACTGTTCTTGGACATCAGACCGTCATACACGCCATCGATACCTTTCCCCCGCCTCATACGGTAAGCGAAATCGACCTTGCCTTTGACGGTGACGTTGGAATAATGGAACTCATGGCCTCTGGTCAATCCTCTCCCTTCAGCTATGATCTCGGCCTCAACGTAAGAGAGTCCCTGCCTACGGGCATTCATGCCCGCTTCAGCAGGGAATATGCCCGCCATATCATGCTGGCGTCCGTCCATGTCGCTAATCCCGTCGCACATGGCCATCATCCCGCCGCACTCACCCCTTATGAACGATCCCTCATCATGGGCGTCCTTCAGACCGGAGAGGAATGCTTTGTTCTCTGATAGAAGGTCGGCGTAAAGTTCAGGGTATCCTCCCCCGAGATAATGGATGTCCGCATCAGGGAGGTCGTCGCCATCGGTAGGGCTGTACCTTATGACCTTGACACCCAGTTCCTCGAGCCTCTCCAGATTCTCAGGGTAGTAGAAGCAGAACGACCGGTCATAGGGCACTGCGGCCACCAACCCGTTGCCTATCATGCTTTCGTTACACTGTTCATAATCTACGACCAGATCGGTCGCGGAGTCGGCGATATCCCTTATCCTGTCGACGTCCACTTCCTCCAACAAGGATTCCAGATTCTCCCTGAGTTCTTTCAGGTCGGTCTGGGAGTCCGGTGTGACCAGTCCGAGGTGTCTTCCTGGTATGCTCCTCTCCCTGTCACGATACACGACACCCAGCACCTCGGTGTCAGCCAACTCGGTAATGGCGCGACAGAGTTTTCTTTTATGTGCCTCACCGGAAACGTTGTTCAATATCACTCCCGCGATATCAACGTCCGGGTCGAAGGATTTGAAACCCTTGACCATCGCCGCGGCACTCCTTGTCAATGACCTAGAATCCATCACCAGTACCACAGGTGCTTTGATGAACTTCGCTATCTGAGCGGTGGAGGCCGTGTCCTCTATGGCGTCAATCCCCTCGTACAGTCCGCGTACACCTTCCACAACGGAGATGTCCGCCGAGGAGGAAGTCCTCTGGAAATGTGATGTTATCGTGTCTTTGCTCATCATATACCCGTCCAGGTTCCGGGAGGGCCTCCCGGTGGCCAGGCTATGGTACATGGGGTCGATGAAATCGGGCCCCACCTTGTACGGTTGAACCGTGGAACATTTGCTCAACGATGCCATTACAGCGGTCGATATCGATGTCTTGCCGGTACCACTACCGGTCCCCGATATGACTATTCGCGAGATATCATCCCTCCAGGTCAGAAATCATCTGTCTGATGGTGTCGCCGGTCTCGGACGGTATCACGGACCGGGCCCCCATGACCAGCGAATGCGAGGCTATCTCCCCGACGGCTGATCCGAAACCTTTCTTCAAGAAGTTGGCGAGTATCCTCGGCTGATCGGTCACGATGATGTCCTCTGTGCTGAGCCCTCGGAAGGCATGGGCTATACCGGTTATGACAAGAAGGTCAGCAGGATTCTCAATGAGAAGCCGTTCGATGGTGTCGCCGAGTACCGCATACTCATCCAATCCGCCGGTAATGATGGGCTCCACCCCATCAGATTCCAGGCCATCGAGGACGTCTGAGGCGTAACGCCTTATCCTCGGCAATCCCTTGTCAGGGTCAATGTTCATGAAATGTTTGACATCTCCGCCGACGGAACGGGAGGCGCTCTCTATGGCCAGATTGATGTCAGCGAAACGATAGGCCAGTTCCTTTTTGGCGTTCATCACGACGTTGACACTCCCTCCGGAGGAGAGGACGCCGAGTATCCTCTTGGACACAGCGTACTTCGTCGGCCCTCTTGTAGGCATTATATATCCGCCGTGAGCCATACCCTGGTTCTTCTCTAGGTCGGTGGCTGATCGCAGGATGTCTTTCTGCCTCTCCAGTTCCTCATCGGTTATTATTCCGGTATATGATGCCGCCTCCATGGTTCGGATGGCACCTTTGGTGTTGTCGCCCATGCATCCATGGACATCAACGAGTATTATCTCCACCCCTGGCCTGGAGTGACGCACCATGGATAGGTCCTCGCCGATTATCATCGATGCACAGGTCCCAACGACGCCTATTCGCTTCGGTGAGAATTTGTCACAAACCTCATTGATGACTTCCGAGAGTTTCTCGACAGCACCGAATATCAGATCGTCCTCCGCCATGGAGGTCGTCACGACACGGACACCCGCCTCCTCCAGCATCCTGGAGGCCATGAACCCGCAACCCGACGGCCCATGGATGACGATCACCTCGACATCAAGGTCACGGAGCGTGTACATCGCTGCGATTATCGGATTTGGGCGTGGATGTAAAATTTTGGTCATTGATAAGCCTCCTTCTGGAACAGCAGTGTGAGATCGTGTTTACGGAGGATATCCACGGGCGGTTGTCCCGTGTCGTTATCCAGAACATAGAGCTTGGCTCCGAATGATCGGACAACGTCATTTATGGAATCCATGTCCATCTTCTCACACACCTTCCTTGTAGCTGGTACGATGATTACAGCGGCATCCCCCACATCAACGAATTTGGATAATGTGGAGAGCAGATGCGCGATGGATATGTGGGATATACCAGGGTTCCTTTCAGTGATCAGGAACCCGTTCTCGGTCCGTTCGACCTCGCCACGTCCGGGAACGCCCTTGAACCCTTCGATGGCCTCGATCAGACATTCCCTCCCGATATCCAAAGTCTCGGCGACCGCCAAAGCAGCTTCGAAGGCACCTTTCGAAGCCTGCGGTATGTAGGATGACGATAGGGCGATATTCGCATCCCCTCCATATCGCAAATCCAGGGAGGCTCCATCCGAGAGTGTTGCGGGGTCTTTGAAAACGACCTTGTCGCCATATGTTACGAAGCCCTCAGGCACTGATCCCTTCCAGACATCCTGTTCATCGGATGGTATGAGATTGATGCCTTTGTCGGTGAAAACCGTGGCCTTGGATTCCCGTGCTCGTCTGGTACCGGCGGCGATGGGATAGTCATCGACAAGATTGGTGATGAGGGCTATATCCGCCTTCCCACTGCCGCCGAGTGACACTTCGGCTATGATGCGATCGTATCCGTCGTGGGGAAGGGTCAGCAGGGATGTGGGGGCGATGCTGACCTTCTCCAGCACCTCGGAGACAGACCCTCTCTGCCACACCTCTCTGCCGCGAGAGGTCTGCAGGAACACCTTGTCCCCTTGCAAAGACAGTAGCCTTGCCAATAGGTAGCAGGTGCTCGTCTTCCCTTTGACGCCTGTAACCTCTATCCTGAAGGGCGTTGTTCCGATGATCTCTCCCACGATCTCGTGGAATGTCATTCTCTCATTGAACTTCGCATCCCCTATCAAAGAATCAGGGCAATGCGATGGTGCTGTTAAAAGATCGAATGTCCTGGCCGGGACGGTCCTACATGCTTCGATACCTTCCGAGCGCAATGATTCAAGCTGCTCTTCAGTAGCGAGGTTGTAGATGTCGACCACGGTCACCACATCGCCACGGGCGATTAGCCTACGGGCGAGGATGTCACCTCCGTGTGTCAGATCCAAGACCAGGACATCCATGGTTTGGCGCCTACTTCAGGTCGGAGATCCTCTCGTGGAGGATGTCTGCGATACGGAGGTCGTCGCCCAATGCTTTTCCGTATTTCACAGTCACCTTGTGACCGTCGAAATCCACCACGCCGCCATCGCTGCTCTCGGGGATACCGAGTTTACGAGGGATATCGCGGGTTATGTGGACACCGGACGCTATGAACACCGGCATGGCATAGACCATGTCGTATCCCATCGATGCCAACTCGCTGAGCTTCTCACCGACGAGGGGCATGGTCTTCTCGTTGTAACCGATGAACACGTCATCGTACCCCATCTTCCTCAGATTCTCCGCCTGCAGCTCCAATACCTGCTTGTTATAGTCCAGTTTGGAACCGTGGCCCACCAATAGAATTGCTTCTTTACTCATTTGAAATACCTTCAGTAACACGTTATGGTATCATTCTTAATATTTGTTGTGTTATTTTTCCATGAAAAGGTAATATTTCATAAGGCGTGATGAGAGTGTTCCCATATCTCCTGCAGCATCATGGGGAAATCCGCCTTGGTGGAGATTATATCCACGGTATGCCCGGATCCCCTCACCTCTTCCGCTGTTGGTTCACCGATAACGGCAACGACAGAGTCGGAGAAGCGTTTTCGGACCATCTCCTTGCCCAACGATCCCTCAGCGATATCGATGAAAGTCCTCGCTGAGAGACCTGATGTGAAGGCGTAAGCGTCGATCGTGCCCTCCTTCATCGCATCCAGGATTCGGTCCATACCCGTTGATGACAGCACTGGTTCCAAGCGATAGACGTGCACCTCATCGATTTCGGCCCCGGCATCGATCAGTCCGTCGTTCAATACCCTGCTCCCCTTGTTGGAACGCAGCAGACAGACGCACTTCCCTTCCAGAGTGTCAGAGAACATCTCCACCAGCCCTGTGGAGGTGTATTCATCTGGCATGAAGGGGTCAAGACCATGTCCGCGCAGACTGTCGCGGGTCGCCCGGCCTATGGCTATCAACATGACCTCGCCGAGCCTTGAAAGCAATCCCTCCCGGTCAGCGGTCCTTGCCATGGAATGTTCAACGGCGGTCACGGAGGTTACGACAACGGCGGCATAACGACCATCTGCCAAATGATGCTCGAATCTCCTGAAATCCTCCTCGTCCCCCTCCATTATGCGCAATGATGGTGCGGCAAGGACCTTGAACCCAATCTCCTCGGCCATAGCGATCGACGATGGAAGCCTCTCCTCCGGTCTGGTGAATGCCAGGGTGGTCATCGAAGGTCTCCTAGTTTGTCCATGGTACTTACGCAACCGCCGATGACGATGATGCCCGGGGCCCGAAGTCCGTTGACCTCGACATCTTCAGCCACATCGTTTATGGTCGTCCTCAGAACCCTCTGTCTTTCAGTCGATCCATCGACCATCACCGCGGTGGGTGTGGATGGCGGCAATCCACCCCCCATGAGGGCATCCGCTATGCGTGGGATGTTGCTCATACCCATGAGTACGACTATCGTTCCACCGATCTGCGCCAACTTCGCCCAGTCGAGTCGGTCGGACTCCCGGTCCGACCTTTCATGGCCGGTGACGAAAGTGACCATCGACGCATGTTCCCGATGGGTGACGGGTATGCCGCAAATCTCCGGCACGGATATCGCGGAGGATATACCCGGTACGACATGCACCTCCTGTCCCGCCATCTTAAGGGCTTCAGCCTCCTCAGCACCGCGACCGAACAGGAATGGATCGCCGCCCTTGAGTCTGACAACGTTCCGCCCCTGCTCCGCCAAGCGGCATAACAGGGCGTTGATGTCATCCTGGGACATCTTATGGTCCCCTCCCCTTTTCCCGGCATCGATGTGTTCAGCCTTCGGGTTCAGATCGAGGAGGGATTTATCGATGAGTGCATCGTAAACAATCACATCCGCGGATTCGATGAGTCTCTTTCCTTTGACGGTCAGTAGCTCCGGATCGCCGGGACCGCCGCCCACGAGATGGACGACACCTTTGGTCATCATCAGAACACCTCCATGAGAATATCGACGATGTTTCCGATAGAAACGTTATCCTCGGGATCGATCACCGTATCGACCTCCTTGTACGCGTCACAGTCCTTGGACATGGCCAGGGCGATGATCCTCATACCGCCTTCAACCCTTTGAGCGTATATGCCCACCGGTGCCGAGCAGTCAGCTCCCATGGCTCTCATCAGGGACCTCTCCAGGCTGACAGCCTCCCACGTCGTCATATCGTTGACCTCTTGGAGAAGGGATTTCGTCTCCACGTCATCAGAGCGGCAGGCGATGCCTATGGCGCCCTGTCCGGGGGCACAAGGGAACCGGTCCAAGGGCAGTTGGTGTCCGCCGCTCAGGCCCAGTCTCTCCATGCCGGCCTGGGCGAGGACGACAGCGTCGTACTGGCCCTCCTCCATCTTACGGATCCTCGTTCCCACGTTGCCACGTATATTGGCGGTTTTGATGTCAGGACGATGACGTCTCAGCATCGCCGCCCGGCGTACGCTAGATGTGCCCACGGTCGAACCTGAGGGGAGGTCCTCCAAGGGACATGGAACGATCACGTCGTTGACCGGGCCGCGTGGCAGCACTGCTGCCAGTGTTATACCGTCCTGGTGAAGGACCGGCATGTCCTTGAGGGAGTTCACAGAGACGTCTATCTCGTCGGATATGAGGGAGTTGTTCAACTCCCTCACGAAAGCCCCGAAACCGCCCATATGCTCAAGGGGGGTGGAGACATCGATGTCGCCCTTGGTACTGATCTCCCTCACATCGACCTCCATCGCAGGGAAACGCTTGATCAACGCCGCGATGAACATCTCGGTCTGCTTGAGAGCCAGGGCGCTCCCTCTGGTTCCTATGCGGACCGGACCACCTCCCGGATGGTGGTGTCGAAGGCCTCCACTACCTTGTCAATGTGATTCTGATGATGCTCTGTGCATAGGAAGTTCGTCTCATACTGGGAAGGTGGGAGATAGACACCGTTATCCAGTAATCCTAGGAACAGCGATCTGAAGGCTTCGGCATCACACTCCTGCGCCTGTGCGTGATTGGTGACCTCGTCCCTCCCGATGAATAGCTGGAACATGGAACCTATCTGGTTGACGCAAGCGTTCATGCCGCGGTCGGAGACCATGTCCCTTATCGCATCGGCTAGCTTACGACCTTTTGCATCCAGTGTGCGATAGGTGGTTGCATCGAGATGGTTCATGACCGCATTACCGGCGGCTGATGTCATGGGGTTTCCGGAGAATGTCCCGGCCACGTACACGCTTCCCGCAGGGGATATCAATGACATTATCTCCTCCTTACCCAGGACCGCGCCGGCGGGTAGACCCCCTCCAATGGCCTTGCCCATGGTGCATATGTCGGGTATGACGCCGAAACTCTCCTGTGCCCCTCCAGGGGCCAATCTGAGTCCCGTTATGACCTCATCGAAGATTAGTAGTACTCCGTTCTCCTCAGTGATTGCTCGAAGCCCCTCAAGGTATCCTTCTTCCGGCAATATCAGGCCGCAATTACCCATCACGGGCTCCAGTATGACGGCGGCGATGTCGTCATTCTTCGTGAGGAGTTCGGACATCCCCTCGAGGTCGTTGTACTCTGCCAGAAGGGTGTTCCTCACCGCATCTTCAGGTACACCGGAACTGCCGGGGATGCATCTCTCCATCGCCGCTGAACCAGGCCGTACCAGAAGCGCGTCATGGGCGCCATGGAATCCTCCCGACATCTTGACGATGCCGTTCCGTCCTGTGAAACCCCGTGCCAATCTGATGGCATGCATGGTGGCCTCAGTGCCGCTGTTGGCCAACCTGACCATGTCAGCGCAGGGGGTCCTTTTCATCAATTTCTCCGCCATTTCGAGTTCCTGCACGCTAGGGGCTCCGAAAAGCATCCCTTGGTTCGCTTGTCGCATCACGGCCTCGAAAACGGCTGGATGCCCATGACCGAGGATCAGAGGGCCATAGCCCAGGCAGAGGTCGATCATCTCGTTGCCGTCCACATCACACATCATACCCCCTTCCCCCCGGGATATGAATGACGGGTAGGGGGAGAAGGCGCGTATGGGACTGGATACGCCACCGGGCATCACTTTGCAGCTTCTGTTATACAATTTCTCGGAATATCCTCTCATGAATGAAAACCCCTCATCGACCTGATATGTACTGGCGGGCATAATAGCTTATTATGATGTCGGCTCCAGCCCTTTTGATGGCCATCAGTGATTCCGCCATGGCCCTTGCTCCATCGATGATACCCTGATCGGCAGCGCACATGATCATCGCATATTCCCCCGAGACCTGGTATGCCGCCACCGGGAGCTCATGCGAGTCACGGCAGGCCCTTATGATATCCAATGAACTGATCGCCGGCTTCACCATGATGATGTCGGCGCCGTCCTTCACATCCCTGGCGACTGAACGCAAGGCCTCACGGTAATTGGACACGTCCATCTGGTAGGACGACCGGTCCCCCATCTTGGGAGAGGAGCAGGCGGCCTCGCGGAAGGGTCCGTAGAAGGCGCTGTTGTACTTGGCGGCATAGGACATGATAGGAACGCCCACATGGCCTGCGAGGTCGAGCGAACTCCTTATGGATGAGACGGCACCGTCCATCATGCCCGACGGGGCCACGAGATCGGCTCCAGCATAAGCGAGTGTCACCGCTATCCTCTGCAAAAGGGGTAATGTTGCCTCATCGACCACACGACCCTCGGACAATATGCCGCAATGTCCATGGTCGGTGTATTCGCAGAGGCAGACATCGGCCATCACGACGACGTCACATGCTCCTTTTATGGATCGCACCGCCTTTTGAACCACGCCGTCAGTGTCGTAGGCGGAACTGCCCACCGCGTCCTTATGCACGGGTATGCCGAACAGCATTATGGCCTGGACGCCGGACTCCTCCAGTTCCTTCACATGGTCGGCGATGCCCGACAGTGGATGAGCGGATATGCCCGGCAGACAGCCTATCGGTCTCTCAGCCGCGATCGTCTCGTCCACGAAGACGGGCTGAACTAGGTCTGCAGGGTTTATCGTGTTCTCAGAGGTCATCCTGCGCAAAGCCGGGGAAGACCTCATCCTTCTCAGTCTGTCGGAATGCATCACTCCTCCCCCGGAAGGAACAGGTATTCCGCGGTGCGACACACGCCGTTGTCACCGTTCCTCGATGCTTCTTTGAGTCTATTGTAAGGTAGGGCCATTATCTTGGACACCAACGCATTGGAGAGATCCTCCATGACCTCCCTCATATCCACCGCATTCTCCAACCTTTGGCAGGCCCTGCGCAACTCTTGTTCCCTTATCTCCGCCAATTGACGGGACAACTGCCCTATGATGAGGCCAGCATCCCTCTCTTTGAGTTCCTCCTCGTATGAACTCAGTTCATCCAGGACGATAGACTCCGCCTCTGACATCGCCTGTTTCCTTTTTGCCATGTTGGCGAGCGATATCTCCTTGAGGCCATCCATGCGGCATACGCTGACACCATCCACATCCGCAACGTCCTGCGCCACGTTAGTGGGCATGGAGATATCGATTATCAGCAATTGTTCTTTACGGCCTCTTATGGCGTCTTCCACATCCTCCTTGTGGATGAGGATGTGCGGTGCCGCGGTTGCCACAAGGACGATGTCACTCATCCTCATCACCTCCGGCAATGATTCACGGCCGATGGCTACACCGTCGAGTTCATAGGCCAGTACCTTTGCGTGTTCGTAGGTACGACTGGAAACGAAAACCGCCTTCAACGATTTCCCCTTGAGGCTCTTGGCGATGAGCGTCGCCATCTCACCGGCCCCGATGACCACGACCGTCCTCCCCTCCAAGGAGCCGAAGTGATCCTCGGCCATCTGCACGGACGCGGAACCGACTGAGACCGCACCGTTGTTCAACTTGGTCTCGGTCCTGATCCTCTTACCTACTGACAGCGCCCGGGCGAACACGCTGTTCAGACGTCGGCCCACATGTCCTCTCTCCTTGGCTTTACGGTAGGCGTCCTTGACCTGATGCTGTACCTGGTCCTCGCCTATCATCATGGAGTCCAGGCCACAGACGACACGATAAAGATGATTAACGGTATCCCTGCCTTCCAGTATGAAGAAGTCAGCACCGTCCTTATGATAAGGGAGGCTGTTCATCACCATGGACTCCAATGCGGCCCTGGTCTCCTGTGCATCGCTGGTACCCACGTACACCTCGAAACGGTTACAGGTACTGAGGACAACATGCTCCTCCACCGCGGGGATTCCCAGGTCCTTCGCATAGGCCAAGGACCTGAGTCGTTCCACGACCTCCTCCAGACCCTTCATCCCTGCTGATAGGTGTGTTATGTGGAGGCTCAGTATCACGGTACCGCCTCCATAGCCTTACGATATGCCTTTTCAGCATCATCCTGGACGAGGGACCATATCCCTTCATCCGCAAGTATGGCCTCCAGCAACAAAGCCCGTTCTTTCTGATCGGTAACCCGATGCCTGATTTCCATCCGCACCCGTTTGATGAGGGAGGCCATGAGGTCGTATCGGATGTCGAGCATTCCGTCTATGGTACTTATCAGATGAGGAGGTAGGACGGGTGCTTTCCCTTCGGTGGAGGCGCAGATAGTGAAGTCATCGCGTCTCAGGGTGGAGGGGATCATGAAATCACCCCCACCGTTCACAGAATTTACCAGCACACTTTTGGAACGCGACTCCCGTACGATGGAATCATTCAATCCGTGGTCGTCAGTGGCCGCTATCACCAAATCGTGTTCAGCTATCATCGCCAGATCGTCATCGGTGAAGGCAC
Source organism: Methanomassiliicoccaceae archaeon (assembly GCA_003560875.1). Taxonomy (GTDB): domain Archaea; phylum Thermoplasmatota; class Thermoplasmata; order Methanomassiliicoccales; family Methanomethylophilaceae; genus PWHV01. The sequence continues at coordinate 11,301 of PWJQ01000003.1, forward strand.
GGTGGATGATGTTCGAGGATATGCTCCTGAGTTCATCCTTTATGTCCTTGGATATGACGGTTATAATACAGTCCCGCAGGTGTTCGGCCTTCCTTAGAGCGACCTCGCCGCCGCCGATGAAAAGGACTCTCAAAGACGCGGGCTCTATGAACAGAGGCACCATCCGGAGGCCTTTCGTCATCAGTCCGCCTCCTCCACCAAGGAACGGGCCAAGGCGCGGTAGTGGGCGGCCAATCTCGAATCGGGGCGATGCTCCACAACCGTCTTGGAGGCCGATTCACATTCCTGTACCACCGGGTCCCGTGGCAGTCTTGCCATTATCCGGGCTTCGATATCGGAGGATAGGGCGTCAACGATGGAATCCTCGTTGTCCACCCCACGTGAGTTCTGTATTATGCCACACAGCTTCGCATAACCGTGATCCTTGAAGTTATCGATGGCCATGGCGATGTTCATGGCCGCATAGGTGGACATCCTCTCCCCCGATGTCACGACGTAGACCTCCCGAGCATAACCGTTCCTTATGGGCATCGCGAATCCCCCACACACCACGTCACCGAGGACATCATAAAGGACTATGTCAGGCTGGTGGATGTCGAAGGCCTTGAGTCTATCAAGCGTCTCAAAAGCGGTGATGATGCCTCTTCCAGCACATCCCACGCCCGGTTTGGGGCCGCCGCACTCGGCGCAGAGGACGCCGTTATGACCGACCTTCAGGATGTCTTCCAGTTCGGGGGTCCCGTTGCGGCAGGCATCGAGTATCGTTGATGGTGCGATCCCTCCTCGGAGCAATGAGGTCGAATCGGCCTTGGGATCGCAACCTATCTGCATCACCTTGTATCCCTCCTCGGTCAATGCGGCTGCCACGTTCGATGTGGTCGTCGATTTGCCGATTCCGCCCTTACCGTATATGGCGATCCTCCTCATGCTCATCGTTCCATCAATGTGCACAGCTAATAATACTTTTTGGGTACATTCGTAACACGATTGTTCCCAAGGAAGTAAATTCGTATAATGCTCAAGCTCATAATACCGAACGCGCAGACCCCGATGGACCTCTCAAGCCATCAGTATCAGGGCGAATATGACGACAAGTAGTACCAGCAGGCCAATCCTGACTATGATGGGCATCCGGATAGGCCTTCGATTGGGCCTCAGCTGCCACCTGCCTCCTCTGCGGATTATGCGAGCCATATGTTAATCATCCATATGACCGCTATTTGATTGTTAGCTCAGACGTCGTTACGCCGTTTCGAGGGCGGAACCTTCTCGATCTTCGGGGAAATGACCAATCTGCAATACATGTTCCGGGGGTTCCTACGGTAGTAGTCCTGATGATAATCCTCGGCAGGATAGAAGTCATTGAATTGGACCACCTCCGTGACGATGGGGGACTCAAAGATGCCGGACTCGGATTTATTCCGTATGTAATCGTCAATCGTTTTCTTCTGCACATCATCCCGGTACAGTATGATGGATCGGTATTGGTCGCCCACATCGTTTCCCTGTCTGTCGACGGTGGTGGGGTCGTGTATGCTGAAAAAGACATCCAGTATCCCGCCGAGGTCGATCACGTCCTCGTCGTATTCGATGTCCACCACCTCCGCGTGTCCAGTACGTCCACCTACGACCATGTCATAAGATGGGTCCGGGACCTGGCCGCCGGAAAAACCTGAAATGACATCCATTACGCCATTCACCCTTCTGAACGCCGCATCGAGACACCAGAAGCAGCCGCCTCCCAATGCGATCTTGGACCTGTTCATGGATGTCATTCCTCCCCCGACGTATTAAACTGTGTTGAATCACAGGCGATTTTGTTGGAACGTAGAATGTCATAGCTTCGTTTTGATATCAGCAAATAAGATAAATATCCATAATATGATGCAAACGGTCATGGCGCGTGTACTGTTGACGGTCATATCCACGAATGTCTACGGTTTTCTGAACTCCGTATGGTGTTCCATAAGGACATTCGCTTATGTGCCGGAGAGGGTGCATATACTAACCGCCGAGAAGGACTCCGAGATGCACCTGATGGCCTTGGAGATGTTGAGTATCATACTCGAGGAGCACGGCATCCTTGAACCGGAGGTCGTTATGCACACATTCGACAACGGCGACCTCGGCGCCATAGCCACACTCGTTGACGGTATCATCTCTGATGAGGTGGCGGAAGGCAACACTTTCGCTATAGATTCCACACCGGGAAAGAAGAATGAGATGATCGCCTGCCTGGCTCGTTCATTGGGCCATCACAGTTGCGAACATGTGTTCTATAGTGAACTCACAACGTACGAGAACACGCGCAACCCATTCATCCTGATACCGAAGCAGTTCATCAACCCCTTCGATATCAAGAAGGAGGCCAGAGGGGCATGACGTCATTCATCGTCGGTAAAGACTTCCTGACCGCTGTGATCAACGAGATCTGCATGGATGGGAGGTTCGACCGAATTTCTGTCAAGGAGGATTTCTACGACCTACGGCTCCTCGACATCCGGTG
>PWJQ01000005.1 GCA_003560875.1 Methanomassiliicoccaceae archaeon
AATTAGTGCTCCCGCCGGGAAACGCACTAAAAATAGCCAGACATCGGGTTTTGAAATTCAATTCGTGGATTTTCGGTTCAGAGCCCTCTGGCCGGAAAACCCTTTACAACTCTTTTTCTGTGTCAATAGGGAAGAATATGATCGTATCAAGGAAGCCCCCTATGGGTTGGTTTTGATATTAGATATGACGATACAGTAGCAACTGGATAGGTAGATTATGCTCTAATACGGCGGTATTGGGACTTGTTAGAGCTAATGTATACGATAATCTGCTGAAGTTCAGCCTGTTGATGTCACCTTCTCCGCATCGCCATCGCAGTCATTCCGAAGATGAACAGTATCGCGAGGGGTACAGCACAGATATCGTCATCATCCGTTATGGTTACCATCAATGGTTCCGTAGAGGCCTGGAGAGGCCCATCGGCGTAGGTTATGACAATCCAACTATCGTTATGGTCAGCGGTTAGAGAGGCGCCTTGTGCCAATCCGACGGTTAAACCATTGTCATCGAAGGCATCGAAAGTGACCAAGGACCAGCTGCCGTTGCTCCAGGTAAGGTTCACGACCAGGTCACTGAGGTCGAGTGAGGCGCCTATTTCATAGACGAGTAACGGCTGAGTTTCGATTAGAATGTCAGTGATGATACTATTGACTGTTATCTCATCAGTCAATGCTGAAAGACCGCTGTCACCATGTATGACGGCTATCCTGCTTCCTTCATTCCCATGTTCCAGTGGATTTATCGAGTCCGGGTCGGCGATTAGATCGCTGTCTGCGAAATCATCATAACCGATCTCATTGGTGATTCCGTTGCTCCAGCTTAGGCTGACCACAAGACCACTGAGGTCCAGCGCCTCACTGTGATTGTACTCGAGGCGCGGTTGCTGAGATATTAGCAATTCGGTGACGATGGGGTTCAAGATGATCCCGCCTTGACCCAATAGGCCGTTATTGGGATGTGAGATGGTGAATCTCAGTTGAGGGTATGTCACTCCTTCATGCATCAACCAGACACCATGGAAGTCCCAGTTCAGGAATGTTGATTGCTTCTTCATCTCAGCAGTAGTCTTACCCAAGCCGCCTTCTGAATCTTCCTTCCCTGAAGATTCAGTGTCCCAGAATGAATCTCTAACCGTGCCCTGATAGTTCCAACCCACCAGACCTCCGACCCGATCATTGCCGTTAACATCGCCGTTGGAGTAGGATTCGATGATAAATCCTCTGTTCCAACCCACCAGACCTCCGACCTGATCATTGCCGCTAACATCGCCGTTGGCGTAGGATTCGCTGATTACGTACAAATTGTTCCAACCTACCAGGCCCCCGACCCGATCATTGCCGCTAACATCACCGGTGGCATAGGATTTGGTGAGCCAACGGTTGTTATAACCGATGAGTCCCCCCACTTCAGTGGTCCCGCTAACATCGCCGTTGGCGTAGGATTCGATGATGTTGCCATAGTTCTCACCGACGAGGCCACCCACTCGGTAGCTTCCGCTCACATCATTGATAGAATGGGAATTTATTATTCCGCCATCATTAACACCGACGAGACCGCCTGCACCATGACTACGAACGTTAACATAACCGGCTGCATGGGATTCGCTTATGATGCCGACGTTAGCACCGACGAGGCCACCTGCATAGTTTTGAGAGGATCTTACGGAGCCGCTAAATTGGGATTCGCTTATAGTGCCGGTGTTACGTCCGACGAGGCCACCGATGGCGATAACACCGTTGACCTCACCATTGGCATATGATTCGCTGATGAATCCTCTGTTCCAACCTACGAGAGCACCCGCCCAGTTACTGCAACTCACGTCCGCACCAATCAGAACTACGTTCTTGATCTCCGACGTAGCGCTAGTATGGGCGAAAAGACCAGCACCGGAAATCAAAGGTCGGTCTATGAACAAATGGGATATGGTATGACCCTGACCATCGAACACGCCATTAAACCGGGCAGCATTGGTTCCGATGGGCTGCCATCCCTCTCCGCCGTTCCAAGTGGCGGTATCGGAGGCGTCGATATCCGCCATCAGGATGAAGTTACCGTTTAGATTTTGACGGACATGGTGGAGGTCGTTCAGGGTCCAAATCTCCTTAGGCTGGAACATCAACTTAGGATAATCGTTGCTGCTGATCCACCAAGTATAGGTGTCATCTGTGGTGTAGCCATCATTTATGCTCCAACCTGCATCATTGAATGTGGTGAACGATTGCATCTCCGACGTGGTCTTCGCAACGCCCCCTGATGGACCAAACTGACCTGATGTCTCAACATCCCAGAAGGAATTGGACACAGTACCAAAGTTGTTTCCAATCAATCCGCCCACGTTGTCATCTCCGCTCACATCAACTGAGGCATAGGAATGGTTGATGACACCATAGTTCAGACCTACGAGGCCGCCGACCTGTTCTTTGCTGCTCACATAACCGGTGGCGTAGGATTCGCTGATGACACCTTCGTTCTGACCTACGAGGCCGCCGATATTGACACTACCATTTATGACATTAGCTGAGGCATAGGATTGGTTGATGACACCATAGTTCTGACCTACCAATCCGCCCACGTTGTTTTTGCCGCTCACGTTAAAACCGACCAAACCGATTTTCTTGATATCCGCCACCTCATCTGTGTAACTGAATAAGCCGATATGATGAGACGAGGTGCGGTTTATGAAGAGATTGGATATGACAAATCCTCCACCATCGAATGATCCGCTGAATCGGTTAGCAGAAGTGCCTATGGGGAGCCAGCCCGCACCATCGTTATAGAAGTCAGAGTAGGGGTCGGAGGTGGGAGATGCGTCTATGTCATTGACCAGCATATAGCTCGCCGTAAGATCTTCTCTAACCAGGTGCAATTGCTCCAGGGTCTCGATCACAAACGGTTGCTCAGAGCTGCCATCGCCGGAAGCGAACCCGCTTGCTTCGACCGAGTCGGAGAGAAATGGTGTTACCATCACAATAATGAAAAGTGCAACCACCGATGTGGCCATCAAACCTTTGAATCTCATGATGGTCCCCTCCGCTAAACCCGTTCACTAATCACCTCAATTTGATGTTTAACATAACTTCAATGAATATTTATAAAGTGGTATTAACAATGTTAATAACAAAGGTTCTATCCATTATTTGATACTCTTAGAGAGATAATTCCGTGCGGGACGGCTGAACAGAGTTTATCGAAAATGACGAGGACTGAGGATGGGCACATGTCCTGTAAGCGAGATTCGATCGATAAAAATGAGATAATAGGTGAATCGGGTAATGGTGCTCCCGCCGGGATTTGAACCCGGGTCGAAGCCTCGAGAGGGCCTCATGATTGGCCACTACACTACGGGAGCTTAAATGTGGTGAAAGCGCCACTGTTAATAAAATTTGTTGTCGGTTGACACGTTTTACCGTTGTTCGGGCATGGGCGGGCCATGTCGCTTGTGCCTGTTAGCCTCCACCCTACTCTCTATCTCAATCACCCTTTCCAAAGGAAGTGTGCTGATCCCCGCCAACTCCTCGAAAGAGCTTCCGTCCCTGATCCCCCGCAGGATGAGGTCCAATAGCTCATAGCTTATGCCCATCTCATCCTCATCACTCTGCCCTTCCCAGAGATCGGCACTCGGAGGCCGGTCTATGATGGACTGCGGCAACGATAGGTGTCTGGCAAGGTCCCGGACCTGGCTCTTATAGAGGTTACCGAGGGGGAGTGCATCGCAGGCACCGTCACCATGCTTGGTGAAGTATCCCATGAGGAGTTCGCTACGGTTACCAGTGCCCATCACCAGTAGGTTTTCATTCCTAGCTATGTGATAAAGGATTATCATGCGGCAGCGGGCCATGACATTACCACGGGAGAGACGGTCCTCCATATCAAGGACGGAGTCGAAGGAGTCGACCATTGGCTGTATCGGTACCACCTGGTATGAGCTACCGATGGAGGAGCTGTAGGCCTCGGTGGAATCACGGTCGCCATCAGGGGTCGTCGAGGATGGCATGAACACATTGACCACCTTGTCATTGCCCAGTGCTTCCGCACACAGTCGACTTACCAATGCTGAGTCTATGCCGCCGCTGAGACCGACTACCACACCTTCAGCGCCACTCTCCCGGACGGTCGTGGATATGAAATCCAGGATCCCTTCCAACACCTGAGGGGGGAATTCCTCTCTCATCGCTACCCATACAGCCCGTTTGCTTTTGAAGGTTTTTACTTCTCATCAGAAAGATTGATAAATGGTAATAACGTCCTTGATTGGATGAGAGTTTCACTCGTCCAGACCCTTAGCGCACCCGAGAAGGGTGACAATCTGGCCTCCATCAGGTCAGCCGTCAACGAGGCCGAGGGGGATGTACTGATATTCCCCGAGCTTTTCCTCACTGGATACACCACCGCCGCCGAGATACACGAACGGGCCTCGGACGGTCATGAGCGGTGGAGGGCGGAACTCAAGAAGATCTCCGTTGAAAGCGGAAAATGGCTGATGGTCGGGGCGCCGTATCCCACCGAGAGGGGGCTTATGAACGTCCTCTGGGTATTCTCTCCAAAGGGTGAGGAGACCGTCTATGAGAAACTCCACCTGGCCGACTTCGGTGTCTTCACCGAGGCCAAGGCCTTCGTCCCCGGGGACAGCGGTTGCATAGTGGATATCGGGGGTTTCCGTTTCGGACTCTCGATATGCTACGACATGTTCTTCCCGGAACTGTATCGCCGCTATGCCCTGCTGGGCGCGGATGTGCTTGTCTGTGCATCGGCATCGCCTCTGAAGTCGAAGGGGCCCTTCGACAAGGTCCTCCCCGCCAGGGCGGTGGAGAACACCTGCTACATGCTCTTCGTGAACCACGTCGGCGAACAGGGGTCCTTCGAATTCTTCGGCGGCAGTCGTGCCATATCGCCCATCGGTTACGATATGTCAAAGTGCGATGATGAGCATCATTGCATAATCGAGGTCGAGATCTCCCGCGAGGAGTTGGAGAGGGCGCGCGAAGGACGGCCGACACTTCGTGACCACCGCAGCGACCTGGATTGGGGAAGCGCTGTATGATCAACGAGTACTTCATACTCCTTATAATCGTGGCACTGGCATTCTTCATGCCCCTGGTGCTGCAGCGCACCAACATCCCCGCCGTGGTGGGCGAGATCGTGGCGGGAATGGCTGTTGGTCTCATATTCTTCATCATATTCCGCCTGACCGGCGATGTCTATCTCGGCGATTACCCTTCGGTGGACTTCCTCGCCCATATCGGTTTCATCTTCCTCATGTTCCTCTCCGGCCTGGAGCTGGATTTCGTGCGCATCGAGAGCCAGGGGAGGAAGAAGCAGATGAGGGGCATCCTGGTTTTCGTCATGACCCTCGCCATAGCCTATCCTTTGGTCCATCTGCTCTCGGCCCTCACCGGCGCGGGCTTGGAGGTCATCTTCATAACCATCGTGTTGGCCACCACGTCCCTGGCAGTGGTACTCACCGTCGTCAGGGAGATGGCCCTCAACCGCAGACCATGGGGGCAGGAGCTCATCGTCAACGCGGTCATAGCCGATGTGGCGGCCATGATACTCCTTACGATATACGCTATCGGAGTGGACGTGCGGGGCTCGGAGGACTCCCTCTTCCCCCTATTGGCGGTGGCGATGTTCATTGCTATCCTGGTCTTCTTCATCGTCGTCTACCGTATCGGTAACTGGGCGATGTGGTACTTCCCCGGCACCCTGCGCCGGTTCTTCCGCTCCGACGACCCCCACGAACTGGGAGTGAGGGCCTCTCTGGGGATCATATTCACATTTGTTGCGATATCATCGGTCATCGACAGCAAGGCCCTGACCGTTCTGGGCGCATTCCTGGCAGGAGCTGCCATATCCATGCTGTTCCGGGACTCGTTGCTCCTCGGTCAGAAACTGAATGGCATCGGATACGGTTTTCTGATACCGGTGTTCTTCATCAGTATCGGCATAAACTTCCAGTTCGCCGACATCCTCAACGTCAGTACGCTTATACTCCTTCCCGGCCTGGTCATGGTGACGGCGGTGGCGAAGATAGTCCCATTCCTGGTACTCAGCGACAGGACGGACATCAGGAGGGACTTCTCCCAAGGCGTGCTGATGACAGGGGGTCTGACCCTCATGATCGCGGGCGCGGAGATCGGAAAGGACCTCGGCGTCCTCGACTCCGCGACCTATGGGCTGCTGATACTTCTGGCCGTGGTACTGGCCATAATCACACCCACCTTGTTCCGTTATCTGTTCGAACGTTACAAACTCAACGACGGGGAGGGTTGTCAATGAAGATGATGATAATCGGAGGCGGAAGGATCGGCCAGGAACTGATGAGCAGCACTCCCCGCGCTATTGTGGTGGAGGCCAACCAAAAACGGTTGGAGCTTCTGAGGGACAGGTTCGGGAGCGACCGTGTGGTCGAAGGTCCCTGGAACCCTTCCCATTTCGATATCGGAGGCATCGAGGCGGTGGTGATCGCCACTCACGAGGACGACCGCAACGTGAATATCGCCAAAATCGCACAGGAGAGGGGTTTCCGCTACATAGTGGTCAAAGTGAAGGACCCCGCCCGCATACCTGAACTCCGAGAGATGGGTATCGAGGATGTCATATGTCCGCATCAGTTCGCCGCCAAGGCCATACGGGCCTCCCTCGTCCCCCGGGCCAAGGATCTGATAGAGATACCGATCTTCCCTGACTCCCCGCACATCGGCAAGAAGATTGAGGACCTTTGCTTCGGTCTCGATGCCATAGTGGTGGGCGTGGTCCGCAACGGTTCCATACTCCGTGCCGAAGGATTGATCATCGAAAGGGCGGACCACCTCCTGGTGGTCTCCATCGGAGGACGCTCCAAGGAGCTGCAGAAGACCATAGTCCGGAAGGAGAGCCGCCTGAAACCGTTCGAAAGGATCTCCGCCCTGATCATCGATGAGGAGGATCTCAACATAACCCTCTCGGAGTCCCTCTACCTCGCCCGTATAATCGGTATCGAGGTGGACATCATCTCCACCGATCCCGTGTTACTCGTGAAAGGCGAGGACATGGCCAAAGCCTCAGGTGTGCCTTATAACGTCAGACATGTGGAAAAGCTGGATCTGGACAGCATCCCGGCATCGATATCCGCGGATGGGCGTGACATCGGATGTCTGGCCTTGAGGGCCTCACAACGCTATCGCGAGCGGAGGATGTTCCGGCGCTGGCGGCTGTACAGGCTTCTGCGCGATATTGACGGACCGGTGTTGATATGCAAACGCCGTCATCCCTATTACTCCATACTCAACGTCCTTGACGACCATCAGGACAGTGCCAAGGTCACGGAGCTGGCCTTCAAGCTGGGTTTCCTGCTTCGCTCCAAACTGCGTGTTCTGCGTTACTGCTACCTCGACCCCCGTGGGCAGGAGAGGATGGTCGAGAACCTGGTCCGCCTATACGGCGTCAAATGCCGTGATGACCCCGTGGAGGGGAACCCCACCATCGAGTTCGTAAGTGAGCTGTCATCAGGGGACCTCGACCTGACAGTGGTCAATTGGGACAGTTCCAGCATAACCCATGACATACTGGGTCGCGCGATAATGGACGGTCCGTCCTCCATCCTCATAATGCGCTCCCCTAGAAACGTTTTAATGTCATGACTAGTTTCCCATGAATCAGGCCGAGATAGCCCAGCCTGGTAAGGCGCGAGCCTGGAAAGCTCGTGGCGGTTACGCCTCGGGAGTTCGAATCTCCCTCTCGGCGCCATACATTTCTCTCTGCGGAATCGCAATAAATAACAAGAAGTAGATTATCAACATCCATGGGTGAACAGAAATGAGGGTGAACGCCGATCTTTACGTTAAGGACGTTCCCGGCCAGCTAGTCTCGGCCTTGGAACCGGTCTCGATCATGGAAGGTAACATCGTCGGGGTCGTGCACCACCGTGACCAGGTGATGAACGACCGCATAGGTATCAACATAACATTCGATCTCACTGACAATGACAGGCTCGAGAAGCTTATGGGCATATGGAAGGAACGTGATGTCCGCGTTTCACGCATCGGGTCCGTTGTCGAGACATTCCCTATGGACTATCTTCTGATCGGTCAGATATCACCCTCCCAGTTGGAGACCATGCTAGACGAGGTACGCGACATGTTGGGAATGGAATCACTGGACATCCGCTACTCATCGGTGATGGAGTCCGGTAGCCGGACCGCCCTCATCAACGCCAAATTCAACAGTGAGTCGAACCTTCGCAAAGCGGAGGACCTGATACTGGAATTGGTGATTGATAAGGACATCCTCGCAGTAAGGGGGCTGGGAAATTGAGCATGGACATAGTCATAGCCGGTTTCGGCACCGTGGGACAGGGTGTGGCCGAGGCCATCGCCTTGCGCAATGACCTGATAAGGGATTCCTTCGGCCGGGAGGCCCGCATAGTGGCGGCCTTCGACTCCAGCAGTGCCACCTACTCCGCGGACGGTCTGGACCCCGCGATGCTGTTGGCCAACAAGAAGGGCACCGGCAAGGTCGGCGATGAGCCACTGGTGGATGGTGTGGCCTTCCTGGAGTCCATTGACTACGACGTTCTCATCGAGGTGAGCCCGACGAACATCGAGACCGGTGGCTCGGGACTGCATCATATCAAGAGCGCCCTCGGCAACGGGCGTCACGTCGTCACCGTGAACAAGGGCCCACTGGCACTGGCCTTCGGAGAGTTATCGAGGCTGGCACAGGCGAACGGTGTGGAGATGAGGTACGAGGGCTCGGTGGGCGGAGCCATGCCCATAATCAACCTCTGCCGCGAGAGTCTCATGGGTCAGAACATCGATTCCGTGATGGGTATACTCAACGGGACATGCAACTTCATACTCAGCCGCATGGATGACGGACTACCCTTCGAGCAGGCTCTCAAAGAGGCCCAGGAACTGGGGTACGCCGAGAGTGACCCGTCCTACGACATAAACGGCGTGGACACCGCTTGCAAGGTCGTTATCCTCGCCAACTCCGTTTTCGGTATCGATTGCACCTATGAGGATGTCGACGTGACCGGGATCACATCCATAACCGAGGAGGCCGTCGCCATGGCCGCGGAGCAGAACTACTGCGTCAGGTTGATAGGGGAGATCTCCCCGGAGCGTCTCGAGGTGTCACCGCGCCTTGTGACCAAAGGTCACCCACTGAGCGTCACCGGCACCCTCAACGTGGCCCAGGTGAACACCGATCTGGCCGGGCCCATCAGCATAAGCGGCCGCGGAGCGGGGAGGATGGAGACCGCCTCCGCGATACTGAGCGACCTGCTGGCGATAATGCGTTCCAACGTCAATAATAAATAATACGCACGGGATAGTGAAAAGGCCCCAGGGCAATAACTCAAAAGGGTTGATCACATTATTGGCCGATAAAGTCATACTCTACGACACCACCCTCCGGGACGGTGCCCAGACTGAAGGCGTCTCCTTCTCCACCGAGGATAAGCTGGAGATACTCCAGAGATTGGATGAATTCGGGATAGATTTCGTGGAGGGCGGATGGCCCTCCTCCAATCCCAAGGACGATCTGTTCTTCGCCCGTGCCAAGGAAATCAAGTTGAAGAACACCAGACTGGTGGCCTTCGGCTCCACGCGCAGGGCCAAGAGCAGTGCCGACCGCGACGCCGGACTCGCTTCGCTTATAGCGGCGGGGACGGAGTGGATATGCATCTTCGGCAAGACCTGGGACCTCCATGTCGAGAAGGCTCTACAGGTCAGTCTGGAGGAGAACCTCCGGATCGTCGAGGAGAGCGTCCGTCATCTCAAGGACAACGGCAAGCGCGTTATATTCGATGCTGAGCATTTCTTCGACGGTTACAAGGACAACCCCGGATACGCCCTGGAAGTCCTCCAGGCTGCAGAACGCGGTGGGGCGGAATGGCTCGTCCTCTGCGACACCAACGGCGGCTCGCTGCCATACGATGTGGGAAGGGCGGTCAAGAAGGTCATGGCCACCGTATCGAAACCTGTCGGTGTTCACTGTCACAACGATTCTGACCTGGCCGTCGCCTGCTCCCATGCCGGCGTGCGGATGGGGTCCACGATGGTGCAAGGCACGATAAACGGCATCGGCGAACGTTGCGGGAACGCCAACCTGTGCTCGGTGATACCCAACCTGATGTTGAAACTGGGGGTTTCGACGAACGTCAAGGACCTCAAACGACTCAGGTCCTTGAGCACCTACGTGGGTGAGATGAGCAACATGTTCCCCCAACCAGGGATGCCGTTCGTCGGCGACCGTGCCTTCGCCCACAAAGGAGGCGTCCATGTCAGTGCCATGGCACGTGACTCCCGGACTTATGAGCATGTCGACCCGTCGGTGGTCGGCAACCGCCGTCGCATCCTGATATCGGAGATGTCTGGAACCAGCAACATCCTCGAGAAGGTGAGGGAGTTCGGAATCGATGACAGCAAGGAGGAGAGCCGCCCCATACTGGAACACATCAAGACCTTGGAATCGCAAGGCTTCCAGTTCGAGGGCGCTGAAGCCAGCTTCGAGTTGCTGGTCCGTCGTTTCCGTGAGGAGCAGGTCACCCCCTTCGAACTGCAGGGATTCCGGCTGTACATCGACTCCCAGAGGGGTTCGGTGCTCTCGTCGGAAGCCTCGGTGAAGGTCGTCGACCGCTACGGTAACGTGGAACACACCGCCGCTGACGGCGATGGTCCGGTGAACGCTTTGGACCAAGCCTTGAGGAAGGCATTGTCGCGTTTCTTCCCCCGGCTGAACGACATACGCCTCACCGACTACAAGGTGCGGGTGATCGATGAGAAGGCCGGCACCGCCGCCAAGGTCAGGGTTTTGATAAGGTCCACCGACGGTAACAGTTCATGGACCACGGTGGGCGTGTCGGAGAACATCATAGAAGCGTCATTGATGGCGCTCGTGGACTCCATGGAGTACATCCTGATGAAGGATGAGTACAACGGAGACTGAAATTGAGTCTTGTGGAGGGCCCCCGAGAATCTTTTATGGTGGGGAAGTTGGAGAAGGTCCGCAGGGACCCTCCACTCCTCCCAGTATAAACTATTGTTTAAAACCTTATCGGACTATTATCAAAAGTGATAATTCCTCCGCCGATAAACCCCGACCTCCGTTCCTTTAAGGGTCAATATTAACCGTTCGGAGCATCATGGACCATTATGGACCGTGTTAAGGAATTACGCGGCGGAAGTGCACAGGGGGACCGTGTGGTCTATTGGATGCAGGCCTCACAACGCAGCGAATGCAATCATGCATTGGAGCACGCCGTAGAACTCTCCAACAATACGGGCAAGCCACTTGAGGTTCTTTTCGTCATCGACCCCGGATATCCATCGGCCAACCGTCGTTCCTTCACGTTCATGATCCAAGGACTGCAGGATGTGGCGGACAGGTTGTCTGAGAGGGGGATCGCCTTCTCAGTACGTCAAGGCGACATGATGACGGAGGTCATGGAACATGTCGCAGGTGCCGCAGCCCTGGTAATGGACCAGGGATATCTGAGACATCAGATTCGATGGTATGAACAAATTCTTGAATCGACTGAGATCCCCGTATGGCAGGCGGAGGACAATGTCGTGGTCCCTGTTTCCATGGCGTCACAGAAGGAGGAGTGGTCGGCCGCCACGCTGAGGAGGCGTATAACGCCCCTCATCGATGAGAACATGGTATCCGCCCCAGAACGGGAGTTGAGATCGCGCAGCGATCGCATCTGGGATGAAGGATACGCCTGGAAGGGGGTCGACGAGTATTTGGATAGTCTGGATATGACAGGACCTTTGCCCTCGACTCAGCACAAAGGCGGTCAGAATGAGGCCTCAAAGCGTCTGAAGAGGTTCCTCGATGAGCGTCTGTACCGTTATGCGGAGAAAAGGAACGAACCTTCCGGGCAATGGACATCGGACCTGTCCCCTTACCTGCATTTCGGCCAGATATCCCCGCTGACGATCGCCGGGGAGGTTAGTGGGAGGATAGGCTCGGAGGTTTTCCTGGAAGAGCTTATAGTTCGTAGGGAATTGGCTGTAAATTTTGTGACCTACAATCCTTCTTACGACGGCTTCGAATGCCTCCCTGATTGGGCCGTGAAGACGTTGGATGAGCATCGTGACGACCACAGGGATTACACCTACTCCTTACAGGAACTGGAGAAGGGCGAGACGCACGATGTCTATTGGAACGCCGCTCAGAGCGAGATGCTTGCCACCGGCAAGATGCACAATTACATGCGGATGTATTTGGGGAAGAAGATACTGGAGTGGTCGGAGACGCCGGAGAAGGCGTACGAAGCCGCCATCACACTGAACGACCGCTATGAGCTGGACGGCAGGGACCCCAACGGTTACGCCGGTGTCGCATGGTGCTTCGGAAAGCATGACCGGCCCTGGAAGGAGAGGGGGATTTTCGGCAAGGTCCGTTACATGAACGCCAAGGGCTTGGAGAGGAAGTTCTTCATGCCTGCCTATGTGGAATTGGCGATTTCCTATCTGCAGGACGCTGAAAATAACGGGGACCGTCCGCGCGCTTGAATTCGAAAACGACCTGGACCATTGCGCGGACCGTGTCCCCTGGCGGAGCCCGTATAGTCCAGGTCGATTTCCCCACCATATAAGACTGGCTCAGGGGCCCTCTCCGAGCTTGGAACGTTTGCAGGATAAATATATGCTAGGGTGTTATACCTCCGCATGAGCTGAATGATCGTTCATTCAGAGGGGGGGAACATCTCGATGATGTTCTTGCCGGCATCGGTGAGTCGATGTTTGACATCGTCCTTCTCCATCCAGCCCCTGTCACACCATTTGTTGAGATAATGGCGTATGTAATACATCTTCATGGATTGACTCACCTTTATCTTATTCACCCCTCCTTCAGGGATCTGTGCCTCGCCCCCCTCCCTCCAGACGCCCTTCTCTATAAGCGCCCTTATCATCCAAACGTGGGAGATGGAGTTGCCATCTGCCGAGCGGTCGTGGAAGACTTTCAAAGCCCTCACGAGGTCCTCCGGCGGGGCCTCCATGGGATACTTCTGTAAGGGCAGGGGACTGTACACGTTCTTGGACATGCCAACGGGAACTCCCTGGTCATAATAGATGTCCCTGATCCGCTCAGCAGGTATGAAGAAATCCCGGGTGGATACGGTGAAAGGCGTCACACCCGGGACCATCATCGAAGCGATGGTCGCGGCGGCGGTGTACTCTGATGTCCCGGAGGACACGTTAACGAATATCTCAGCGCCCTCGGCGTAGCGCTCAATCTCCCCCTTGAGGATACGGTACACCTCCCTCATCATGTGCTTGAAACTATAGACGGGGAGACAATGGACGATTATGGAATCCTCTTCAAGACCCACATCCTCGGTCAGTTGACGTTTGACCTCCTGCAGGAACTCGCTGTAAACCGAATAGGAAGGGTTGGACTCATCCTTTACATAATAGATCAGGTGGACCTTGGTAGCGTCGTAGTCCTTGACCGGTTCGACCACCTTGGCGGTCTCGAAGGTCACGCAGGAGACCATGACGCGTTCCTTGCTGGCAGACTTATTCGCCCCATCCCTTCCGCTGCACGAGTCCATGGAACAATATATTGGCGTCTATAATATTCATAACTTTCAATCCGCCGATTGATGGCAGAGTGGTTGTATTGAATGAAATCAGAAGTTGGGAAGGTGGTTTGTTAATGAGTTTTGCCCGGGATTCGAGATTTAGAGTTTAAAGTGGGGGCAGGGGGATTTGAACCCCCATCAGCGGGTTTCCACCATGGGGGGAGCTACCCTCCATGAATTATTGGGTCATCGCTCCAGTTACTCATCAACTGTCAGCAAACCCGT